>NZ_PXYY01000004.1 GCF_003013245.1 Neisseria iguanae
CTGAACCATTTCAGACGGCCTTTAAACCGTTAATCTTAGCGCAGGGCTTCCACCTGCTCCCCAACCTGTTACCGGTAGTCAGTCTCTATCAAGGACATCTCGAAAATACAGCAAAGACTGATAAGACGTGATATGGGCGAATTTCTGATTGAGCTTGAAAAGCAGCAAGAAGCCATTACGCAAGCGGCGGCAGAACTCAAAACCTACCGCGAGCAAATACTGGCCGATTTGTTGCACAAAACCAATGAGCAGTTGGAAGAGAGCGAGGGGCATCTGTATGGCGCAATTCAGAAACGGATTGCAGTACACACGGAAGCGCAAATCAATGAAGTGGTTAAAACCATGCGTTACACGATGGTCGCCACGGTTGCAGTTTGCCTTGCCTTGATACTCATTGCGAAATGGATATTTTGACAAGGAGCAGGAAATGGCTGTTTCTGGAGATGAAGAGAAGTTCAGACAATCCATGCTGAATGGCGGTTACGAACGGCTGATTGCCAAACCGCCGCATAAGCTCAACGAATGGCCGTTGAGTAAAGTAATTGAGTTTAAAAATTCACTTTATGAAGCGAATACGGCTTATGCCCGTCTCAAGGCCGGACAAAACTATTCCGCCAGCTTCTTCAGAAACGCCAATCGTATTTTGCAGTTTTATCAGGAGAAATCGCAGAATGCTGATTGAAGAAAAGCGTGTAGTGGCCACTATCAAGGTAGATGCGGCATTCTCGCCGACAGAGGAGGAATACCCGCACTACTGGCTAATTCCGTTTGATACGGACAAGCAGGGTTATTTTTGTTTGAGTTTCTACGTTAGTCCAAACAGTTATTTGATGATTGAACCAAGAATCAAGCGGTATCAGGCGGTTAAAAAATTGGTGATGTTGTTGGAGACTGCCTCTTTCAGTATTTATGAAGTGGCCAGACGGTAGGAGTAGGCTATGTTTGTAACTTATGATGTTGAGGGTGTAGCCGAATTATGCAAATGCCACGTTGAAACCATACAGGAGCATATCCGGGAAGGTCGTTTAAAAGCGAGCAAACCCGGACGTGCATATTGTATTACACAAGCCGCGCTTGACGGGTTTTTGCATGAACTGGAAAATACCCAAATGCAGGCATCACTCGAACGCAGGAGTGAAAAAAATGCCTAAATACAATAACGGAATCTATGAGCGAAACGGAATTTAGTATATCGACTTTATCGCACCCAGCGGCAAAAGAGTTAGACGATCTGCTAAGACCAAGAACAAACGTGAAGCGGAAGAATTGAGGGATAAGCCCAAACATGAAGCATGGCGTGTTTCAAATCTTGGTGAAAAACCAAAGCGAATTTGGGATGAAGCAGCAGTTCGCTGGATTCAGGAAAAGTCGCAAAAGAAAAGCATTGATGGCGATATAGCCAAGATACGCGCCCTGACACAACTTCAGGGCGTTTATCTTCACCATATTGACCGTGATTTAATACAAGCCATAGTTGGGAAACTACGCTGTAAAGACAGTACCAAAAACCGCTACCTTGCATTGATACGCTCAATTTTAAGAGCAGCAGTCAATAAATGGGAATGGCTGGATAAAGCCCCGCATATTGAACAGTATCGGGAGAGTGAAAGCCGTATTCGCTGGTTGAAGCCGGAAGAAGCCCAAAGGCTGATTGATGCTGCAAAACCCCGCTATTTTGCTGATTTGATTATTTTCAGTTTGAATACAGGGCTTCGACAGACAAATGTCTTAGGGTTGAAGTGGAATCAGGTTGATTTAGAACGGCGTATTTGCTGGTATCATCCTGATGAAATGAAAGCCGGTAAAGCTCTAGGTGTCGTGCTCAATGAAGCAGCGGTTTCGGTATTGGAACGTCAAATAGGGAAGCATCAAACTTTCGTTTTCGTGAACAAACGTGGTAATCCGATAACGGAGATAGATAGCCGGTATTGGAAATACTCGCTAGAGCAAGCGGGAATTGAAGATTTTACTTGGCATGATTTACGCCATACTTGGGCAAGCTGGCTTGTTCAACGTGGTGTGCCGCTGAGAGTGCTTCAGGAGATGGGTGGTTGGAAAACTTTGGCTATGGTTCGGTTCAGAGGTATGCACACCTCACGCCGGAGCATTTACACCAACACGCTCATGTTCTGCATGATCTTGTCGGGAACTTGGACACAGAAAATGCGCTATTTGGCACAAATAAGGCACAAGAAAAAAAGACAGCTTAAGAAATTAAGCTGTCTTACTAGAATTTAAAATCTGTAAGTATCAGTAATTAATAAATATTATTGGTGCCCGGAGCCGGAATCGAACCGGCACGACCTGTTTAGGGTCGACGGATTTTAAGTCCTTTATGTAAAACCTAACCCATTGTTTTTAAATAGAAGTGAAGTCTGCACATACCATCACATACTATTTATTTCAATGTGTTTCAGTCACAAAATGGACACACCCCAAAGAACGAAAATCCAAGCATTCTAACTTTCAGTTTGCTCAGATTTTCGTTTTTTTATGTAAGTATTGTAGAAAATGAAGGATGTGAACAAAACATGAAAAAAATCTTGAAACTGACAACCTCACTCTTTGTTCTCTGTCATTCATCGGCGTTTGCCGCCGCCCCATACCCGCAATATGAGGCTTTAGTTGAAAAACATGCCGCATTGCAACGTTTGGATAAAAACATTGTATGGGCTGTTATGGGCAGGGAAAGTAGTGGCAACCGTTATGCCCTGTCTAACAAAAATGCACGGGGTCTGTTACAGGTTATTCCGCCAACGGCAGCACGAATGGGGGTCAACCCCAAATACCTTTACGATCCGGAACAAAACATCATCGCAGGTACTCGTTACCTGCGTTTTTTATGTAACCATTTTCCTGATAGATCCAGTATTCACGGCTGTAATCTTGACTTAGTGCTTGCCGGCTATAACGCCGGCGAAGGAGCAGTTCGTAAATATGGTGGTATTCCACCATATCGGGAAACCCAGCACTATGTGCGCAACGTCAAAGCACGTTACGCACGTTTAAGTGGGAAAAATCCTGCTGCAATACAACCTGTTCCGGTAACGGTTGCCAATAAGAAAACTTCGGATTCGCCATACAGAAAGGTAGTATTCTCAGAATCATCCAATTTCTCTGATACACCTGTCCGAATTGAAAGAGGAATACATCAACAAGTTGTTCTACAAAAACCAGAACCTAAGTCTTGGGATGTTTTCGGTGATTTTTAATACACGACCTTATGGTCGTTTTTTTGTATCCGCCATATTGGCGGTCTTTTTTTTGGAGCTTCAAAAATGAAATATGTGAGTGAAAACACCCGTCAATGGGTAAAAGCGGTTTTGTTTAGTGCAATGTTGGGTGGTATTCAGACGGCTTTGGCCGCCGGCGGCCTGTCAACCGGAGAGAGTACAGTCAAACAATGGTTTCAAGAGTGGTACAACATTCTGGCTATTGTTGCAGGTGTGGCAATTGTCATGGTTGCTGTTGGCGGTTATTTTCAAGAAAAAACTATTGGAGACATTCTTCGGGTTTGCGGTTGGATTTTTCTGTTCGGATGCGGACCGGCGTTGGCGGCAGGGATTATTAAAGCAGCAAAAAGCGTTAACTTCTAATTGACACAGGGTGAATACGGATGAACGGATTACCCGAAATCAATATTGACACAGAGTACAGTTCTTATGAGGGACTGTCACGTGTCGCCATGCTGGCCGGAGTTCCTATTATTCCGGGCTTTATTATCTTAGTGGTATTTATGGCTACCGCCATGTTCCTTATGCCTGTTTACGGTTTGAAGGCTTTCGGGATTTTCCTGCTGGCCCTGCCCTGTATCTATTTCTTGAGGGTGCTCACGAAAAGAGATGATCAGGCATTACGTATATTGGGTTTGGAAATTTACTGGTGGTTCGTCCGGAGGAAGTCAAATCTTTTCGGTGACACCCTAACCATTACAGCAACCAAATTTGGAAGAGACCGCGATGATTACATCCGATTTATTAAGGAAGAAACTGAAGAGGCAGCCGCCGCAGCAAAACTTTTTTCCGAAAGTCAGTCGGCACGTTGCTGAGCACATTGTGCATTATGAAAACGGCTACTTGGGCTTTACCGTTAAATTTGACGGTATTCCGTTTGAAGGCGTGAATGACGGGCACTTGATAGCGGCAAACGAAACCCTCAAAAGGGTTTTGAATGCCGCTGGCAAGCAATATGGTAGTCGGCTTGCCATATGGACGACGCTCCAACGGCAGAAAATTGATTTGAAAAGAAACTATATTTTCAAAAATAACTTCTGCCGACAGTTTGCAGATCACTATATCGAACAATTCAACCAAAAAGACTATTTTGAAAATTTGTTCTACTTATCAGTCGTCTTGAAATACCATGATTTTTCAGATGGGGTTGAAGAAACGGCGGAGCTGTTGGATTTGATCGTAAAAGGATTAAGCATATTTGATCCCGAACCGTTGGGCGTTTATGAAAACGAGAACGGGGTGGTATTTTCAGATGTCTATCAATTCTTTGGAACACTTTGCAATGGGGGATTAAGGGAAAATATTCCCCTAACCCCTTCTGCGGCATATAAAGTCATCCCTACTGCCGACCTGCATTTCGGTACGGATATTCTGGAGATCAGAAGTGCGGAACACCGCAAGTTTGCTACCTGCTATGATTTGAAGGACTTCGGCCGAAGTAAAATTATGACTTTACTGCCGGTCTTGTCACTTCCGTGTGAATTTACGCTGACGCAAAGTTTTATCTATACGGAAAATGCTGATATGCAGTCGGCCATCAACCAACAGCGTAACGCTTTGAAAAGTGCAAAAGACGAAGCGACGGATCAGCAGGATGAACTGACTTTGGGTAAAGGCGAGCTGTCTGCCGGACGCACCATGTTCGGCGATTACTCCGCTTCCCTCGTTGTATATGGGGATACCCCGAAAGCCGCCCGTAAAAACGGCTCGACGGCGATGACGGAGTTCCTCAATGCAAACGGATTCCGTTTTGTCCATGCAGCCGGTTCAATGCCCTCAACCTTTTTCAGCCAAATTCCGGGTTACAAACAGCGTCCACGGATGATGCCGAAAACAACCACCAATCTTGCCACCGTATTCGGAATGCACAACTATTCGCAAGGGAAAAGCTGGGGCAATCCGATTGGCGACGGTTCGCCGCTGATGCCGTTGAAAACGCTGTCAAACACCCTGTTTAACCTGAACCTGCATTACAGCCGCAAAGACATTAATATGCGCGGCAAACGGATTGCGGGACATACTTTGATTACTGGAGCAACCGGTACGGGTAAAACCGCTCTGGAAACCGCAATTCTGACCTTTATGGCGCGGTTTGATCCTTATCTGTTTGTTCTGGATTTAGATAGGGGGATGGAAATCTTCGTTCGGGCATTAGGCGGAACTTACTACGCGGTCGAAGAAGGCGTTGACAACGGTTTTAACCCGTTCCAACTGCCCGATCAGCCGAAACACCGTAGTTTCTTGTACCGCTTGGTCAAACAATGTGCCGGCGGCGCAGACGCTTCGGAGGAACGACAAATCAAGTTGGCTGTCGATACACTCTACGAACTGGAGTTTGACCTGCGTAATTTCAGCACCCTGCTGGACAACTTGCCATACTCTACCGCACCAAACTCTTTGCGTACGCGTCTCTCCAAGTGGTGCCGCAGTGAGGGCGGAGAATTTGCATGGTGCCTGGACAGCCTGTCAAACCGCTTTGATCCGGAAGCGTTTTTCCGTATCGGTCTGGACGTAACCTGTATCTTGAAAGATGATTACGAGCCGACAGGTCCGGTATTGGCTTATCTGCTGTATTTGAAGGAAATAATGGCAGACCGTGTGGCAGATGAAGGCAGTTTGATGGCTTCAGTCATTGCCGAGTTCTGGTATGCCGACCGGTTTGATATTACAGCCGATTTGATGCTTAAAACACTGAAAACCGGCCGTAAATCAGGTGAGTTTTTGATTTTGGATTCCCAGTCGCCGGAAGATGCTGCCAACTCTCCCAATTTTGCGGCCATCGTACAGCAAACGCCGACCAAAATTTTCCTACCTAACCCTGACGGCAGCAAAGAATCTTACATGAAATGCGGCCTTTCCGATAAAGAATGCGCCGAACTTCTCAAATTACCGCTTGAAAGCCGTATTTTCCTGATTAAGCAAAGTAAGCAGAGTACGTTCGCTACTCTTGATTTACACGACTTTCATGACGAGTTGGTCGTACTTTCAGGCACATCAGAAAATGTTGCCCTGATGCACCGCATTATGGAAGAAACTGGCAGCGAAGACCCCGATGTTTGGCTGCCACTGCTTTATCAGGCTGTATCTGGTAAAACATCCACTTAGTTCGAAGGAGAAAAGCTGAACGCAGATATTCACTGAAATATAAACACATAGGCCGTCTGAAACTGTTTTCAGACGGCCTTTTACTTTCCTGCCGTTTACGGACGGCCTCCCCCTTCCGCCGCACAATGCGGCATTTCTCATTATTCGTAGGAGATTTCCATGAAACTGTACAAAGTCAAAAAAACAGCGGTGGCATTAGCTTTGGGTCTGATGGTTGCTACCTCTGCCCCGACGATGGCGAGCGGTATTCCGGTTTTCGACGGTGCCTCTGTCGCCCAAGCCATTCAGCAGGGTGTTCAATTGGGGCAACAAATTCAAAACCAGATCAAGCAAATTACCGAATTGAAGAACCAAGTCAAAGCCCTGACCGGCAACCGTAATTTGGGCAATATCCTGAAAACCGACGCACTTGAACAACTGCCTGATGAGTGGAAATCGGTTTATGATGCAGCCATGCAGACGAAAGATGGGAACTTTAACAATCTATTGAGTTCCAAAGGCTATAATCAAAACGCGGATAATGAGCGTTTGATCAAACATTTTGATCTTACTCTGAAAGCCATCAAGGATTCAGAACTACGCTTCCAAAACATAAAGGCGTTGATGGATAGGGTAAATACTACCCAAGATGCGAAAGCGGCCGCAGACCTGCAAAACCGTATCTCCTTGGAAAAGGCCTATATCCAACAGAATCAAACTCGGCTGGATATGATGGAGCGGTATATGGCGCTGGATGAAAAAGTCCAGTTTAAGAAACGACAGGCATATGATAACTGTCTCCGCGATAACAGAATTAATAATACAAACAAATCGTGTAGTTAAACCATTAATAGGACATCTGAAATGAAACTTCATCTGTTGGGACTGATCTATGCAACATTATTATTGTCCGCCTGCGGTCAATCCGAAGAAGAAAAGTTTTATGAGAAGATGAACAAGGATATGGAAATCAGTAAAATCCAACAAAAACGTGATAATTGTATTCGAGATAACAGAATCAATAACACGAATGTGGATTGTGATAAAAAATTTCCTGTTCCTGAAAAATAACTACCGAATAACCCTGCAAAACCACCGTTCCGACGGTGGTTTTTTTATTGGAGACGTTTATGTCAACCTTTTTTGCCGACGTGGCCAAAACGCTTGGGGCGGATTTGGGGCAGAATCTTCTGGATAAGACCGGGGATTTTATTGGGCAGATTACACCGCTGTTCGTCGCCTGTTTTTCTTTTTATGTACTGCTTGTCATTTGGGATTATTACAATTCTAGTCTTGATGTTCTGGCAGTGGATTTCATCAAAAAATGCTGCGGATGGATGTTGATTATCGGACTCTCGTTGGCTCCGGCGACTTACATGAAACTGGCCCATATCATTTACGGAATGCCGGACGAGATTGCCGGAATCTTTGCCGGCGGCTACAAAGTGGATGCGTCGGCAATGGATGCCAGTTGGAAATTGTTGATGGACTTATTAGATACTATTTCAAAACTTCATGAAAAATATCAATGGTATGATATTGGAGTTCATTTTGGAATAGTTATCAAAATAGGTTTGGTTATCACGATTTGTGGAGCATTGGTTGTTGGGCTCTCTTTTGCCTTTTATATGGTTGCTAAGGTATCGCTGGCATTGGTGTTGATGATAGGCCCTTTATTTCTCGGCTGCCTGTTGTTTCCGGCAACGCGGCAGTACGCGATCAACTGGATCGGCCAGTGTCTGAACCATATTCTGACCTGCACGATGTTTGTCCTGTTGGTTAAAATACAGATGGCGGCATTTGATAAGGCGATTAACATGGCTTTAAGTGGAAGTGCCTTCGATTATGTTTCTGCTGAATTACTACCACCGCTGTTTTTGTTACAAACCATCATCTTCCTAGTCGTCGTTTTCAACATTCCGAGTATTGCCTCAGCATTGACGGGTGGTGCGGCTGTGTCGGGTGCTTCCCGTCATATGATGTCTCTCGTAAGCGGTTTAGGTACTGCGGGCCGTTTAGTAGGCCGGGCCGGAACTGCCACACTCAATGCGGCCTCCAATCGCCGTAGTGGCGGCGGTGTCTCCCCGGTATCCAACAAACGCCCATCTTAATTTAATCGATAGGAGTCGAACATGACTGCACGCCTGTCTTGGGTTGCGTATATCCAGTATTTTGTTATAGGCATCCTGCTCTATCTGTTTGTTGTGTCTTCTACCTTTGCCATTATTTCAGGGATACTTGGCTTGACATTAGGTAAAAGCGCGGCACAAACGGTATTGTACGGTCTGACACTGCTGTATCTGCTCGGGTTCGGTTGGATACTGTTCCGACTCTCCTGTTGCCGTGCCTATATGGATGAGACCGGTGTATGGTATTACAGCGGTCTGTTTCCATGGTCTGAAGGTATTCGCGGCATTCGCTGGGAAAACTTTGATCAGGCACAGTACCGGCAAAGTATTTTCGGCTGGGCTTC
The DNA here is from genome assembly GCF_003013245.1 of Neisseria iguanae. GTDB lineage: Bacteria > Pseudomonadota > Gammaproteobacteria > Burkholderiales > Neisseriaceae > Neisseria > Neisseria iguanae. The sequence continues at coordinate 8,791 of NZ_PXYY01000004.1, forward strand.
TCATAGTTATACCATCTACCTGCTCGACAGATATGGAAGAAGCGTTACGGTCAAAAACCTGCATAACGGCCGCGACTGGAGCGCATTTGTTAATGATTATGCCTTTGATAACATCAAATAAAGGAGAGGAAATTCCATTATGAAAATGTTGCTAGGAGTTGGTATCGTGTTCGGTTTAGTATTTATTGCCTATTTGAACCGCCATAACAACATCGGCCCTGCCATTATGATGGCTTTGGTGTTCCCTATCGCATTGGTAGGAATGGCCAGTTCCGACCGCAGAGATTGGTACGACAACTGATTTATACCTGAGCGTTAAAAGCCCGACAGTATCCACTGTGCGGGCTTTTTTCTACTTTTAAAAAAGGAAATTGATATGAAAGTAATTTTATTGGCTGCACTTGCCGCCGTTCTGGCCGCCTGCTCCTCCGCACCCAAACAACCTTATGGGCAGGCATTTCCGATTAACGTTCAGCAACATACCGGAGCACGATAATGTTTTTCCGTAAAAAAACCAAACAACCGCAGAATGAAGAACAGTTGCAGAAAGAGCAAAAAAAGCGCATCGGCAAAGAAGTAGATCAAATGATCCGGATGGCACTGGGATTTGAAAAAACCTTGGTGGATATCGCACAGCAAAATGCAAGCACTTGGAAGCGCGTCGGTATTGGCGGACTAGTTATTGCAGGTTTGTCTGTTGTTGCCGTTACCAGTCTTACGCCCTTAAAAGAGGCCTTTCCCTTTGTTATCGAAGTAGATAAGACTACGGGAGAGACCAATATCGTAACTACTATTAAAAACAAACAGATGACTTACGATGAGGTGATTAATCGACACTGGCTGCGCCAATATGTCATGTTCCGAGAAGGTTATAACTGGAATACGGTTCAGGCGACCTATGATACGACAAAACTCTTCAATTCTCCCGAAGTTCAAGCCAAATACCGAGCTTTTTACGAAAGTCCAACTGCACCGCATAAGGTTTTGAAACAAAATGCCGAAGTGCTTGTAAAGGTGACCAATATCTCGTTTGTAGGTGATATGGCGCAGGTACGGTTTGAAAAACGGTTGGTTCCTGTGGGTAATTCCGAAATCAAACCGGCACCGCCGCAAAAAATGATTGCCACTATTGCCTTTGAGTTTAAGACAACCCCAATGACCGAGGCGGTTCGAGATATTAATCCTCTGGGCTTTCAAGTGTTAAGTTACAACGTTACCGAAGAGGTTGCGCAATGATGAAAAAAACCTTGCTGATAACCGGCCTTGTGGCCGGTTTGTCTTTTCAGACGGCTCTGGCCGCAGTCAATCCCAACCGCTCACCATATGATAAGAGGATTCAAAGTATCAACCATAATCCATATGATGTTGTGGTTGTAAGGGCAAAAGTCGGATATGCAACTTTGCTTCAGTTGGAGGATGGAGAAACGGTTGATGTTGCCAATCCCGTGAATGAAGGTTTGGTAACGGGATATGGTAAAGCCTGGGGGGTGAAGGTTCGCGGAAACAATATTTTTTTCAAACCAACCAAACCCCAACCGTCCACCAACTTATTGATGGTATCCAACAAAAAACGCCGTTATTCGCTTGATTTAAAAATGGCAGATCAAAATCATCCACCTACGTTTGTATTGGAATTTCTCTATCCGAACGATGTCCGCAAACGGCAACAGGCTGAAATGTCGAAACAGGTTGAAGCTGCTGCCGTTTTACGTGCCAACGAAGCACGTAATCCTAGCGGTGGCGACTATAACCGGAATTATTGGGGGCGCGGCAAAAAATCATTGGCACCGACCGAAATTTACGACGACGGTCGTTTTACCTACTTCCGTTATGACAATGCTAAAGATTTGCCGGCCGTATTCAGAGTAAAGGCCGATGGATCTGAAGCTGCCGTAAACAGTCATGTTGAAGGCGATACGTTGATTGTCCATGAAACGGCAGAAAAATTTGTTTTGCGGCTGAATAACGCAGTTCTCGGTATAGAGAACCGCAGTTACAACCCGCAAGGTAAGTTCAATCTGACCGGCAGTACTCAAAGCCGAACCGTCCGTATGAAAAAGGATAAAAAATGAAGCAAAACGAAATCAGACCCGATGATGAACAACCGAGCCTGCAAGAACGTATCGGTGACGACAGCATTGAACGCGGCATTCCTACCGACCTAAATGTTAAAAGCAGGAGCACCATGAAAAACATGATGTTCCTGTTTGCTGCATTGGCTGTTGCCGGAGTTTCCGCAGCCGCTCTGTTTAATTATTCCGGAGGTTCCGACGAAGTAGAGAAAAAAACGGAAGAGGAAGTGGTTGACGGTAAGGCAGACAGTAAAAATTTTAAAGCAGAGCAAGATGAAATTTTAGAAATGGCTCCCGATACTCCGCCAGCCGCAGCATCCAAGCCTGCCGCGGCGAGTGAAGCAAGATCTGCATCAAATCCACAGCCTCCGAAAACGGACCCTGAAACGGGATCTGAAACGGTCGTTAGAAAAGAAATTCCGCCTGACGAGCGTTTTGATGTGGATCTATCCCCTCAAGGCATGGATGGAGGAACAGTTTCAGGCGCTGCGGCAGCCACACTTACTAACATACGCCCTGACAGTACGGTTGTCGGAGAAACGGATGTAGGTTCGTCAATCTCTTCGGGCAACCCGCTGACCGCAAGACTGAGCCCTGGAAATTATAAGCCTACCGTTGCTGAAAGTCGCGGCGACTTAACCTATGTGTTGAATCGCGGTACGGGTATTCCCTGTGTCACTACCACAAAGATTGTCACAACCCATCCCGGTTTAACCCGTTGCCAAGTGGCACGTGACGTCTATTCGGCCAACGGCAAGACGGTGCTGGTTGAGCGTGGTTCTACCATTATCGGCGAACAGACTTCCGCGCTGACACATGGTCAGGCCCGAGTTTTTGTTTTGTGGAATACATTGGAGACACCGGAAGGCATCCGTGTGGCCCTGGACAGTCCCGGCGGCGATTCGCTCGGCGCATCAGGGCATCCTGCCAAAGTGAATTATCACTTTTGGCAGCGGTTCGGCGGTGCCATCATGATCAGCATGATTGGCGACATAGGCAACGGATTCAGTAATGGACAGAACCGCACGTCGGGTAATAACAACCACATTTCGTATGAAAATACGGGTAATACCGCACAGGAAATGGCTACCGAAGCCCTGAAGAACAGCATCAACATTCCACCAACCGGATACGTCAATCAAGGCACGGAAATCATGGTCTTTGTTGCCCGTGATGTAGATTTTTCAGGGGTATATGAAAACGTAACGGTCTCCAACCGATATTGACCCGAAGCCGCTCACTTAAAAGGAGCGGCTTGTTCTATAACTGCCACTGACTGGCAGTTATAGAACAAGCCGTTAATAACAAAGGAATATGTAATGGTTCACGATAATTCTGTTTCGTCACGCAATCTACTGGACAAGTTGAAGCTGACGGAATATCTCAATACCCCTGGAGTAACCGAAGTATTCATAAACCGACCTGGGGAAGTGTTTCTTGAAGATGCCGACGGCTGCCGCCGTATTGAACGACCTGATTTACCCCTGCCCGTATTGGAAAAACTGGCAAATACACTATGTACTTACAATAAAAAGCATATCTCATACGAATCCCCCATTCATTCGGTAACGCTACCCGACGGTGAGCGCGGCCACATCATGATGTCCCCCAGTTGCGAAAACGGAACGGTTGTTTTTGCTTTCCGCAAACCTTCGAACAGCCGTTTCACGATGTCGGACTATCTTGATACAGGTCGTCTGAATGGTTTTAACGACGTATCGGGGCACGGCGTGGCAGAACGTCGTACAGAGTCGGAAATCGAAATAGAGAGCCGCTGGGTCCGTGACGTATCCGACAGGATGAAGCTACCGTCTGACGTCAAATTGACCGACTGGCAGTACAAAATGTTGGAACATAAAGCCAACGGCGAACTGAATGAATTTTTCAGAATTGCGATAGCACAGAGGTTGAATATTTGCATGGTAGGCGGTACGGGGTCGGGTAAGACTACGTTTACCAAGACACTGGCCGACATGATTCCCACTCATGAACGGCTGGTTACTATTGAAGACACTCACGAACTCGATCTACCTTTACACCCTAACCATGCACATTTGTTTTACAGTGGGCACATCACAGCCAAAATGATTATTGCGGCGTGTATGCGGCTTAAACCTGGACGGATTTTTTTGACGGAATTAAGGGGTGATGAGGCTTGGGACTATCTTGCCGCTCTTAATACCGGACACCCGGGAGGACTGACTTCCGTTCATGCAAACAGTGCTCGTGATGTTCATTACCGCATCATGCAGTTGGCCAAAGAATCAGCTACCGGCCAAACTATGGATCCCAGTTATATTCTTAACACTGTCCGTTCCACTATTGACGTGATCTGTTACTTTGAAAAAACCCGCATGACCGAACTTTACTTCGATCCTGTCGAAAAATACTACGCTATGCAAGGGCGTTTACAGTAATACAAGGTCGTCTGAAAACTTTTTCAGACGACCTTTTTACCTTGTGAAAAGAGTTGGATATGTCTGTTTACATAGATGATGAGGGACTTGGGGACTAACATCATCAAATATCATCGTATATGCGATTTTGCCTATAGATGAAGAATCCTATAAAATTGTCAGACATTAAAGAGAGGTTTGAAATGGCTGTTGCTGAAACTATTACATCAACTGTGAAACAAAGGCTTGATCAAGCACTGGAGCAAGAAAATCCGCGCCCGCTGCTGCTTTCCGGATTGGAACGGGATGCAAAGTCTTTGTTTGGCACACCGGACGCTTCTTTCGGTTATCTGATACTGGGTATACTGGATGCAATCAATAACCGTAAGAACAATTTCGACAAACACTTTGATTTTATTTCAGCACCGGAAGTCCTGAATAATGCTAGTTTTTACAGGTTGATTGGTTTAAACAGAATGGGATATTTTGATGATGCAATCGTATATCTAGAAGAAATGTTCAAGGCCTCCAGAAATACAAATGACCCTTTATTGTTAAGAGCGCTGGCTCAGCTCGGAATGTTGTATGGTTTTATGGAGCAACCCGGACTGATTATCGAACGCCTTAACATGATGACATCCCACAACCCAAACCAAAACGTTGGTCTGATACGTTTGTTGCAACTTCTGAAAAATACAAAAATCAAAGAAGCTGTTTTAGTTTCTGTAATTTTAGCTGGTAAAGAACTACTAAAAGAAAAAGGGTTTCAGATACCTACGTATGCTTTCCATTATTCAGTAGAATTAGATAACGTTATTGAATTAAGAATGCTCTGTTTTTGCAATAACCTTGCAAAGTTGGTAGAAGCTGACGAAGCATTGTCAGCCTTATTGATTGATATGGAAGATTCGGTTGATTCAAATCTGATAAATTTCAACATCTCCTGTCGACCATTCAACTCCAGTCACGGAATAGGATGTTGAGATATGATTGAGCCTCAAGACTTTATGTCAAGTGGAAAATTAATGCTTGGTAATGTTGAAATAAACAACAGGAATGCCATCAGCCGTATCTATTATGGTGTCTATCATATAAGTCTGAATTTTGCCAGCAACTATTTGGGATTTACCTATGAATCAGGGCAATCTAGACACAAGCAACTCATTAATTTTTTCAAATCCTGTAACGATAGGAAGCTAAAAGTCATCGGAAGACAAATGGAAAAACTCAGAAATGCCAGAAATGAGGCAGACTATTCTCTTGAAAGTTTTATTTCGTCTGATGATGCTAAATATGAATTGCTACGAGCAATACAGACCATTACCCAAATCGAACAACAGGAAAAGACACAATCTCCGTAATATCACGCAAAACTCAAAGCCATCCGAAGTTTAGGATGGCTTTTTTATACCCAGCAATTTTGAAAGGATAGTAAATGCCGTATGTCAATAAAATCGAAATTATGGGCAACCTAGGACGTAATCCAGAATTACGGTATATGCCCGACGGTCGGGCGGTTACGAATGTGTCAGTAGCCGTACAAAAAACGTGGAATGACCGTGAGACGCGCGAACAGAAAGAGCGCACTGAATGGTTTTCCGTCATATTGTACGGAGGACAGGCAGAAACCGTATGCAGACTGATGGAAAAAGGTGACTGCCTGCAAGTATGGGGGGAAGTACAGTCTCGGCAGGTTCAGGGGCGAGATGGCTCTGAAAAAACCGTGTTCGAAGTAATTGGCAAAGAGATGCAGATTATACGAACCAGCCCTCGTGAAAGGGTTTCCGGAGGTATTCACGACATGATGAAAACTTCCGTCGGACAGCCGGTTCAGAAATAACGGCTGGCACAACCACCTGCCACATACTGAGTTTTCTATGCCCGCCTTTTGGCGGGCTTTATTTTGGAGTATTTGTAATGAGAAAACCCGTAACCGACATTCTGCTATCCCTGCTACTAGCTATTACTACCATATGTGTCGGTCTGTATCTAGGAGCGGTGGTTTATACGAAATGGCTGGGACTTAAAACTGCACCGTCGTTATCTTTGCTTTATGCCTATTGGCAGCATTTCGACCGGTTACCGCAAGGCATGGTTTTTCCGCTGAAGGTTTCGACGGCAGTTGCAGCCGCTATCCCTGTGGTCGGACTGATTATGTTACTGGTCTCGGTTCTGAGGGGAAAAAGAAAGGAGTTGCACGGCTCTTCAAGGTTTGCGAGCGAGCGCGAAATCAGGAAATCAGGGTTGTTAGATAACCCGTCAGCAAAGAAACGAAAAAAGGGAAAGGATGTGCCGGACCTGATTTTGGGCAAATACAAAGGGAAATATCTGCGTTGGTCAAACGATGGTTTTCTCTACTTGGCTGCCCGTACCCGAAGCGGCAAAGGTATAGGTTTTGTTATACCCAATTGCCTGCACTACCGACACAGTATGGTGGTCAACGATATAAAGAAGGAAAACTTTCTGATTACCGCCGGATTCCGCGCCAAACACGGGCAGAAGGTGTTTTTCTTCAATCCGTCAGGAACGATGCCTTACCACACCGAAGAGCCTGACGCGCCGCTGATCAGTCATCGTTGGAATCCGCTGACTTATGTACGCCGCGATCCTGTTTATACCTACAAGGACGCACTATCCGTGGCGGCAATTTTTTATCCGCTTAGAAATGACGATAAGGACGGCTCGAATTTTTGGCAAGAAGCTGCACAGAAATTGTTCACAGGGTTGCTGCTGTATTTGATTGAAACCGAGAAGGAACGTGATCTCAATCTAATGCAGAATATGACAACAATGACCAATCTTTTCCGACTTACCTCCCCCGCCAACGGTAAGACTTTGAAGGAATGGATAAATGACGAACTGGAATTGCGTTCTGTTTCTTCTACGGCTAGTCTTAGTAGGAACTGCGTATTCTTACTGAGGGATTTTCTCCAAAAAGCAGAAAAAGAGGCGGCAAGCGTCGTATCAACAATGAATGCACCTTTGTCAATCTTTCTTGATCCTGCGGTAGAGGCTGCTACAAGCGGCGACGATTTCCGCTTAGATAGACTGCGCATGGAGCCGACAACCATCTATTTGGGTGTTGCTCCCAATGAACTGAAAATATATAGCACGCTGTTGAAACTGTTTTTCAGCCAATTATGCGATGTCAATGTCCAGCAGGGTCTGCCGTCTGACAACCCAAAATTGAAATATCAGTGTCTGTTGCTATTAGACGAATTTACCGCACTAGGCAATATCCCTGCCATCGAAAAAGGAGTGGGCTATCTGGCCGGTTACGGTATCCGCCCTATTCTCGTCTTTCAAACTCCTTCACAGGTGGAAGAAGTATATGGCAGTACAGCACGGCAGACGTTCTTCTCCAACTTTGCCGTCCGTATGATTTTTGCACCTCGCGAACAAAACGATGCGGAAGAATTGAGTAAGTTGATCGGATTTTATACCTATAAGGCGAAAGGAACGTCCCGCTCTCGAGGTAAAAGCAGCAGTAGCGGAGTGAGTGTCAGTGATCAAAAGCGTGCGGTCATGAACCCCGACGAGCTCAAGGTCATGCCGAATTCCGACTGCATCATCAGTATGGCAGGGATGTCCGCTATCTATGCAGAAAAGATTATCTATGATGAAGACCCTGCCCTCAAAGATCGCGCTTTCCTGCCTATCCCACATGTTCCCGAGTTGAATGTACATATTGAGGCAAAGAAACCGGTTGAGGTTTCTAAACCTGCATATGTTTCGCCGGAGGAGATGGAAAGTTTCAACTGGCGTGACGCGGTTAACGCTGAAGAACTGGCTCGTTCGGTACTGGAAGCGATTATTCCGGCTGGCAGCCCACCGGAATTTGTCGCGCAGATAGTTCCGGTAATTGCCCGCAATTGGGGCGAAGGCAGCCTATCCGTTATTGCCAGTATATTGAAAGAGACATCAGGTATTACGGTCAACACGAAAGAGATACACACAGAATCTGCTTAATGATGGTTTTCAGACGGTCCAACAGACCGTCTGAATTTTTAAGCAGCCCGTAAATTTATCGGAGGTTTGAGATGAAAAAAATTGTCCTGGTTACCGGTGGTTCAGAGCAACAACGTAACCGATATATTGCAATTCAACAGACTAAAATAAAGAACAGAGACATCAGAGCGATTCCGGCGCTGAGCAATGAAGAAATACTTCATGACATGGAATACGCATGGGGCATTGATTTATATATCGGCATGAACGATACTGAATACATTTCACAAGCAATCCTCGATAAGGTTACGGATCGTGTCCACTTATTGTATGAAAACGGGGAGCTTTCAGTCATAGAAACAGATTATTCCGGTAAACAAACCAAATATAAGTATGATAACCCAGCGGATATTTCATGTTGGCAGGCGATAACACAAACAAAAGTAATCATTATCGGGAATAGTGACGATGGCCGAACAGTCTTCCCCACTAATCTGTTAGATGATGAAGGTTGCGATACAGCCTTTTCTTTCGGTATATTGCTCTCTACAAGTGAATTGCACGATCCGTTCGCGCATTGGGACTCTGAAATTGCTAGCCGATTGGATAAGTTATTTCATTATCGACTCAATACTGTTTCCTATGACCCTAAAACACGAACAGGTTTTGCATCTATAAGCGATTCGTCCCCGCCTGCCGTAGGAACGATTCGCTGTCTGCCTGAAGATAATTAATGAGATGCGAGGAGAATGGGGTTGGATAAACAACTCAAAAAGCCATCTACTTCCAAAGCGAGTGATGATCCGCTTTTCGACCTGCTCAAACAAAGCCGGTCTCTTTGGGTACGGTTCGCAAGCCGAATATGTTCCACCCATTTCCTCGATGCCCTGAAAAAGTCTTTTGATTTAGGTTTCCGGCAAGGGAATGACGCCCCCCGAGAATTGCGGATCCGATATCAAGACAATGTTTCACTTCCCGAAAACGGTTTTGATGAATCCATTTACGGACCTGAAAAGTTTGCTGTAACAGACTCTCTCAAACGTCAGATGATTGATGATACGCAGAAAGCCGCTGACGCTGGTCTGGTTTCCATGCCCAGCGACTCACAATGGGAAATGATATTTTCCGATCATCCTGCGTCGAGCGTTGTTGCCGGGGCAGGTTCGGGTAAGTCCACTACCCTGGTACTCAGGGTAGTATTTATGGTCTGTTATCTCAAAATCGACATTAATGAAATTCAGTTGATTTCTTTTACCCGTGCTTCGTGTGAGGAGTTGAGAGAGAAAATAAAAAAGGTCTTTTCTTTTAAAGAATGGCAAAACGTCATTGATTTGAATGAGGACGAATTGGATAAACAATTAAAACGGTTAGTAAGAACATTCCATTCAGCCCTTTATGCACTCTCGTGCAGACAATACCAAAACTTTGAGATATTTGAGTTTTTAGGAAATAACGAAGCACAGGACGGATTTAATCCGCTTTTTGCAAGCAAACTGACGGATGAGCAGAGAGAGGTTGTGCTAGAAGCATACCGCAACTGCTTTTATGATGTAGCTAAATTTCGAAATGCTATCGTCAAACTGTACAAAAAAACCATTCTTACTAAGAAACTCAAATTGGCCGATTCCGGTAAGGATTACAACAATCAAATGCTCAAGATAGCATCTGACAGGGATTTTCTGTTAACTGAAACAGTGAACAAACTATGGAAAAAAGACTTTGAGCGTGCCGGTTTGGATATTGATCTTGTACCGAAGCCTTTAGGTTACTATGACGGCCATTTGTTTTATTGCAATGCCATGATTAAAACCGATAAACAGGATATTCCTTTGTTTATCAGTTTACGCGGTCGTAAAAATAATCAGGAAATAACCACTGATAATGAGGAATTACTAAAACAAGTCAAAACGATACCCATTGCATTAATGATGAAAAAGAATATTGTCCTTCAATATATTGCCACTGAGTATCTGCATGTTCAAACTTCGGATGTTCTGGAAAAACTGAAATCCGCCTTGAAATTCGCAGAAGGAAACGAGATTCCGAAAGAGGCTCCACGTTTCGAATTTCAATTAGAAGGTGATATAAGCAAAACTTCAATTGAAGAAGCCTTGCTCACGGAAGCAAATTTTATTGAAAATCTTGGAATGGAAGTTCCTGATGCGATTAAAAGGATTTTTGAAAAGAAAATTTTTAGGCAATCTTACGATGAATATCAATTTGCTACTGCACTTTTCCATTTCATACCGTATCTAGGAAAAACATTGTCGGAAAACAAAATTGTTTTGTTTAACCACCTGTTTTTACGCGGTGCAAACGATGAAAACGGGCTACCACAAAATTGCCGGCAATTATTTAATTTCAAGCATTTGCTGATTGACGAATTTCAGGATATTTCCCCTCAGATTGTCAACTGGATTAAAGCCATACACCGGAAACTTGTGTCAAATGGCTATGCTCCCTCCATTATGGCCATTGGCGATGACTGGCAGTCTATTTATGGCTGGAGAGGCAGTGCACCGGAGTTATTCATCAATTTTCACAAGTATTTTCCCGTACATAGAGACTTAGGTGGGAAACCTGCTTATTACCAAATGATGCACAATTATCGGTCGTTGGAGCCTATCTTAAGAGATGCTGAAAAAATACTGAGACCGGTAAAGAACAAAATAGACAAAAAGGCAATAGCCGTTAAGGAAAACGATACCGGTTGTCTTGGGGTGCAATTGATAACAGGGATAGACTTTAAAATGGATAAAGACATCCAGTCTATCGCCGACCAAATTATTGAAGAGAAAAATTGGGTTTCGAATTTACCCAATAAGGACAAAAATCAAGTAATGATATTGTCACGGACAAGGGATGTACGAGATAGAGTAGTTGACGAGTTAAAATGGCGCGGTTCTTTAGCGGGTATAAAACAATATACCTTCCATCAATCAAAAGGTTTACAGGCTGAGGTGGCTATTCTTTGCGGAGATACACGTTACGATTTAAACCACAGGTTCAGGAATGCTGTTTATGAAGTAAGTGGTATTTTCAATCAGACTTATGATGAAGCTGCGACCGATGAGATTTACAGACTGGCTTATGTTGCTGCTACACGTGGTATTCGCCGCGTAATTTGGTTTGTTGATGATGCCCAAAGTACCGGAGCCTCTTTCCAACTAAAGCCACATCAGTAGTATACGGATTTAAATTATTTGCCGCCATTGACCAGGTGTTAATGGCGGTTTTCTTTTGGGAGGACATTTATGAACAACTATGAAGGAAACAAAAATGGCGGAATATGATGAAATTCGGGCGGCGTTGAGCCATATCGGTGCAGACGACCGCGATATGTGGATACGTATGGGCGCAGCTGTCAAAGACGAAATGGGTGAAGACGGTTTCCACCTGTGGGATGAATGGTCTCAGACAAGCGGCAGTTACAATGCCCGCGACGCAAAAGCCGCATGGAAGTCGTTCAAACCAGGGCATATTAGTATAGGCACATTGTTTTATCATGCCCGGCAGAACGGCTGGAGGCCTGAAAAACCGTATATTCCGCTTTCCGATGCCGAAAAAGCCCGGCGGCAGGCAGAATCCGAAAACAAACGGCTTGAAGCAGAGCGGTTGCGACAAGAGGGTTACGAACGTGTAAAGGGGACTGCTCAAAGAATATGGGCGCAGAGTGTGCCCGCCACATTGGCACACCCCTACCTTACAGCCAAAGGCATAACCGATCCCGCCGTAGTTTCAGGTATCCGCCAAAACGAATACAACGACAGTCTGAGACTGCAAATCCCCGTTTTCTACGACGGCCAACTGTACAACCTGCAATCTATTGATCCCACCGGCAACAAACGCTTTTTGAAAGACGGTCGAAAAGACGGCGGTTATACGGTGATCGGCGATGCATCCAAAATTTCAAACGGCGTGGTGATAGCAGAGGGTTTTGCCACCGCCGCCAGTATCCATCAAGCGACTGGACAGCCTGTTATCGTAGCTTTCGATGCAGACAATATGGTCAAGGTGTCCGAAAAACTGGCGCGAAATCTACCATCCGACACCAAAGTAACGATTGCGGTCGATAACGACGCATCGGGAAAAGGTTTGCATTCTGCCCAGCAGGCGGCGGCCTTATTCAATGGTCGAGCTATTGCCATCGAGCCGGAATTCAGTATGCAGCAGATTCAGAAGTTTCAACAGACGGCGGGAATGGATAAACAAGGCAGACCAAAACTGCCGAGCGACTACAACGACCTGCACCAGTTGGCGGGCATCGAAGCCGTCAGAAAGGCTTTGACAGAAGGTCGGAATCTGGCCGCTCCTGAATCCGAGCATCGCATCCAGCTTGATACAGATATGGAACAGGCCATTGCAGACGAGATTGCTGAATGGCAGGCACGGCAGCAAGCATCGGAGCGTGGTCATACGGCAGAATCCTCGGTCAGGTCGTCTGAAAGCCCTGCATCCGAACAGTCCGGCAAACAGAAGGAAGAAGAGATGATTCAACAAACCGAAACATTGCAAGCTGTAACCTCAAGTCAGGCAGAAGCCAACGGCATCGAATACGCGGAAAAATGGCGTGAACGGACAACCGAACCTTATCAGCCGATTGATCCCGATCATCCATACGGTATCGGCCGTACCGGCAGTCATTTCGGCGACGCTCCACCGTTGGAAACAGATGCGCACGGCAAGGCAAAATATTTTTACGAATCCGACTTTGCCAAGTATCAACTCGATGATGCCAGAACCGATATACGTTATGTCCGCACCTCACCCGAAGCCATACAGAAAGACTTGGATGCTGCGGGAGACATCAATTTTTATTACGGTATTACCGAAAGTGGTCGGACGGTCATGTTTACCAAGACTGAACAAGGATGGCAGTCGCCGCAGCCCGGCGACCGTCCCATCCCAGCTCCAGATAGAGCCGAGCGGCCACCACAACAGGAATCGGATACCGAACCGCTGCGGGCTTTGCAAAATGAGGGAAGAAAAGCCGTTCTCGATCTGAACTACAATATCCCGCCGGACAGTATTGCCCACCGTTATATCGTTTCAGACGGTAAATATATGTCTGCCGAAAACGGCACGACCGTAATGTTTACCGACAAAGGCAACAAATTAAGTACGGCCCGTTCGGATACGCAAACCGTCAATGATATGTTGGAAGTAGTCAAAGAAAAAGGCTGGGACAACATCAAACTGACGGGCAGCAAAGAATTTAAGCGCGCAATGTTTCTTGCAGCAGAAAGCCGGGGGATCCGTACCACCGGCTACCGTCCGACCAAAGAAGATTTGGCTTATCTCGACCACCTGCGTGAGGGACGGGCATTGAACGGCGTGGAAGAACAGCACACGCAAGAACCGGTTAAAGCCGGAGAAGGCAATTCTCCATTCCCCCAACATAACAAAAATCGTGATATGTCGTCTGAAAAGGCAGTGCCAACCCGCGAACAGTCATCCGTACCTGCCGAGGGCGAGCGTATCGTGACCGTCGGCAGCGCCCCCTATCTTCATAATGCCCAAAATAAGGAAAGCCCGTATATCGTACTGGAACGGGACGGCAAAGAGCGCACGGTATGGGGTGTGGACATTCCTGACGCAATGGACCGCAGCGGCGCAGAAGTCGGTGACCGCATCCGGCTTCATTCGTTGGGTAGGCAGCCGGTAGAAGTGGAAGTACCGATTTACGACAAAGACGGCAAAGTTACCGGTATGGAAACCAAGGCTGCATACCGTAACATGTTTGACATGGAAATCGTACGCGAACAGGACAAACAGAAAGAGCATGAAACCTCTGTCTCGCAACCTGACACCGCCGCCCTGTCGAAGGCAGACGAAATGCTGGCGCGGAGCAAAACACCTTCCGATGCCACCATCAATACTTCCCATACCGCCGATACCCAAGCAGGCGTACCGTTACAGGGTATAGGCCAGGGTGAAATACCTGCCGAAGTGGCGGTACGCGCGGCCAAGATGAAATCTGACGCGCTGGATACCCGGCTGCAATCGTCCAAAGCCGTCTATATGACCAAGGCCGGAAAGCTGTCCAAAGCCAACAAATCCCACCTGCAATTCCACGAACGCAACGTTATGGATGCAATTCGGGGGGTGAAAGGAGATGCACGAAAACTGGCCTTGGCCAACTATTACGAACATACCGCCGAGAAAATGAAGGGGTCGAAGCTGGATTTACCCAAACCGGTTCAGATACCAAGCCCGCAGCATTCGTTGGATCAGGTACGGCAACAGAACGACCGGGATCGGCAACATGAGAAAGAGCAGGAAATGGAACAGGGTCGTTAAGTTTGTCTTTCAACCATACGGTCTGAAACAGCATTGTTTCAGACCGTTTTTTTTTTTGGAGTAAAACGATGGCAAATGAACTTCAACAACCGTGCAGCAGAAGGGAAATTGTGAAATCTCAAGATAACATCGAGCGTGTGAGTAATGCCGACATTCCCGAGTTTTTGAAACCGATGATTGAGTCTGGCGAAATTACCCAATGGAGGGAATTCCCGAACCGCTTTTTTGTCAATGGCGTGGACAAAGCAAGAATTATTTGGCACACGGACGAACAGGAGTTCGGTTATGCCTACCTCAACGAACTACCGAAAGAGCAGTTTGAGAAATTCCGCGATACCTACAACCATATCCGTACACTGCACAAGGCAGAGAAAGAGCATCTATACAGTGCACAGGAGGGGGCATTGGAAAAAACAGGCGTTAAGGAAGTGCCCACTATCCGGGACGTGGTACCGTCTTCCCCTGAAGAACGGCTACACACCGCCAAACATCGTTACCTGATGCAGGATACTTTTTTGACGCAACCCGAAAGACAGAAGCGGCAATTTAAAGAGTATCTGATGGAAAAAGCAGTCCACGACATGCCGCCCGATATGCAAGTAAAAGCGCGGGCTAATTTTTACGAGTCGCAGATTATTGAAACTGCCAAGGAACAGGACAAGTAATCGGATAGTCCTGGTTTTGATCCGATACGGTGTTTCTCCCCTCCTCTATTGAATTCTACCCTTCAAGGCCGTCTGAACATCAGACGGCCTTATTTTTGAGTAATCGTATGAATAATGAAAATGGTAAAAGCAGCCCGATCAGGGTGTTCGGTCTATCCCAAAATGAACAGTCATCATTGCGCGCCTTAGCTGTGATGCGATACGGCAAAAATAGCATTTCTCTGCTGCTTAAGAAAACAGCACAATCTTTATTAGAACAAGCCGCAGAACCTGAACCAGTTTCACTGCCGCCGCCCAAAAGCAACAAACGTATTACCATCCGGCTACCGGAAAAAGACCGTGCTTATTTGGAAGAGGCTGCTAAACAGCGTGGCGGCACGATCAACGATGCAGTACGCGACATCATACAGACACATATCAGCCGCCATCCCATCCTTTCCGCCGTCGAACTGGACGAATTACACCATTCAAATTACCAACTTTTGAGTATCGGACGAAATCTCAACCAAATCGCCCACAAACTCAATGCGGGCGAACCTGTCTCTCTGACATCACAATACATCGCCGAACTGCGCGAAATCATCAACAACCATACCGAGCGCGTCGGGCGGGTACTGCATACCCAGCGAAGGCGTAAAAAATAAGGAGGCAGACTATGGCGACCAATCCCATAGACGACTGGTTTTTAGGTTATAAAACCCGTGCCGTCAAATCCAAAGACCGGGGCGGCTTGTATTTGGGTCACGGCCGCCGCCCGTCAAAACCGCTGAAATCCGGCAGCGGCCTAACCAATCTTAAGGCCGCCGCTCTCAAGCACCCCGAAGTAATGGTAAAAATACCTCGCCGCCTCAGCAGTAATTCAAAAGGGATTGCCGGAGTACGCGGCCATTTGGACTATGTATCACGCAACGGCAAAATACAGGTTGAAACCAATGACGGCGAACGCTTAAATGGTAAACGGGCGGTACGTGACTTGGTGGAGGATTGGAAACGATTGGGTATTGCCGAACACACCAAGCATAAAGAGGCATTAAACATCGTACTGTCGATGCCGCCAGGTACACCGCCGCAAGCTGTATTGGATGCTGCCCGAAACTTTGCTGCCGAGCAATTTGAGGGGCACAAATACGCCTTTGCACTGCACCACGAGTCGGACAAAGAGGGGGAGCCGCCGCATCCACACGTCCACCTATGCGTACTAGTGCGTAATCAGTTCGGTGATCGGCTCAATCCGCGTAAAAACGACCTGTTCGAATGGCGTGTTCGCTTTGCCGAAAAACTCCGTGAAGAAGGTGTACAGTGCGCCGCCACTAGGCGACAGCATCGAGGAATAACGCAAAAACCGGAAAACAGTGTCTTTCGTGCCATAAAATCACGCGGCCAAGTACCGAACCGCTACCGGCAACAGGCTGAAGAACTGATTGAAGCCGTCAAACACAACGAACGACCGACACATAAGTCTTGGAAGAAAATAATGCACACCCGCGGGCTGATAGTGGATGAGTACGGCAAAATAGCCAAAGAGCTGTACAAAATGGGACATAAGACCGAAGCACGTATCATCAGCCGGTTGGCCAAAGAAACCGCCGCTCAACCGCGTGATACTAAGGCGCAGCAACAGTTTGATACAGCCGTCAACAACGGCATGACTGCTGAAAAACTGACCCAAAACCTGAAGCATCAACTTGATGAAAGCGAGCAATTCAGCAATCTTGCACGAAAATTGTCGGAAAGCGGACATAAAACGGAAGCGAAGCTTATGCAGGATATTGCCGTTGCGGCAGCCGGTCGATCCATTGTCGGAGAAACTTCATTGGAACGCAGCAATAGCCAATCTGCAGAAAAACCGTCCCCGCATCATGAACACGGGGATGACGGGTTGACACGGTAGTTTTGAATCCGTACATACTACAAACCATATTTGCAGAAACCATACGGCAACGACAACCCGGCCGCAGCACTGGAAACGGTGCTGCGGCCGGGCTTTTTTGTTTATAGGAAATACCCATCTCACTTGCTATCAATTTGCAAAAATGATAGCATTTGACAGTATTCAAACAACCTCGAAAGGAACGGATATGCCTTCCATTACAGTCAGAAACCTATCCGAAGAGACCCATCGAGCCCTTAAAGCACGTGCCTTAGCCGCCGGTCGGAGTACGGAAGCCGAAATACGGCTGATACTGGATCAAGCTGCACGCCCCAAACAACGTGTCCGTCTTGGCTCACTGTTATCCGATATCGGTCGAGAAGCAGGAGGTGTGGATTTAGACATAGAACGGAAAGAGCAAACTGAGGTACGGTTTTAATGATTCTGCTGGACACCAATATCATTTCTGAACCGCTCCGCCCCAAGCCTGATTCTGCCGTCATCGCTTGGTTAGACAGACAACCGGTGGAAACACTATATCTTTCCAGCATTACCGTGGCGGAACTGCGTTTCGGCATCGCCATCCTTCCCGAAGGCGGAAAAAAATGGTTGTTATTGGAAAAATTGGAAGAAACAATATTACCTGTATTTTCAGACCGAATTTTGGATTTTGACATCGAAGCTGCCACTACTTATGCCAAAGTCCGTGCAACAGCGCGGGCGGCAGGATTCACCGTTGCGGCGGCAGACGGTTATATTGCGGCCATAGCCTGTTACCACCATATGACGGTAGCTACCCGAGATACGACTCCGTTTACCGCAGCCGGATTAAAAGTCATCAACCCGTTTCTAGGTGGTAAAAAATAGTCCATACCTAACAACAGCTCTCTTAACCGACTGACAAACAAAAAAACCCTGTGGTCGTACAAGATTTGGTACGACCACAGGGTTTTTTAATGTCTAAATTATCAGTACTATAATCTCAAACACTAGTTAGTTAAATTTCCATCTGACCTCTATAAAATTGTCGGTTGCTTTACGCATCGTAGTGGTGCGCGTTTACCATATAGACAACACAGTTAAAGCTACTGATTCTGCTGCTGACCATTTCAAACCCTCCGGCTTAACCGCTGACATTTAACTAAATTTCCAAAATTCTCAACTCCATCTAATCAGAACATTATAGTTCTATAACAATCTGCATCTATAATGTTGTAAGGTTTTAATCATAATGATTTTAGCAACCTCTTCTCATAGGGATAATTCTAACTTGAACTTAATTTCCTTTGTGATCTAGGACAACCATCCAATTCTTATAAATATTTTACTCAAGGATTTGCATCAACGATTAAAAAACCGAGGTGCTTTTACATGTTCGTCAAAAAATGCTCGTACTTTTTCTTTTCCAAACGCAGCCTTAGATGATTGATTTGCATTGGATATCAAGATCTGTTTGGCAGAATCAGTCACGTTATCTAAACCAACATACTTAGCCGAACTTTCAGTTAAATTTTCGTCTATTTCGACTAAATTTTCTTTTATTCTATGCTTAACTATTTGTTGCATAAATAATTGTTGGGAACTTAGGGTAAGCTCGATAATATTTTTTGCTGCATTTATGAAATTTCCCTCTCCCCAGTCAACTAACCCGCCTTTTTTGTTCGTATTTGGATTAATTGTCTTTTTAGATGACATGGTACCAATGGAAAGTATTTTTACATTCTCTGTATTTTGTTTGAAATAATTTTCTGCTTCGTGCAAACCAATTAGACTTGGACTATTAGCAAACAATCCCCCATCAACATATTCACTTTTATTAATAGTATGTCGTTTAAAAAAGGTTGGAGCAGCAGAGGTGGCTAAAGCAACATCCACAATTCTTAATTCGCAATCTCGTATAAAATCACAGTTATGGGCGGTCTTGAAGGTTACAGGTTTACCGACCGTATAATCAACTGATGGAATTACTACTGGATGTTTTAAATCTCCTAATTTCGCGTCGCCGAACCACTCAGTTAAAATAGTTTTTAACCTGTCGGATTTATACTTGGCTTTGTAAATTCCTAAAAAAGTAAAATGGTTTTTTTTAAATATTTGTTTTCCATTCTTATCAAAAATATTAACTATATCTTTGGCAGGGATTTCGTAGGCTAATGCTAAAGCTATAATGCCACCAATTGATGTTCCTGTGATTAGATCAAAATAATTCGCAATACAATCATCTTTATTTTTCTTTTTTAAATGGGATTCAATATTTTCTAAAACCGTAGCGGTATACAATCCTCGATATCCACCACCAGTTAATGACAAAATCTTGAAAGATTCATTTATATTCATTTAATTCACCTGATACTCCACAAAATTGACATTTGTCATTCCCAATTAAATTAATATCTTCTATTTTATTCAGATAGTGAATTGAGTTATAACGTGTTTGATAATTTTTCTCAATCTTGCCCGTGCTCAACCACTCTAGAATCATATTTATTCCCAATGAAGTAGCCATCATTCCCCCTGATACCGCATAAGGTGTAAATGCAGAACACACACCTATACGCTGTTCCGGCGAAATGTCCTTAATTGGTAAATATTCTTGATGGAAACCATCGGCAGACGAACCTAAGCACTGAATGCAACCACCTTCTTTAACTTGCTGTGCAGGATCAATCCATAAACCCTGTACACACTCGCCATTACCAAAAATCCAAAGGTGTTGAAGAATTGGTCGTTTTTCCTTCGGTAATTTCTGCAAAGTTTCATTTAGATACTCTTGAACTTCAAGACTACCTGTTGCATCTACAATCAGATCAAAATTGTCTTTCTCAAAAAACTTTGAATCAAATGATGAGATGTTTTTAATTTCACATCGAATTTTTTTTGCTGAAAAAAGGTATTTTCAGCTAGATGTTGTTTTATGGCAGATGCCTTGAACTGACCACAATATAACAATCCCAAAAGATGTCTTGATACATTTTCTGCCAGAAACTGGTCTTTATCAACCAAAACAAAATCTGACTCAATTCCTGCTCCAATTTTTGTTAATGCATCTGCCATATATCCCCCAATCGCTCCAAGTCCTACCAATAATACTTTTTTGTTCAGTAGACCTTGGGGAGATTGGGCTGGTAAATATCGCAGTACACTTTTTTTAAAATCTAATTGTTGAGTATGAACAAATTGAACCGGTTCATCCAACAATCTTTTATTTTCTTGAGACTTTAATGATCTACTACAAATTCTCTCCCAAGAAAAACGACCGCCGCAGCCCCGTTACCGCCTCTCTATGTTCGGCAGAAACGTCCCCACGCCCCCAAGAGAAAAATAGGCGTGGCAATTTTGCAGGTTGCCGAAGGTGCCAGAAAAGTTGCCTAAGTCTGTTTTTCTCTTGGGGGCGTGGGGACGTTTCTGCCGAACATAGAGAGGCGGTAACGGGGCTGCGGCGGACGTTTTTTGACGTTAAGTTCCCTTATGCATATAAAGGTCATCTAAAACCGCTACTTCAGATAACCTTTATATTTTAGTAATGGTAAATAATTCGCCTTATAATCTTCAAACTTCATTGATTATCTTCATCGTAAACTCCTACACCATAGATAATTTTTTGTACAAACCTATAAAATGTGTTGCCCTTATACAACCTTTTTTAATGCTCACCTTAAAACAAAACTAATTGCTCTTCTAAAGTCAACAATGGAGCGGTTATCTTCGTTTCATCTTGACTGTGCTGTTTTGCGTCAAAAGCGGCTTTTTTTTCGGCTTCAATTTCAGCTCTCATATCGTCTTCAAAACCGCCACGCAACCAATGCACCGTCCGCCATGCCGTATGAAATTCGTTTTTTAAACTATCTCCATGTATGATTTTCGCGGGTATACCGTAAAAATGGCATTGCACAAAACACATCCACACACACAAAACATCTATATCCACCGCAACCGCTGCCATATGTAAAGTCGGAACTTTTCCGCTATCGGCGATATGTTCAGCAAAGGCAAGCAGATTCGCACCGCTCCCGCAACATGGTTCAAGTAAGGATACAAATCTTTGTTTCTCCAGTTTCTCCGCCGTGTCGATTCCTGCCAGTTTCGCCATCACCCTTGACACTGACATCGGCGTAAAATACTGCCCGTTACGCTCGTTTGACGCGCCCAAGTCCATATAAAGCTCACCCAAAAAATCTTCGTAGCTTCCGACGTTCCCTGCATGAAGACAGCCTGAAGTTAAAACGCCCAACAGCTCAGGAAAGATTTTAAAAGCCTCTTCTTTATATTCTCGGCGGATAGTGTGGTATCGCTCCTCGCGTATTACCCAACCATCATCCCGCATATAACTATTAAAAATCGCAAGGGCTGCCAGCTCCACGAAATCACGAAAAACATTAGACGGTTTATATGCCGCACCAAATGAATAAATAAGCTTTTTCAGGTCTTTAACCGTGTTTTCCATTTTTTGCTCCCGAAGGTTTCAGACGACCTTTGCCGCCCGAAACCGTTTAAATGCCATTACCACCAACTGTCATAAATAACTGCCCGTCCTTCGGCTATTGCTAATCGCGCATTCGCTATAAAGTTTTTGGTTTCTGTAATGTCTTCGGGATAAATTTGTGAATCTCCAAAGAAAAAGCCCGGCGTGTGTTCTAGTTTTTCTTCATTTAAATCAGCTTCCAGCCGTTCTAAATCTTCTAGTTCCAGCCGCACCGTACAACAATTAAATACATCGCATTTACCGCCTTTTTGCCGATATAGTTTTTCCATCCAGCCATGAAGATGGTTAAACTTCCGCCAGTACGCAAATTGATTCAGTTCTGCTTCATCGCGTTCATCTTCACTCACATTCACATCGGTTTGACGGTCGCCGACAAACTCGGCATTCATGGTGTAGCCGTACATATCAAGTCCCATTTGATAATCCTTTCATAAATGTTCATTCATAAATAAACAACCATCGGGGGCAGCGGCCGCCGTGTTGTGATGTCGTAAAAAATTTCAAAGCGCAAAAAGTCCAGACTGGCTTTGTGCGGCTTTCATCTTTGTCCGGTGCGCCCGTGGCGTGGTGGAAAAGGTGGAAGCCGTGCAAAGACACTTGTCTTGGTCTGGACTTTTTGCGCTTTGAAATTTAGACATCAACCAACAACACGGCGGCCGCTGCCCCCGATGGTTGTTTCAAACCTTCAGCCGCTTTGCGGCGTTTCCGCCCTTTTGGGCGGAATTGAAAAAACGCTTTAGGGCGTTTTTTGGCACTCGTTGCCTATCCTGCGTCTTGTTTTGATTTGCTGTTTATATGGGATATAGGCGTTACTTTGAGGAGGTGATACGCATGGACTTGGATATGTGTGAATATACTGAAGTATGGAAATGTATTTATTTGATTATTTGACATACTAATTATATAAATAATGATTATTTATAATTTATTTAGTATATTTTGGATTAAGAATATTGATTTTTGGAATAAATATGTATATATTGACACTTATATGTGAATATAAATGAATAGATACGTATATGAGTGATTTAGAAGACTTCGTGAAGAATAATGCCCCGTCAGGCAAAAAATCCAAACTTGATGCCTTTGCCGGAGAGATTTTCACATTAAAAAACTTGGGTTACTCAGAAAAAGATATTCTGAGATTCCTGCTTGAAAAAAAAGGAATGACAGTAAGCCAGCCAACTTTGAACAGGTTTATCCGTAGCCATACCGGTAAAACTGTCGCCTCACCCGAAATAAATCATCAATCTATTAATGATTCCGTACAAGTCAGAAACAGACAGGCCAGCACTGTTACTCAGACAGATCCTGACCAAAAACAAACTAACTCTGAAATATCGGGACGTCCAATCATCGGCAAGTTTGACTTGAACCGTAAAATTGACGTTGATGAACTGATGTAAAAAAGCCGTCTGATTCACTCAGACGGCTGTACCAACAATAACGAATTATTTAATCTGCTCGACTACCAAGCCCTTACTTTCAAGCAAAACTGCTGCCTTACGGTCAAAAGTAACGAAACACGATGCTCCCATCATGCGTCCCAAAAACTCGTTGACTCCGTCGGCAAAGTCGCCATTGTCTTCCATAATGGCAAACCCCGCTCCCAGCTCGTCCTCCTGAATAACCAAATTGGGGATAGATTCGGAAAAACTGCGAAGTTGTTGCAAAACAAGGTTTTTTTCCATTTTATAACTACGGGTCAAAACCCATACGCATTCTAAAAATACCGTGGTTGGCACAATCACACTATCAGCACTTTCCAGTAATTCCAATGCCTTATCTCTTTGTACCAAATCGTCATCAACGAACAACCGTACCAAAACATTGGTATCAATAGCAATCTGCCTCATTTGAGTTTCAATCCTTCAGAACCTGCCGCTGCCCCAGCATCGGCAATAGCTTCGTTCAGCTCGTCAATGGATAGATGGACATCATGCGGATTGCCTAAACAACCGGCGAAATCCCTAAATGATTTGTGAGATACAGTATTCTTTTTTTCTGCCCGTATCCGCAGCTCGCCGTTAGGCAGTTTGCTGACATGGATTCTGTCTCCGGCAGTAATGCCCAAATGCAGCAAAAACTCTTTTTTCAGCGTAACCTGATTTTTAGCGGTTAATCTCAAAGCCGTTCCCATGATTAATCTCCATCAAACAAAGTAAGGTAACTTTACCTTACTTTGTATCTCGTCTCAACCCATTTATCCACAAAACCTGTACATATCCCTCCCTCAAAAACGCTCTATATCCTCCCAAACGTCAATATCCATCTGTATCAGCCATAAATTGCACAAAAAACAATCAGGCGGCCGCCTGTAATATTTTTTGATAGTGGTCTGTGATCGTGGTCTTTGTATAAAGGTCGTCTTATGGGGACAAAGTTCTCTGTCCTCAAAAGCCAATGTTCTTTGATCAATATGTACAAACACAGTATTTTCAATTACTTATTTCAAACAAAAAAGCTGATTTTTATCATCTGATTTGGGTAATAATAGGAAGATGGGATGGAAAAACAGGTGGACATATCCCAATCTGCGCCGAAAAACAGGCAAAAAAGCCTTTCAGACGACCTTTCCGGCTTCAAAGGGCGCAAAAAAAGCTGCCGGAGCAGCATTTGGGCGTGGCGGTGCCAACAGCCTGATGATTACTGTTTTTTCCTAAAGAGGTTTTTGAGATTTTGGCGATCGGGATTATCGGGATTCCGCTGCCCACCAGTATCAGGGGGCGGATGGGAGGATTGTTTGATTTGCTCTTCATACTCAGCCCGCGCTTTGCGCGTGGCCGCCTCGGATGTGGACGGCGCGGGGATATTGGAGGAACGGTCAGATGGATAGAAGCCCGCCCAACCGTTCAGAATCGATTTCTGCATCACGACATCGAGGTCGTAGTTTTTGTTTTTGAGGTCTTTGAGCTGGTTGAGCAGGTTTTTTTTCTGCTTGATATTGAGGGGCTTGCCTTTTTCGGCACGCATCTTTAAAAAGTCATTCCAAAGTGTGAGGTTAATCCACTTCTCAAGGCGGAAATTGTCGGTATCGATATGATAACGGCTGTCGAATTGCGGCACTGCCTCGCCTTTAACTAGATAGCAAAGCTCCAATAAACGCTCTTTGTTGAGCTGCCAGTGCATTCTGCCGTGTACGCCTGCGCGTCGGCATTGGATCACGCCTTTGCCCAATAAAAATTCCCGCGCTTTTTCGTAGCCGCGACGGGTTAAGCCCAACTCAGCGAGCAACTGGACAGCGGTCTTGTAAAACCAACCCTGACGCTTCGGCTCTTTATCGGCCAAGTCGCTCCACCAAAACAGCCCCGTCAACAATGTCGCCGCATGGATATTAGAGCCGCACAAAAGCCCGAACTCGCGATAAACCACGAAGTCCGTTGTAATGTGATGGCGGATGTCAGCGGTGAGCATGGTTATTTATTTTCTCTTGTTGTAAAGAGAAGGATTGACTTTCAATTTTCCATTTGTGATTTTCTCAATCCTATATGCTTGTTTTTCGGGAATAATATCCTTCCATTGAGTGACTGCTGAAGGGCTAACATCCAAGTGCTGAGCGGTAGCACTTTTAGAGCCGAAGAATTTTAGGACATCTGCTTTCAACATAATTTTTACCTGTCATTTTAAGTATTCTTAAATTATAAGTGTGAAGAAAACTTAAAGCAAGATGGGTTAAGATAACTTAAATACTTCTCAAGCAGGCTAATATCGTGAATAAGACAATCGGACAACGGATTCGGCAAAAAAGGAAAGAGTTCAAATGGACTCAACAAGAACTGGCGAAGAAGCTCAAAGATATTTCCCACGTGGCAATTTCCCAGTGGGAATCAAATACGACTAAGCCTAATGCAGAAAATTTATACGAGCTATCTCAAGTACTCGGTTGCGATTTAGGCTGGCTTTTAAAAGGTGAAGGCGAAGATACAAACACCAATGTAGTTTTTATAGAGGATTCAAACAATCGGAAAATTCCCGTTTTGGATGTTGCTCAAATAGAAAATTGGAATCTGCGGATACCAATACCCAATCCAATAAAAGGAGCTTATCTTATGAGTAATATCCATGACCCCAACAAATGCTTCGCATTGAAAATTTCCGGTGATTCAATGAATCCAGATTTTGTAGAAGGAGATTTGATCGTCGTTGATATAGAACAAAAGCCTGAACCTGGTGAATTTGTAGTTGCTCGCATTGATAAGGATGTCGTCTTCAGAAAATATCAAGTAGTAAGTTCTGTGAACGGAGAACCCGAATGTTTTTCTCTTTCTCCATTAAATCGGGACTTTCCACCGTTCTCTTCTTCACGTCACACCATTGAAATTATTGGTACCATGATTGAACATCGCATTTTTCGAAGGAAGCGATAAAAAGTCTAATTCTCCCAATAAAAGGTCGTCTGAGTTATCAGATGACCTTTTATTTTATATATAAAACAAAGACATGGGTAAGCCCAATTACAAAAAATAAAGATATCTTAAATTTCAGCTTGCTTAATTATTTAAGTTATCTTAAAATTAGATTCATCGAAATTAAACGCTCTTTAAATCTTTGGAACGAAGCAACCGGCCTTCGGAGTTTTTTCGGAGTATAAACCCCGAAAAAACAGGCGTAGAAAAGGCGATCGAGCCTTTGGGTTAGAACAAACGGTTGCTGGCAGCTTTCAACCTGCCAAAAAAAAATGCCGCGCATCCGGGTAGCCTGATGAGAGGGTCCGGTAACAGGCGGCAAGTTGGACGTATTTTTTAATCGGGACGTACTCCCGATGCAGCAGCGATAATCTGCGGACAAGCTGCAAAATACATTTGGTTTTTCTTTTCCCCCGCCGTGAGCGGGTATTTATCGGAAAAATCCGATAGGGCGTATGCCCAAATGTTCAGACGGCTCTACCCGTCTTTAAACATGTATCCAAATCCAAGCCCACTTGTGCAAGAAGTGGGTTTCCGTTTGGGTTCATTCGAAATAATAATAAAGTTTATTATTTCAAATAGTTTATTATAGTTCAAAGGCGAAGTTATGACAAATATGACAAAAGATGAAATTAAAGCCCTGCAAATCAAAGCAGCAGAAATCAGTGATCATTTTGAAAAACGTTCGGCGGTTTATGTGCGATCGGGACAGGAAATTTTTGAGGCAAACCGTGAGAATCACGATGACGCATTCGTCACATCGTGCATCGCAAATGACTACTGGTGGAAGTTTGAGTGGTATCTGAAGGGCAGTGATCTTTGGAAAGACAGCGATTTTGACGATATTGATGAGGTGGCGGCGGAGTTTGAGGGGCGGTTTGCGGAATTTTTTCGGGAAGGTTGAGAACGATGGCGCTAATACTTAGTTTGTTATTTAATGATTATGGCCTTCCTAGTGGTAAGGCTTGGATATTTTTCACGATTATAATTTGCATAATCGCTGTTTTTTCAATGGTTTTTGATGAATCCGCTGATGGCCTACGCTCGTATCTTATTTCAGGCTGCGGTTTTGCCTTGTATTTAGCTTTATTTTTTTCTCTTGTTGCAATAAACCAATATGAGCATATACCTATCAGTGGTACGGATATTCAAAAGACCAATTTGAAAAGATGTACAGCTGGGAGAATCATTACACTCGAAAACATCGAAGATATTATGACTGACTGCCAAAACCGTGATCGGGAGCTGAAATTTAGGGCAAAAATTGAATCATTAGATAAGTAAATCCTCTTTGGAATAATCAGATTTTGTTCTTCAGGTCGTTAGAAGTTTCAGACGACCTTTTCTACCGCCTAGCTACACAAAAGGCGGCGGGCAACTCAGCGGCTCGAGAGAAAGGAAGACTGAGCGGTTCCGATACCGTCCGTGTGTGATGTTGTGTGAACAAACACTTCGCCCGTGAACAACCATCAGTAACGGGAGGGTAAAAATCGGCGGTATGGTATTTATCACACCCTGCCGTATTGAGCGACGCCCTGATAAGGCTGACTACCGGCAACAGGTCGGGGAGCAGGTGGAAACCCTGCATTTCAGCCTGTTTTTACGGAGAAGCGAAATGAAGCAAGAAAACGATACCTTAGTCCGACTGAAGGCAAACATAGATGCCAAACTGCGCCATGCAGTGGAATACCGCCGCGATCAGGAAGAACGTGAAATGCTGGAGCGCATGATTTCACAGGGCGTGATTCCCCAAGACGATTACAGCAAGGAAGAACGGAAACTGCTGGTTAAAGCGTTCTTCGCCAGTATTTTCGGGCAGAAACAGGTTTCCATCGAGGGGGCAACACAAGAGGTTGAAGCTGTATTGAGGGAAATTTTAAAGGCTAGAGGATAAACATTATTTTATCGAACTCTTGAGGCTTCTCGTGTCGTACGTATCGCCGCAAGCATCAATCAAACGCTGCCAAAAACGGGAAGAAACAGAAAGATTGGTTTTGCTGTCAACTGCTGTTTTCAAAAGTGAATGCAGTTCCTGTTCTGCCATATCCAACAATTCTCCTTTGTCCTCTTTTATGGCTCGAAACAATAAAACCGATAAAAGAAGGGAATGTTCTAACAGTTTATCTGTCCCATTTATCCTAACATTTTCGCGCATATCCCATTTAAAGGACAATTCGCTTACATCCCTGGACAGGCTGTCAACTTCATCGTTTAAATATTCAAGTTGCTGATTGATGGCATCCAAGATTGAAGGTGGTTTTGGCGATCTCATGGATTTACCTTTTTTTGATAAAGTTGGTTGTAGGAGACCTGACTATATCAAACGTCCTGCCTGACGTTAAGGGCTGACTACCGGCAACAGGTCGGGGAGCAGGTGGAAGCCCTGCAATTAAATTCTGAGGTCGTCTGAAAACGTTTCAGACGGCCTTCAATTTATCTAAAAGCGAAAGGAAGCAACATGAAAAAACTCCGCAAGCCCGTCAAACAAATTGTGATTGGCACTTACGAAAGCATGAAGGCTGCATCCAAGCAGGTTGACCTGTTGATGCGTGGTAATAGTGATTTATGCGTGAATATCGTTCAGGACGGTCGCAAATTTCAGGTTCGAACGGTTGCTTGGCAATAAAAAAGCCGCTTTCTTTCAAAGGCGGCTTTGGGAGAATTGGATAATCTCGTAGGGGTACGCAGATTATCCTTTTTTTCATCCATTATTTCAATACCCGCTGTTCGGCGGAAATTTAAAAAGGTGTGTGTATGAATAAATCTTTGGGTTTGCTGGCGGCCGCCATGCTGGGGGCTGCTCCTGCGGCTTATGCCGACGATGTGCTGACGGGTGATACTCGCTTGGCGTGTGAAGCGATTTTGTGTCTGTCGTCAGGCGACCGTCCAAGCGAGTGTACCGCTTCGATTAAGCGGTATTTTTCGATCCGGCATAAAAAGTTGGGGGATACTCTCAAAGCACGTCGGAACTTTTTAAAGATGTGTCCGGCAAGTTCTGAAAATCGGGAAATGGCTGGATTAGTAGATGCCATCGCGGAAGGTGCCGGTCGTTGTGATGCAAAAGAGTTGAATCGAATGATGCGTTACTCGGCATGGGAAGAGGTTTGCGAACAGAAAACCTATAACCGTCTTGGCCGAAACTACACCAAACAGGAAAACTGTAAGTTGGTAAAAAAATTCCGTGTCCGTCCCGATAAACCGCAATACTGCAAAGCATATTTTGAACATGGTTTGACAACCACTGGCGACAAAGTGCGTTATGTAGGCGAAGAGAAAACCGATGGTCGTTGGGTAGATGTTCGATAAACGTCTGAAAACCAACGAAACATCTGGTCCGATTTTTCCTCCTGTGTTCGGGCAAACCCTTTCCTGATGTCCGACACGTTTGTTCCCTGCGGGTTTTCCTTCCCGCGGGGCTTTTTACAGATCAAAGACCGTATAACAGGCGGGTTTTGATGTGTGAGAAATCCTAATAGCCGCGACTGCGGTATTTTTTTATGACGAAAAAACAATCAGGAAAGGTTGGAACAATGAAAGAAGTGAATTTGATAGTGCAGAGCAAAGGCGGCTGCGGAAAAACGTTTTGTTGTGCTTCATACGCACAATATGTGGCGGCAAAGGCTGCCAATCAGGTCGAAGTTCATTGCTACGATACCGACACGAGCAACCGTACACTGAGCCGATACAAGCCATTGAATGTCCATGTTATCAATATTCTGACACGGGACAACAACGTGGATATTCGTAATTTTGACGGACTGGTTGAGCAGTTTTTGGAAAAAGACGGTATAGGCATTGTCGATACCGGTTCCAACACTTTTATTCCACTGATGTCGTATATCGCTGAAAACAACATCGCCGAACTGCTTCGAGAATCAGGTGTGCGCCTGATTCTTCATGTGCCGATTGAAGGCGGACAGGCGCAGGTTGACTGCATCGAAAGTTTGGGACGGATTTTGAACGACGTCGACGCTGAAGTAGTAGTTTGGCTGAACGAGTTCCACGGCGCAGTGGAGAATGCTGGCAAACCGTTCGAACAGTTCGGTGTTTACCAAAAACACAAAGACCGCATTATCGGTATTGTGCGTGTGGAAAAACGTAATCCCGACACGTACGGCAAAGACATTGAACAAATGACCAAACTGCATCTGACTTTTGACGAGGTGGATGCTACGACAGAAATGACGTTTATGCCCAAACAACGACTCCGGAACGTGAAGCGCGATATTTTCGCCAAACTGGAAAGCCTGCCGGTGATGGCAAATGCTTTGAATGGTGGGGAAGATGGAAAATAAGGCGTCTGAAGTTATTGCCGAAGTGTTCCGACACTCCGGAACAAGGCTGACGGAAGACGATCCAATCGTCGTGATGTTGCTAATGCAGGAACAGTCTATCCGTCAAGCCTTTGACACCTTTGCGGAGCAGCAAGCGGAAGAGAGGCTGGCATTTTTGGAGGAGCTGGAAGTCCGTGAAGGCAACATCACCGCTGCCGCCTCCAAGCTGGAAAAGTACCGGGAACAACTGCTGGCAGAGCTGGCGCAATATGCCAATGGACAGATTGCCGAGTCCGAACAAAAAATCTATGGTTCGGTATCCCAACGTATCGCCCGTGATACGGAAGAAGCCAACGGACGGCTGGTCAAAAGGCTGGAACGACTGGTCGTCTGTACTGTGGCGGCAGCTTTGGCAGTGTTGCTGATAGTGGGATGGTTTTTTTGGAGAGGAGGTTGATGTGGATGAGAAAAGTTACAAGACCCTGCTTGCAAAGCCGCCAGAAGGAATCGGCAGTTGGCCGTTGGTTTTAATTATCGAATTTAAAGATGCCGTTTACGAGGCAAACATTGCCCTGAGTCGTTCGAGCTCTGCCAACGGCTGGCGGCAAACGTTTGCTGAAAAAGCTGAAAAAGTATGCGGTTTTTACCGACTCCAAAACGAAATAGAAAAAAGGAAGCACCAATGCTGATTGACAAAAAAAATCCCGTCAGTACGGTAAAGATACCTTCCATTGTAGTTCCGGCAGAGGAAGATTATCCACATTACCGGCTGATACCGGTGCAGACGGAAGCAGGCAACGATATGTGCCTGCTTTTTTATGTCAATGAAGAATACTATCTGATGCTCGAACCGCGCATCAAACGCTATTTGGCACTCAGAAAACTGGAACAGTTGACCGAAACTGCACCGTTTAAAGTATTCGAAGTGATGCGGGAGGCAGAATGAGTAAAACCTACACCGTGGAAGAGGCAGCAGAATACTGCAAATGCCACGCCGAAACCATCCGACAATACATCCGTAAAGGCATGCTCGAGGCCAGCCGACCTGGCCGCCGTTATTGTATTACCCAAGCCGCACTTGACGTTTTTCTGATGCGAAAAGAAAATGAACAAGTGCAGGCTTCGCTCGAACACAGGAGTAAAGCAAAATGCCGATCTACTTACGAAACGGCGTTTACTACGTCGATATTAGAACAGAAAGCGGCCGCAGAATTAGACAGTCTGTTGGAACCAAAAACAAAAAGGAAGCGCAAAAGCTTCATGATAAATTAACATACGAGTTATGGCAGCACGAACATTTTGACGAAAAACCGAAACGGCTGTGGGAGGAGGCCGCAGTCAGGTGGATTAAAGAAAAATCCGATAAAAAAAGTATCAAAGACGACATCTGCCGCTTGCGGATGTTGCCGAAATTGCGCGGAGTCTATCTACATCATTTGAGCCGTGATTTCATTATGGATGTGGTGGACAGACTGCCTTGTAGCAACAGTACCAAAAACCGTTATATTGCTTTGATACGGTCTATTTTGTACAAAGCTCAAAACGAATGGGGTTGGATTGACAAAGTTCCAAAGCTGAAGCTGAAAAAAGAGGCAGAAAAGCGTATTCGTTGGTTGAAACCTGAAGAAGCGGAGCGGCTAATCAACGCATTGCCGGACGATCATTGGCGTGCAATTGCCAAATTCAGTTTCTGTACAGGGCTACGGCAACGTAACGTGTTTGGTTTACGATGGGAACAAGTCGATTTAGACCGTAAGACGGCTTGGATCTACCCCGATGAAGCCAAAGCAGGCAGACCGATTGGTGTGCCGCTAAACGATGTTGCGATACGGGTCTTATCGGAACGAATGGGAATACACAAAACTTATGTGTTCACCAATCGAGAAAACAAACCCATAACGGCATTGTCGAGCAGAATGTGGAAACGCACGTTGGAAAGGGCGGGCATTTCTAATTTCAGATGGCACGACATCCGGCACACGTGGGCAAGCTGGCTAGTCCAGCGCGGAGTACCTCTAGTTGCTCTAAAAGAAATGGGAGGGTGGGAACGGTTAGATATGGTTATGCGTTACGCACATTTAGCGACTGACCATCTGATAGCCCATGCCGAAGTTTTGGATGACCTTGAAAATTTTGGACACAAATTGGGCACAAAGCAAAAAGACAGCCTGAATTATAAGCTGTCTTTTGGTAATTGATCATCTTAGATTATTCAATAAATTCATAGATTTATTGGTGCCCGGAGCCGGAATCGAACCGGCACGGCCGGTTTAGGGCCGACGGATTTTAAGTCCGTTGTGTCTACCTATTTCACCACCCGGGCAATAGGTTTATCAGAATAAAACTATTGGAAGTGGAGGCGGGAGTCGGAATCGAACCGGCGTAGACGGATTTGCAATCCGCTGCATAACCACTTTGCTATCCCGCCAATAAAAAAGCTGTACTATTTCAAACAACTTTGTTATTTTGGAGCGGGAAACGAGTCTCGAACTCGCGACCTCAACCTTGGCAAGGTTGCGCTCTACCAACTGAGCTATTCCCGCATTCGGTGTCACATTTAACGATAAACTTTGGAGCGGGAAACGAGTCTCGAACTCGCGACCTCAACCTTGGCAAGGTTGCGCTCTACCAACTGAGCTATTCCCGCATTCGGTGTCATATTTAACGATAAACTTTGGAGCGGGAAACGAGTCTCGAACTCGCGACCTCAACCTTGGCAAGGTTGCGCTCTACCAACTGAGCTATTCCCGCGTTTGATTAAATTTGAATGGAGCGGGAAACGAGTCTCGAACTCGCGACCTCAACCTTGGCAAGGTTGCGCTCTACCAACTGAGCTATTCCCGCTCAAATTTAATCCAATTGTTACGTGTTGTAACAAAGAAGACGTCATTATTATGGATTTGCTTCCAATCGTCAAGCGGTTTGTGCTGTTTTTTAACTTTTTTGCCTCATGTCTTTCCATGCCATTTTCAGATAATAGAACATCGAACAAATGGTGAGTACGGATGCGATAAACATCAACATGTTACCAATCATGATTAAGTCGAGGCCGTGAAAATTGGGCGAACCGGTTAAGAGCAATAAGATAGCGGCCATTTGTGCGGTCGTTTTCAATTTTCCGATGGTTGCCACGGCCACGCTGCTACGCCGTCCCATTTGTGCCATCCATTCGCGCAGTGCGGAAATGGTGATTTCGCGCCCGATGATGATCATGGCGAAAATGACGTAAGTGCGGTCGAGACTAATGAGCAGGAGCAGGGCAACGGCGACCATCAGTTTGTCGGCAACGGGATCAAGAAATGCACCGAAATCGGAGGTCTGCTTCCATAGCCGCGCGAGAAAGCCGTCAAACCAGTCAGTGACGGCGGCTGCGGCAAAAATAATGGCCGCTGTCCAGTTGACGGTTTGCGGGTCTATCCAGCTTTCCGGCAGATAAAAGAGTATGGTAAACACCGGAATAAGCAAAACGCGCATCCAAGTGAGAAGAATGGGAATATTCCAAGGCATTTGGGCGACCTTTTCAGTAGGTAGGGTAATGGTGGTTCGCTTGATATTAAATTGGTTATTATAGCGAATTTCATCCGCTACCGATAATATATGAGGGTAAAATTTCCGTCATGGGTGGATGGGTGGAAAGACGGATTTAAACCAGATTGAAACGGCGGTAGCGGGGAAGCAGGTTGCGTTGTAAGGGATTGTATAAAAACGGCTGTAAAGCCGTCTGAAAATCAGGTAGGTGTTGGGTATGGGCGTTGTGCGGCAAATAACGAGCGGCGAAGTAATGGGCGATTAAGTCGGCTTGTTGCTCCATATTCAAATTACTGAAATGCGCAATGGTGTGTGGTGGCGGATACATATAGGCTTTGCGGCGCACATAGCCGCCTACTGCCATCAGCAATATGCCTGCCCACCATATTTTGAAGCCGAGCTGATATTGCCATACATGGGTTAGCTCGTGAATCAGCCACATTTGATAATTCTGTCCGGCTAAAGTAAAATCGGCCGGACAGTTTTGACGTGGGAAAAAGACATGACCGTTCGGTGCGACGGCTACGTTGATGTTGGGCAGATAAGGAATGCCGCAATAGATTTTGACACGAGCATAATCAATGCTGTCTGAAAAAACACGGCGTGCCAAGTTGATTTCGTTTGCCGTCAAACGCCGCCAATGTTTACTCACGCGCTTCTTTTTGTTTTCGCCAATAATACTGGGTACGCAACCGCCAGCGACCAAAACAGCGACATAGCCAATCACCGCCAAAATCGAGTCCAAAACTGGCACACTGGCCAACAAAGGTTTGCCGGCATCTGAAATCCAGGTATCGAGTTTACTGAAAAATTGTGCAACAGACCAGCTTGGAAATTCCAGTTTATCTGCTGCTTCTACGCCTAAAATCAGAGAGCTGATTTTGTAGGCAGCATAATAGAGCGGCATATTATAGGTGACGGGGTTGGTGTATAACGTGCTGAAGACGGCCAGGGGCAGGTTGGTGCGTAGGAAATAGGCGGTGATGAGTGCACTGAGCATTTGGGTGAGGCCGGGTATTAAGCCGCAAAATATACCGACGGCAACAGATACCGCAGCTTGTCGGCGGTTGAGTGTCCAAAAATAAGGCTTGCCGAACAGCAGTGCAAAAGGTTTGCTCCAGCGCGAAGCAAAAATCTGGCGGCGGTTGGGCAATTTGTGGCGTAAACCGTGGGGCTTGGATTGGTTCATGGATAGGAATCGGAGTGAAACATAACAGGCAGTATGGTGGGTTGTGTCTGGCTTTCAAAGTGGAGGCCGTCTGAAAGAATAATCGATTAAAGATTGAACGGCAAAACACACTTTCCGGATTGCAGGCAATAGAAGGCCGTCTGAACATTGACAATCTGATTCAGACGGCCTTGGATTTTATCGGGTGTTACCAGTGCCGAATAATTTATCCATCGGCGTCAGATTGATGGCATTGCCTTGGCTGGTAATCCATTTGTCTTCGACTCGCCAGATACCGGCAACATCGGCCACGCGCACATACCAGTGATTGGTTGCCGGTAAGGGCTTGAACACGGCATCGTATTCCATGCGCCCGATTGAGCCATTGGTATCAACGGCTTTTAGTGTGATGGTTTGGTCTTCCGCTTTTTTGGCAGGATGCAGCAATTGCAGGTTGACCGGCTGCTTAGTGTCGAAATCGCCGCTAACAAAGACTTTTGCTTTATCCATATCGGGGCTGATTAACACCTGTGCCTGAATATGGCGTTTGACTGCTTCTTCGTCGCGGTGCAGTTCGATTTCGATGTGTTTGCCGTCCTTGTAGTAATCGTCTGATACCAAATCAGTCATGTTTTGCTTGGCCACAAAAAACATCGACACACTGGCAATCACAACAAATATCGGGCCGACCATCAAAAACCAAGGCCAGAAATTTTGATACCAAGGTTGTGCATTCTTTTTTGGGGGCATATTATTCTCCGATAAAGGTTGCTTCTTCTTCAATCACCACTTTATCCGCATCAGACTTGTCTGATTCTTGGTAGGTGAAGGTAAACTCAATAGGATGGCTGCCTTTGTCGGCATATTCCGGAATGGTGGCTACTTGTACCGGAATAGTGACGGTTTCGCGCGCAGGCAGTTTCAAGCCTTCTTCCGGGAAACCGGTCAAAACGATTTCTTCAAAGCCTTTTACACGGGCAGTCAGGACTTGGTCGTATTCGCTGTTGTTGATGATGCGTAAATTATACGCATTTTCCAGCCAGCCTTGCGTGTTTTCGCGAACCATGACGCCACGGTCTTTCAAAATGTCAACTTCAACCATTTTACGGGTAGAAATACCGGTGATAAAGGCAATAACTGCCACTGCCAACACCGCACCGTAACCGGCTGCGCGCGGGCGCTTTAAACGTTTTTTGATGTCGGATTCGGGATAGTCGTGTTCCAGCGCGCCTTCGGTGGTGTAGCGGATCAGGCCGCGCGGATAGCTCATTTTATTCATGATTTCATTACAAGCATCAATGCAGGCCGCGCAACCGATACATTGGTATTGTAAGCCGTCGCGGATGTCAATGCCGACCGGACATACTTGCACACACATATTACAGTTGATGCAGTCGCCCAACGGGGTGTCTTCGCGGGAAATGCTTTTCTTACGTGCGCCACGCGGTTCGCCGCGTTCGTAGTCGTAGGAAATGATCAGCGTATCTTTATCAAACATCGCACTTTGGAAGCGAGCGTAAGGACACATGTGCAGACACACTTTTTCACGCATGATGTGCGCCATGAAGAATGTCATAAAGCCGTAGAATGCCGCGGCAAACATGGCGCCACCGCCGGCCAAGCCATTAAACAATGCCGGAACAAATTCTCGAATCGGATTGAACCATCCGGCGAAGGTAATGCCCGTCCATGCGCAGAACAGGAAAATCAGCAGGTATTTGGTGGCTTTGATGCGGATTTTGGTAAAATTCCAAGACGATTTTTCCAGCTTCAAACGTTTGTTGCGGTCGCCTTCGACCAAGTTGTCAATCCACAGCATGATTTCGGTATAAACCGTTTGCGGGCACGAATAACCGCACCACAAGCGGCCTGCAATGGTTGTCCACCAAAACAGGCCGAATGCGCAAATCATCAACAGCAGCGCCAGGTAAATTAGGTCGCCCATGCCCAATGACAAGCTGAAGATATAGAAATGGCGGTCAGGAATATTAAACAATACTGCCTGACGGTCGAGCCAGTTAAACCACGGCACAATATAAAACACAAATTGCGTGGCCAATACTGCCGCAATACGCAGATTGGCAAAGCGGCCTTCGGCTTTTTTCGGATGGATGCGTTCGTCCAATGGATGAATTTGAATCGCGGCAGATTTCGGCTTGCCCGGTTTGGGCGGAACCGATTTTTCAGGTTTAGCTTGGACTTCACTGTCTTTTTGAGACCCGGCTCCAGGTTTGGCAGTATAATGTTCGGGTTCGGCGGCCGGTGTTGGTTTTTCTTCGGCAGACATAGGTTGTTCCTTAATATCAATATAAATATATTCTTAGAGGTTTAGGAAGCAAAAAACATAAAATCAGGTTATTTCGAAATATCTTTATTAATATTTTACCCAAATTTTCATGATGGTGGTTAAACCTAAATTCTGTTTCTTTTAAATGCAGATAAGCATATCTCTAGAAATACCATAGAATTTAGACAGGAGTCCTTTGACGGAAATATTCGATACCGTTAATATGTTGCTTCCTGAGGGTAAACTCATCGGCATCATGGTGGACACGGCAATGCTTCTCGTAGCCCATATCTACAAAGACCATCATTATGCCTTCCGGCCATCAGTGTCGATTCCGCCGTCGGCAGAAATGTGGCTGCATATTCATTTTGGTTAACAGAGCTTTTGGCGCATCAGGAACAATCCCGCTATTAAAACAACGCTGTTACGCTTCAATATTCTTGAAGACAAATCGGAAAGTAAAATGGTTTTACCCGAAACACTGCGCCTACGCCTATCCCTGATGCGCCGTACACCTAAGGCCCGTCTGATTCGACAATGCCGGACAGGGGCAGATTTGGTCCGCATAAGGATTTAATCCTGGGCCTGATTTTCAGGCAGACAGGATGGATACTGCGGATACTGATGACGGTCATGTTGGAGGTATCGGAAACAGTTAACTCAAGCGCGCAACAGCGGATTATTACGCTGAATTTCAGTTCTGAAATTTTGCTGAACTTTTGATAATTACTTTTTTAATTTAATAATCAGGAACTTATCATATTTTTTGGTGATTCCTCTCCTTAGCCCTCTATATATTGTTAGAGAACATCTTAACGTAGGTAATGCGAATAAATGTTTTCTGATGGTTGATTCTCTATTTAACCGGCATTGATAATCGCTGATGATATTAATGATTTTTTCAGACGGCCTTATAATACGGCCAAAACAGCATTACCCATTTCCGAGCAAGAAACCAGTTTGGTCCCTTCTTCGAAAATGTCGCCGGTGCGGAAGCCTTGTTTCAAAACGGTTTGTACGGCTTGTTCGATTTGTTGCGCACGCGCTTCGTCGTTCAGGCTGTATCGCACCAGCATTGCCAACGACAAAATGGTGGCGAGTGGGTTGGCCTTGTTTTGACCAGCGATGTCGGGCGCGGAACCGTGTGAGGGTTCGTAGAGGCCTTTGCCGGTTTCGTTTAGTGAGGCGGAGGGCAGCATACCGATGGAGCCGGTGAGCATGGAGGCTTGGTCGCTCAGGATGTCGCCGAAGATGTTACCGGTGGCAATCACGTCAAACTGCTTGGGCGCGCGTACGAGCTGCATGGCGGCGTTGTCGACATACATGTGGCTGAGTTCGACATCAGGGTATTCCTGCGCCACGGCGTTGAAAATTTCTTTCCACAATTCGGTGGTTTCCAATACATTGGCTTTATCGACCGAGCAGACTTTTTTATTGCGTTTTTGTGCCGCTTGGAAGGCGATGCGGGCGATGCGTCGGATTTCGCTCTCGCTGTATTTCATGGTATTGAAACCTTCGCGTTCACCGTTTTTCAAGGTGCGGATTCCGCGCGGTTCGCCAAAGTATATATCACCGGTGAGTTCGCGAACAATCAGAATATCCAAACCAGCAACCGCTTCAGGCTTCAAGGTTGAAGCATTGGCCAATTCGGGATACAAAATGGCAGGGCGCAGGTTGGCAAATAAATTCAGGTCTTTGCGAATTGCCAACAAGCCGCGTTCGGGGCGCAAAGTGCGTTCGAGCGTATCATATTCTGGACTGCCGACCGCACCGAGCAATACGGCATCGGCTTGACGGCACAGGTTTTGAGTGAATTCCGGATAGGGCGAACCGTATTTGTCGTAAGCTTCACCACCCAAAGGCGCGTATTCGTAAGCAGCATCCAAGCCTTGTTTGATCAGTTTGTCTAACACGCGAACGGCTTGGCCGATAATTTCAGGGCCGATGCCGTCGCCGCGGAGGATGACGATTTGTTGGGTCATTTTTGATTTCCTTTAAGAATCAGAGTAGAAAAAATCATTGATGATATAACTATTCGGAAATATCCAATATTCGGAAATATCCAAATTAATCAGCTGGTAAGAAAGAATACTCAACCATTTTGTATGGTTTCAATGGTAACAGCAGAAACATTTGCGCCTATTCATCTGCGTTGTAATTTTTCTTCGGCTAAAAGGGTGCTGCCGCTGCTTGCAAAACAATCAATATAATCGAATCAAGCAATGAAGATTGAGCAATAATCATTTCTAATATTTCCGCATTTTTTAGCCGGGTAGTATTGCGGGTTTTTATAATGGCAGATGTCTTGTAGTTTTTTGTCCTGATGCTCGTCTGCATATTTTTTTTAGGGACTGACGCAGATTAGCCCCAAACACCACACCATTGCCGCAACATTTCAAGCTGCCCGGACGGTGTGCCAAAGTCAAAGCGGAACCCGCATCCTTTCAAGGACATCAGGAAAGATTTACAGCCAACCCCATTGTATTTGCGCAAGACGTACCTAGCCCGGTTCCAACAATTTCCAATGCCGCCGATAGGGTTTTGACAGTCTGCAAAAAACCGTGAACGGTTGATACGCTGATGCGCGAACCTGCCCGCATCAAGCACGCCACAGCCCCTGTCACTACCGGCATAAACAATGCTGTCAGGTGTTATTGTCTGTTTGATAACAGGAAATAACGTATCCTTTCCGTTATCCCCCAAAACGGCGGTACCAACCTTTCCCTGCTGCCGCGCGTCCGCGTTTGCCCTTACGCCGACTGCCGAAACAACCTCCGTCCGGCCCGGTGGGGCCTCTGAAAACCCCGCCGGCTTCCTGTGCCAAATGACAGGCTGTCACCCGGCGGGTTTTGCGGTAGGACAACATAGCCCAACCGGGCCGGATACCCAAAATATCAGCGGCTGCACGGGCAGTGACTTCCGGTACAAAAAATTGAAGAAGTTTTCTTTGGGCATCTTTGTGAATTTACAATTGGTTATCTTTATTTTTGCAGTCTGATATGACTGATAATCTACTTCAATCCTTTTTTTAATATGCAGTACCCTGTTTTTTAGCTACTTGATTAGACTTTGATCGTCCAATAAATCTAATTCTTTAGGTTTACGACGCCGATACTTGCTTGAGGGAGGGAGTTGTCCACGCCATGCTTTTTCAGTTTTGCCGTTTAGCGTTTCTCTGGGAGCATGGGTTGGAATGGTATTATACCTGTGGCTGTCCGAATCAGTTTTTTTAAACAAGGTTTCTTTATTCTGCATCTAACACTTTTTGGGATGATGAAACCCAACATTCCGTACCGGTGTAATCGTGAACATTTAAATGCCTCTATTGATTGGTATTGATACAAATTACGGTATAGGGTAGAAAATACTTTTCAAAAGTTAAAGCGATTCCGTGCGATTGCGACACGATTTGACCGTTTAAAGCAGCATTATGAAGAATCGGTCGAGCCGGCCTGCATTATGCTGTGGCTGCTATTAGGACAAGTGTTTGATACTGGAATATTATAACTTTAATTTAAGATTAAAAGAATGAAAATGCTTTCATTGATTTTTGATAAACCGCAGCATTCAGGCGGCTTCAGTAAAATCTTCCGAATAAAATAAACCTTTAGGTAATCCACATTGTGTGGTCAGTAATGCAAATGCCTCTTCAACCATGGCGGGGGCGCAGCAGGCATAGATTTCATGGCCGCCCAAATCAGGATAATCGCGAGCCGCAGTGTTTTGCACACAGCCACTTTCACCTTGCCATCCCGGAGGCGGTGAAGTCAATACCGGTGTAAAGTGCGCATTGTTCAGACGGCGTAAGTAGTCTTGTGTTTCAATCAAGGCATACAAATCGTCTTGTTTGCATGCACCCCAATATAAATGCACGTTACGGCTGCTTTTTTGGCGGACAAGTTCGGCCAGCATGCTGCGTATTGGCGAAAAACCTGTACCGGTAGCCAAGAAAATGATGGGTTTCGCACTGTTTTTTACAGGCCGAATATCCCGAATGTGCCTTTAATGCGTACAACCCCTTTTCCCTTTAAGGCAGGTGGCTGATTGAAAATCATATTGCTGCAGGCATTTTGTTCACGCCGGCGGATATGTAGTTCTAAAAAGCCGATTTGGCCGGGTGTGTCGGCAATCGGATAGCTGCGCGTGATGTTGCCTGGCAACAGTAAATCAATGCATTGTCCGGCAGAGAACGGAAATGCCGATGCTTTGGGCAAACCCAAATGCAACACTGCTACATTGTGCTGAATGAGTACAGGGAGGAAAGGTTTTCGCCGCTTGTGGGATGGATTGTAGCCGTTGATGTGAATATCGGGATGGCTTTGAGCCATATGCAGCACAACAAAATTTTGCCCTGTGCTTTTTCCTGAGCCGATAAGGCTTTCGCCGAATGTTTGTTCATGATAATTTCGCCACCAAATCGTAGCTTTCATTCACCCCAGTTATAAGTCAGATCCAAAACGGTGTTTTCGGCTTCGTTGCCGTAACCGACGAAAGCCAAAGAGAATTTTCCTTCGGGATAATCGTGTTGGCGCAAGAACTGCATACCCAAAACACTCTGATAATAAAGCAAGTGATTTTTCCAGATTGCCAACGCGCAGTATGGTGTGGAGCATTCGCATGACGTATTCCTTTTGTTGGTTTAACACTATTTTAAGATGGCAATTTAAAAGGTATCTATCGCCCACCCTCCTTCCAAAGCATTTTTCGGACTATGCCCAGTTGGAATTAATATATTAAGAAACAGAATTTTTCATTGTGTTTCGCGCAAA
The DNA here is from genome assembly GCF_003013245.1 of Neisseria iguanae. Lineage (GTDB taxonomy): Bacteria > Pseudomonadota > Gammaproteobacteria > Burkholderiales > Neisseriaceae > Neisseria > Neisseria iguanae. The sequence goes on from NZ_PXYY01000004.1 coordinate 50,957, forward strand.
AATTAGTTATAAAGTATCGTTTAAGATTCATTTACATAAGTTTGATTAACTAACTTAAAGGACGAAGACATGAGGATTGGTATTCCTAAAGAGTCTCTGGCCGGTGAAACCCGCGTGGCCTGTACGCCTGTGACTGTTTCCCAATTGCAGAAGCTGGGGTTTGAAGTCGTGGTAGAACACAATGCCGGACTGGCTGCCAGTTTGGACGATACCGCCTATGAAGCCGCCGGTGCTACCGTTGCCGACATGGAAACCGTATGGCAAAGCCCGTTGATTTATAAAGTCAACGCACCGACGGAAACAGAAACAGGCCGTCTGAACGCCGGACAAACCTTGGTCAGCTTCATTTGGCCTGCTCAAAACCCTGAGCTGGTGCAGCTCTTGAGCGATAAAAAGGTCAATGTGCTGGCGATGGACATGGTACCACGCATTTCCCGCGCTCAAGCCTTGGATGCGCTCTCTTCCATGGCCAATATTTCCGGCTACCGCGCCGTGATTGAAGCAGCCAATGCCTTTGGCCGTTTCTTTACCGGCCAGATTACCGCCGCGGGCAAAGTGCCGCCGGCGCAAGTGTTGATAATTGGTGCAGGCGTGGCCGGTTTGGCCGCCATCGGCACAGCCAATTCATTGGGAGCCATTGTTAAAGCATTCGATACTCGCTTGGAAGTGGTCGAGCAAATCGAATCGATGGGTGGTCGATTTCTGAAACTCGACTTCCCGCAAGAAACAGGCGGCAGCGGCGACGGCTATGCCAAAACAATGAGCGAGGAATTTATCGCGGCGGAAATGAAACTGTTTGCCGAGCAGGCCAAAGACGTCGACATCATCATCACCACTGCCGCGATTCCTGGCAAACCGGCACCGAAGCTGATTACCGCCGTGATGGTGGAATCAATGAAAGCAGGGTCGGTAATTGTCGATTTGGCGGCAGCCGCCGGCGGCAACTGCGAATTGACTAAACCCGGCGAATTGTTCGTCACCGACAACGGCGTGAAAATTATCGGCTACACGGATATGGCCAACCGTTTGGCCGGCCAGTCTTCGCAGCTGTATGCAACCAATCTGGTCAACCTGTCGAAACTGTTGCGCCCGAATAAAGACGGTGAAATCACGCTGGATTTTGACGATGTGATTATCCGCAACATGACCGTAACCCGAGACGGCGAAATCACATTCCCGCCGCCGGCCATTCAGGTGTCTGCACAACCGCAAGCTACGCCGTCTGAAAAAGCCGCGCCAGTGGCGAAATCCGAACCGAAACTGGTACTGCTGTGGAAAAAACTCACCCCTGCTGTGATTGCTGCCATTATGATTCTGTGGATTGGTGCGGTTGCTCCGGCCGAATTTCTGAACCACTTTATCGTGTTCGTTTTGGCCTGTGTGATTGGCTATTACGTGGTATGGAACGTGTCACACTCGCTGCATACGCCGCTGATGTCGGTAACCAACGCGATTTCCGGCATCATCGTGGTCGGCGCACTGCTGCAAATCGGGCAGGGACACGGTTTTGTTTCGCTGCTGGCGTTTATTGCCATCTTGATTGCCAGCATTAATATTTTCGGCGGTTTTTATGTAACCCGCCGTATGTTGAACATGTTCCGTAAAGGTTAAGGAGGCACGATATGTCTTTAGGTTTGGTAACTGCGGCCTACATCGTCGCCGCAATTTTGTTTATTTTCGCTCTGGCCGGTTTGTCCAAGCAGGAAACGGCCAAGCAGGGCTGCTATTCCGGCATGATCGGTATGGCGATTGCTTTGTTTGCCACTATTTTCAGCGAACAATCTTCCGGTTTTTTCTGGGTAGTGTTGGCGATGGCAGCCGGTGCGGCCATCGGTATTCACAAAGCGGAAAAAGTCGGGATGACCGAAATGCCTGAGCTGATTGCTTTGTTGCACAGCTTCGTCGGTTTGGCAGCAGTATTGGTCGGCTTCAACAGCTTTATTTATCCGGGTGATGTGCCGTCTGAAATGCACACCATTCATTTGGTGGAAGTGTTCTTGGGGGTATTCATCGGTGCCGTCACATTCACCGGCTCTATTGTCGCCTTCGGCAAACTCAACGGAAAAATCAGCAGCAAACCGCTGCAACTGCCTGCCAAGCATAAATTGAACCTGGCTGCTTTGGTGGTGTCGTTCATCTTGCTTTTGATCTTTGTTTCTGCCGGCGGCAGCTGGTTTGCCCTCATTCTGATGACCTTGATTGCTTTGGTTTTCGGCTGGCACTTGGTGGCTTCCATCGGCGGTGCAGATATGCCTGTGGTGGTGTCTATGCTGAACTCATATTCAGGCTGGGCAGCAGCAGCAGCAGGCTTTATGTTGGCTAATGATTTGCTGATTGTCACCGGCGCACTGGTCGGTTCCAGTGGCGCGATTCTGTCTTACATCATGTGTAAAGCCATGAACCGTTCGTTTATCTCCGTGATTGCCGGCGGTTTCGGTTCAGACGGCACGGCAGTCGCTGCAGGCGGCGATGAAGTAGGCAAATACCGCGAAACCGATGCGGCAGGCGTCGCTGCCATGCTGAAAGACGCTTCCAGCGTAATCATTACTCCGGGCTACGGTATGGCGGTAGCACAGGCGCAATATCCAGTGGCGGAAATCACCGAACGCTTGCGTCAAAACGGCACGCAGGTGCGCTTCGGCATCCACCCTGTGGCAGGCCGTCTGCCAGGTCACATGAATGTGTTGCTGGCTGAGGCGAAAGTACCTTACGACATCGTATTGGAAATGGATGAAATCAATGACGATTTCACCGAAACCGATGTGGTGTTGGTCATTGGTGCCAACGACACCGTCAACCCTGCCGCGCAGACCGACCCGAATTCACCGATTGCCGGTATGCCGGTGCTGGAAGTGTGGAACGCCAAAGAAGTAGTGGTATTCAAACGCTCAATGAACACCGGCTATGCAGGTGTGCAAAACCCGCTCTTCTTCAATGAAAACAGTGTGATGTGTTTCGGTGATGCGAAGAAAACCGTCGATGACATTTTGGCCGAACTAAAAAAATAAACAGAAATAAACTTGAGGCCGTCTGAAAAGTTTCAGACGGCCTCAATTACATAGAATAACAAACGATATAGAAGTAAGAACCATCAGGTTGTCTTAATTATTTAATTCGGTACTGTTCAAAAATCTGTGTCAATCCCCTACCCCCCATAAAGGAGAAGACACATGACCAAACCCTCATTTGATTTCGAAACCGCACTCAGGCAACTTCAGTCCGGACAGGTACTGACCGGTAAAGACGGCCCCCTTACTCCGCCCATCAAACAACCGGCCGAGGCCGCATTGGAAGCCGAAGCCGGACAATACCTCGAACAAAAGCAGTTGCAGCCCGGCCGGCGTAACGGCCACAGCAAAAAAACCGTCAAAACCGGTTCCGGCAGTTTCGGGTTGGAAACACCCCGCGACCGCAACGGCAGTTTCGAACCGCAAACCGTCAAGAAAAACCAAACCCGCCTTACTCGGCATGAGTGATCGCGACATCCAAAGCCATATTGCCGGCCGGTTGATACCCGAACTTTGATTTCAAATGTTTCAGACGGCCTTTAGGAACATAGTCCCGGACCTTTGCAAAAAAACAGATTTGAGCGTAGTCCGAAGTTAGAGCACAGAAAACGCAGACATATTATTACAAAGATAGGCAACGCATCACCCAAAAATGCACCAAAGACAGGGATTTTACAAAGATCCCGGGGCGTCTGAAAAAA
>NZ_PXYY01000040.1 GCF_003013245.1 Neisseria iguanae
GCCGGTGTGGCCGGGTTTGAATGTACGGACGGCAAACCGTACCTGCCGCCGATATTGTGTCCAACCGCGGGATTGCGGCCTGTTCTTCGGGTCGCAGACCGGACGGTAAAATGCTCGTGCAAATGCCCGATAAGGCATCCGGCCGTCTGAAAGGGGCAGCCTCGCTGACCGGAGAGGGGTACTTTACCGGGCGGAACCGGCCGGGAAGGAATGGTGCGAAGCATACCGCATAAAGGGATAGCCGTTTGACTTAAAAATGAGTACGGATTCCCCCATGCCGTCTGAAACCTGAAACCCGTCCTGCTCCCGGCTTTTGAACGGTCCGGCAGGCTTCGGCGGCGACCCTTCCTTTCCGTTGGGCGCTTTCATGTGCTTTAGGCAGCCGTTCTGCGCACGCATATGGCGCTGCCTGTTTTTTTCATGTGGGGCTTATCGGCGGCAAACGGGTTTTTGCGTTTGGTTTGCATGGGGTTTGCCTGCGGTTTTTGCAGTGCGGCGGTGCCGACAGGCGGCTATCCGCTGGCGCAGGTGTGTGCGTGAGGCTTTGAAGCGCGCTGCCGGCTGTGCACTTGGTGATAATGGGGTAGGTCCCAGTATTTGAAGTCCGGTGTATATTTGGACAGTAAAAAAACTGAAGAAAACCGCACCTTTTTAGTTGGAAGGGGTGCCTACTTTTGGGGTGCAGTTTATGTTTCAGACGGCCTTTTAATTTGATAAAGAATTGTCCGTCACAACAAAATCATGGTTCAAACCAAGATTTGGTCTATTCAAGTATCAAGCCTTATGCAGTTCGTTGACGCGGTCCACTTCTTCGCGGCTGCCCATGATGACCGATACGCGTTGGTGCAGGCCGAAAGGTCGGATGCTGAGAATATCCTCCAGTGTATTGCTGGCTGCGCCGCCGCTTTGGGCGAAAATCAGGCTTAAAGGATTCGCTTCATACATCAGACGCAGTTTGCCGGGTTTGCTTGGGTCGCGCTTGTCTTGCGGATACATAAACACGCCGCCGCGCATTAAGATGCGGTGGACTTCAGCCACCATACTTGCTACCCAGCGCATATTGTAGTTTTTACCGCGCGTACTGGTTTCTCCGGCCAAAAGTTCATCGATGTATTGCTGCATAGGCGCGAACCAATGGCGTTGGTTGGACATATTAATTGCAAATTCCTTGGTTGCGGCTGGAATCTGCGGATTTTCCTGGGTCAGCACAAATTCATTGTTCTCATTCAGGGTGAACACAAATACACCGTGTTTCAATGTAAAGACGAGTTGGGTTTGCGGACCGTACAACACATAACCGCTGCCAACTTGGTCTTTGCCTTTTTGCAGGAAAGATTCGGTGTTTAACATACCTTCCGGTTTGGCCAAAATCGAGAAAATGGTGCCGACGGAAATATTGACATCAATATTGGACGAACCATCAAGCGGGTCGAACAAAACCAAATATCCGCCGTTGGCGTTGCAGGTGACAAAAGTGTCTTCTTCTTCGCTGGCCAAACCGGCAACATTCGGGTTGCTTTTCAATACATCAATCAAAATATTGTTGGCGATAACATCGAGTTTTTTCTGGTCTTCGCCTTGCACGTTGCCCGTTCCGGCCATGCCTAACACACCGGCCAATGTGCCCAGGCGGACTTTATTGCTGATGTCTCCGCAGGCAGAAACAACGGATTGCAACACGCTGCCCAATTCGGCAGGCATGGCGGTTTGTTGCAGGTGTTGCGGTAAAAATTGCGCTAAAGTAGTCATGTCATACTCTTTTCTTCAATAAAAAGTCATTGGATCTCAGTTTCAGACGGCATAAAAGTGTTGGCCTTGAATGGCCGCCTGATATTGGGGGTTGTTGCAACGTTGTCATTTCTGAAGTAACCGCCGATACCGCAGCAGGCCTGTTGATGTTTTTTTCGGCACAAACCAAGGCGTCAAGTCTGGAGTGGCCGGTTAATCCGGGGCTGGTTTTTCCGTTGGGCATGTCGGTTAAGTTTTGCGCAGAAATGCTGTCGAACATTTTACTGGCGGTGCAGTTGCAGATTCAGCGGAATTTTTCTTCCGATACGAATTACCGGTCTTACGGTATGCGGCTGATGCATTATTCAGAAAGAATGGGGTGATGATAGATAAAGCAAATAAAAAAAGGCTTGGACGCATGATAATGAGACCGTCTGAAAAGATGTAGTAAATTGTAATAGAAAATGCAGGCATATGCCATCTCTAAACGATTTGCGGATGGCGTGTTGTGCCACGGACGGCAGCCTTGGCCGCAAAATTAAAAACCAGCCGGTCTGGGATTGTTTCTCCGCCGGCATGATGACTTTTCCCACGGATGTTATGCTGCCATTCTGATAACGGTATGGCATATCAGAGCTATGAGGTTCATCCGTTTGCGGCCGCCTGCGTGTACAATAATATTGGTCGAAAGTTTGCCCGTATTACCCGACCGCTGGCCTGTGGTCAGGCGGAATGCGTTATCCGTGGCTTAATGAAACGGCGGCTAACCCATTTCCTTTTAAGGATTAGAGGCATCGGCAAAAGGAGTCGCGCCGTCTGATAATTTTTGATCATGCGGTTCAATCGCATAATGGTTTGAAGGGTATACTTTTTTAAAGTATTACAGGATTTTTTTCCATCTGTCGGATCAATGCGGCTGTTTCTGACATTTCAGGCTGTCTGAAAATTATTTCAGACGGCCTGTGCGTTTATTTAATCTGATAATCCAATACGAATCTTGCGCCTTGGTCTTGCGCCAAAATGTCAGTCAGCACGGGAAGGTTGTTTTGCAGCTGTTCGGCCAAAAGATAAGGCGGATTGATGATGAACATACCGCTACCGTGCATGCCGAAACCGTCGGCGCGCGGTGTGTGGACGTGTAATTCTGCGTGCAGGTAGTTTTTGGGTGAAAGTTTTTGCAGCCGCTTTGGCAGTTTTTGGCTTTCTCCGCGGCTCAAGCACGGATACCACACCATGTAGCAGCCGGATTCAAAACGCTTTTGTGCTTCTTTCAGGGTGTGTACCACGCACCGGTAATCTTGTTTTTCTTCATATGGCGGATCAATCAGCACCAGTGCGCGGCGGGTTGGCGGCGGCAATAAGGCAATCAGACCTTGATAGCCGTCGCCTTGGCTGATGATGCCGCGCCGTCCCAAACGGGCTTCGTGCATATTGTTTTGCAGATGCTGCAAGTCGCTCGGATGCCGTTCGAACAAACGTAGCTTGTCGTTTTCGCGCGTTATGGCTTGTGCCAGCCAGGGCGAACCGCAATAGTGGTTTTCCTGCGGCAGGATTTGTTTCAGACGGCCTGCGAACTCGGCAAGCCCGTTCGGTAGGTTTTGTGCTTGGTTGAGCAAGGCAATGCCTTGTTTATATTCGCCGACTTTTTGCGCTTCGCTGCTGCTTAAATCGTACATGCCGGCACCGCTGTGGGTATCGATGTACCAATAGGGTTTGTCTTTGCGGTTGAAGTATTCTAAGGCGAGAAACAGGGTGAAATGTTTGAGCATATCGGCATGGTTGCCGGCATGAAAGGCATGGCGGTAGCTGAGCATGGTGGCGGTCTGAAAAATGGAAAAGAAAAGGGATTATAGCAAATTCAGGTGTCGGTTTCCGCTGATAAAAGGCCGTCTGAATCTTTCAGACGGCCTTGTTTTATACTGAAAAATCAATTGGCGGCAAAGGTGTTGCATTGGTTGATGTCGCCGCTGTCGATGCCGCGTTTCAACCACGCCATGCGCTCGGCAGATGAACCGTGGGTGAAGCTGTCGTGTACCACATAGCCTTGTGATTTTTTCTGCAAGCGGTCGTCGCCGACGGATTCGGCAGCGAGCATGGCTTCTTGCACGTCGCTGGTGTCAAGCAGGTTTTGGTTGATTGAATCACGCGCCCAAATACCGGCAAAGCAGTCGGCCTGCAATTCCAGTTTGACAGATAAGGCGTTGGCCTGCTTCTGGTTTGCACCCTGTTGCGCCTGATGGATTTGCGGCAAAATGCCTAATAGATTCTGAACGTGGTGGCCGACTTCGTGGGCGATTACGTAGGCAAAGGCGGCATCGCCTGAAGCGCCCAATTTGGTGCGCATGTCTTCATAAAACGATAAATCTAAGTAAACGGTTTGATCGCCCGGGCAATAGAAAGGCCCCATCGCAGCTTGACCGGTGCCGCAGGCGGTGGGTGTGCCGCCGGTGTAGAGCACCATTTTGGCCGGGCGGTATTGCTGGCCGTGTTGGGCAAAAATTTTGTGCCAGGTTTGTTCGGTGTCAGCCAATACTACGCGCGACAGTTCGTTTAATTGGCTTTCCAATTTGTTATCCAAGGTGGATTGCCGGGTCACGCCCATGCTTGGGGTGCCGACCAAACCAGATAAATCGACACCGTAATAAGCGCCGACCAGCAACACGATGATGCCGATAATCCCGGGCGTTTTACCGCCGCCGCCTCTGCCGCGGCGGTCTTCTACATTTGAGCTTTGTCTGCGTCCTTGCCATTTCATGTGTCGATTCCCGGTGATGTCATGGGTTGATTGCTTATTATACGTGACAATGGAAAATTCTGTTAGTTTGAAAACGAGCAGATTATCATTTGAATCCTATAATAAATTACTGCTTTTCGGGCGGCCGTAGAATGCCGCCGGAAAATGTTCGGGCGGCATAGACGCATTCAATGATTAAACCACTTCGGCTTTGGTAATCACTACCGCTTCAGAGGGCACGTCATCATGGTAGCCGTGGCGTTTGGTGGCTACGCCTTCAATCGCGTCCACCACATCAAAACCTTCAACCACTTTACCGAATACGGCATAGCCCCATTCCTGCACTACATTGCGGCCGTGCATTTCTTTCGAACGGTGGTTTAAGAACGTATTGTCGGCAGTATTGATGAAGAATTGCGCGCTGGCAGAGTGCGGGTCGGAAGTGCGCGCCATGGCGATGCTGTATTTTACGTTTGGCAAACCGTTACCTGCCTCGTTTTGAATCGGATCGCGGGTGGTTTTTTCGCTCATGTTTTCATCCATGCCGCCGCCTTGAATCATAAAGCCTTTAATTACGCGGTGGAAAATTATGCCGTCGTAGAAGCCTTCTTTAACGTACTGCTCGAAGTTGGCCGCGGTAATCGGTGCTTTGTCAAAATCCAGTTCGATTTTGATGTCACCTTTGTTGGTGTGCAGAATAATCATGGGATTCCTTTCGTTAAATGTTTTTAGGAAATGGAGTGTAACAGAGAAAATTCAAGGCCGTCTGAAAGAATTATTTTCAGACGGCCTGAATTAAGGGATTATGCAATTGCTTACATCAGCGTAAAGTATGCCCAAAAAGCCACCAAGAATACGCACATGATATTCAGCAGAATACCGACATTCATCATTTCTTTTTGACGAATGAGTCCAGTACCAAACACAATTGCGTTTGGCGGTGTTGCCACCGGCAGCATAAATGCACACGATGCGCCGATACCGATGACGAATACCAATACTTGTTCAGGCAGCTCCATTTGCGCGGCGATGGTGGCAAAAATCGGTACCAACAGCGCGGCAGAAGCGGTATTGCTGGTAAATTCGGTCAGGAAGATAATGAACGCAGCCACCACCAAAATCACCAGCAGGGGATGAGCGCCTGAGAAGGTAGTTGCTACTTGTTGGCCTAAAGCCAACGATGCGCCGGATTGCTGCAGCAATGCGCTTAAGCTGATACCGCCGCCGAAGAGCATCAATACGCCCCAGTCGGTATTGCGGGCAACTTCTTTCCATTGAGCCACACCGAATACTACTACAGCAATCGCGGCCATCAAGGCAATTACGGTATCGGGATTGGCAATGCCGAATGCGGCTTTGATTTTCGAGCTGAAAATCCACGCGCAAGCAGTTGTCAAGAAAATCAGCAGGGCGATAACGCGGTGCAAAGTCCACGGGATTACTTCGGTTTTGACTTCAACACGATCGTTTAAATTCGGTTTCAGAATGATGAACAACGCAAGAAGCATCAACGGCAAAATCAACAGCATCATCGGCAGACCAAGCTTTATCCATTCGGCAAAGTCCAAATCTAATGCTTTGGCGGCAATCATGTTCGGCGGTGAACCGACTACTGTACCCAAGCCGCCGATGCTGGCGCAATAAGCAATACCGAGCAGCACGAAAACGAAGGTTTTACGGTCTTTTTCTTTATCCAAGTGATCCATCATGCCCATGGCCAACGGCAGCATCATCGCGGCGGTGGCGGTGTTGCTGATCCACATTGATAAAAACGCGGTCACGCCGAACATCATCAATACCGCAGCTTTCATGTTGCCTCGGGAGAGCATCAGCAGGCTGACGGCAATTTTACGGTCAAGACGCTGCATGTGCATGGCAGTTGCCAAGGCGAAACCACCGAAGAAAATATAAATGGTTGGGTCGGCAAAACCGGCCATGGCTTTTTTGATATCTATTTCCGGAAAAGCCAAAATGGCACCGGCTACCGGTACCATCAGCGCGGTAATGGTGATGTGGACCGCTTCGGTAAACCATAAAACCGCCACGAAAATCAGCAAAGCCAAGCCTTTATTGGCATTGGTTTCGTAAGGCAGGATGTGGTAAATGCCATAGCAGGCTACCGCAGCCACAAGCGTGATAATCAGGCCTTTGAAGTCGGTAATCGGCTTTTGCGCGCTGAGCAGCTCGACGTTTTCTGCGTGTTCGGATTTGTCTTTTGCATGTAAATCCATACTGTGTTCCTTTGTGAAAATGAATTGAAAAGACAGGATTTTCAAGAAGATTATCTGATGATCTAGAAAATTACTTTAAATAGCGGAATTCGAAATTATAGTAATAATTAAATGCCAGTATATTTGTAATTGAATGTAGTGTAAATATAATGTAAATATAGTGTAAAGAATTTTACCAATAAATTAAATAGATTAATTTTTTTTTCAGTGATAAAAACAGTTGGTTAGTTTAAACGTGAGTAGTATGTTTTTGGAACAAAATGTCATGGGAAAGGTTTGAATGCTAAAAAATGGTTGAATTGATTAAACTGTGTCGGGTAGTGAAATTATTACGGATGCTGATGATGTATTAAAAGGCCGTCTGAAAAATCAAACAGGGTTTTCTGCTTGGTGTTTCAGACGGCCTTGATTCAGATATAGCTGGTTAAATGAACCATAACTACATTTGGACGGCCGGATTCTTGAGTCCGATATTTGCTTAAAAGCAAGGAAACTGTTTAAATTCAGAGTAAAGTTTGCGCTTGCGGGCAAAGATCGGATACGTAGTATCGATCTGCCCCGGGTGTTCGTTTTCAAGTTAATCAGCCATATCTGGCGCGCAGCATTTTTGCGGCTTCAATGGCATAGTAGGTCAAAATACCATCGGCACCGGCGCGTTTGAAGGCCAGCAGGCTTTCCAGAATGACTTTCCTGCCATCCATCCAGCCGTTTTGAATCGCAGCCTGCAACATTGCATATTCGCCGGACACTTGATAAGCGTAAGTCGGTACGCCAAATTCGTCTTTCACGCGGCGGACTACGTCGAGATAAGGCAGACCCGGTTTAACCATCACCATATCCGCGCCTTCCTGTAAATCCAAAGCGACTTCCTGCAAGGCTTCGTTGGTATTGGCCGGATCCATTTGATAGGTTTTTTTATCGGCTTTGCCCAGGTTGCTTGAGCTGCCGACCGCATCGCGGAACGGACCGTAGAAAGCAGAAGCATATTTGGCAGAATAGGCCATAATGCGGGTGTGGATATGGCCGGCATTTTCCAATGCTTCACGAATAGCGAGAATACGGCCGTCCATCATGTCGGAAGGTGCGACCACTTGCGCACCGGCATCAGCGTGACACAAGGCCTGTTTGACCAAAACTTTGATGGTTTCGTCGTTTAATACGTAGCCGCTTGCATCGGTCAAACCGTCTTGGCCGTGAATGGTGTAAGGGTCGAGTGCCACATCGGTCATGATGCCCAATTCAGGGAATTTTTCACGCAGCATGCGTACCACCGTCGGCACTAAACCATCAGGATTATAAGCTTCTTCAGCGAATTCGGTTTTGTTTTTGGCCACTACCGGAAACAGTGCCAACATCGGAATGCCCAAATTCAGGGCTTCTTCGGCGGTGAACAATAGTTTATCCAAACTTTGACGTTTCACACCCGGCATAGATGGAACATTTTCTTCCACTCTTTCACCTTCCAACACAAAAACCGGATAAATCAAATCGTCCGCCGTCAAAGTATGCTCACGCATCAGGCGGCGGGAAAAATCATCTTTACGCATACGGCGCATGCGGAGGGAAGAAACAAAGCGGGGTGGGAAATTCATGTTTTAACCTTTCTGTGAAAACGCTGTTGTTGAAACGGTACAGTTTCAGACGGAATTTTAGTGGTGGACAGCAGCTTGAACTTGTCGGTGAGAATATCGGTTTGATGTTTTGCCATATTCATAACTTAATTTCGGATACGGTATTAGGGCGTGTCTTCATTTTGTCTGCGTCACAAATTTTCGGGCAGAAAAGTGCGTATACAAGATGATACTTAAAGAGGCTGGTTTGACACGCTGAGCCGGTAAAACCGGCCGGAGCGGCAAGGTCGGACACCTTGCGGGCATTTTCAACGCAGCAAACGGTTTTTTATGCCGAAAAGATGCCGCATGTTGAAATGAGGGCATGCCCTAGTGTACGCCGATTTTCCGACCAGCAGAAGTACGGCAGCTCTTAAAAATCAGGGGAGCCTTTTAAGGCTCCCACTGGAATGTAAAGGTTGCTGCTAATCTTGAATTTTACTGATGGCTTGCACTGATTTGGTAATGTCGCGCAGTGTGCCGGAAGAATATTTGCGTTCTTCTTCCGCAGTCATGCCGTTTGAGTTCAACGGTTCCAAATTGGCGGTGGCTTTTTTATATTCGGCCTGGCCCAGTTTGTTTTGGCTGATGCGCCAAACTTTTCGGCCGTGCTCTTTGACTTGGCCGGCTGTCCATAAGCCCACTTTGTGGTAGTAAAACAAAACGCCGTAGGCAAGTGTTTTCATATCGGTATTCGGTTTGCCGCTGCCAATACTGCGGCCGATACGGTTGTTGCGCAAATCAACGGCTTGGTCGGCAGCCAAACGGCTGTAATAATCGGTTTTGCCTTCGCGCAAATCGGTGTCATTCAGGTAAGCATTGCCCGCACGTTCGGCAATTTCGCTGTCGAATTGTGAAGAAATGGCGGCCTGCCAAAGCGCGTGGCGTACGGCGTTGACTTGTGTGCCGCGGCCGTCACCGTTGGCCTGATTATCCAAGCCGGTACGCTCCGACAGGCGGACAGCATTGCTGGTAATGTTGGTGGATTTTTTATCTTGAACGCCGATGGCTTGTGCAGCTACGGGATGGTTGATAAAAAATTGGGCGATTTTACTGCGGCGGCTTTGGTTATCTTGGTAGCTTTGGCAACCGGCCATCAATAAACTGCTTAAGGTTAAAATGAGTAATTTAATATGTGTCATGATAAAAATGATATTGCCTTGATATTGTTCCGATATTTAACATAAAAATACATCAAACCACAAAAAAAGTTTCAGACGGCCTCGTTTTTCATATCAACGGGTTATAAAGCGGCGGTGATTTCGCTGCGCAGTTTATTCAGAAAACGGCCTTGGCGTACCAACTGGGCGGCATTTTCATAATCCTCTTCTTGAAAAGCGAGGCTTAATGCGGCAAACAATGATTTTTGCTCGTTTCGGATTTCTTCATCTAAAGCGGCAAGTGCGGCCTGATTTTGTTCCATTTGGGCATCCATCAAGGTTTCGCGCCATTCCATTTGCTGCATCAGAAATTCCGGTGCAAAAGTCGTGTGCTCCGGTGCGTCCGCATCGATGTTCCGTGCTTTCAATAAATAGGAAGCACGGTCAATTGGGTTTTTTAAGGTGTAATAAGCTTCGTTGATAGTGGCAGACATCATAACCGCTTGCTTTTGTTCGAAAGCAGAAGCAGCGGCAAATTTGTCGGGATGAAAACGAGCTGCCAAAACACGGTACGTCTGTTCAAGCTGGCCGTTATCAAGGTCGAATGCGGCAGGCAGTTGGAATAGGTTGAAATATTGGCTCATGATGGGAAATCATACAGCCACTCTGCGCGGCTGCTTTCTTTGTAAAAAAGTGGAAGGGGCGGAATGTTTTTCCCAGTGGGAATATCGGTGCCAATTGGTGAAGCCGCGCAGTATACCCGCTTTCGTCATGATTTTTACGCGCTATTTTCAAAATGGTGCGCTTGGCTTCACAGGTAGCTGACGAATGGATATTGTAGCGCAATTAGGTTAAGACATTTATCTTTTCTTCGGATGAAATTTATTACCAAACCACAACCAGACTCGGCCGCCAAAAATCGGGCTGGCAGGCAGATTTTGCGCTAAGTCTTACCAATAATAACTTCGGAAGCGGCGCAGGCAGTCTTCTTCCGGCAATAAGAGACAATTTTTCCAATATTCGCATGAATATTGTCGGCTTTGCCAAAATATTTAATTCGATGCGCGGGTAATGCCGAACCAATACTTGAATTTGGCGGATTATTTCGGCAGTGGATGCACGGTTTAAACGTGGAAGCTTTCACCACAACCGCAAGAATCTTTGACATTCGGGTTTTCAAATTTGAAACCTTCCTGCAAGCCTTCTTTGGTGTAATCGACTTGTGTTCCGTCTAAATAGACAAGGCTTTTAGGATCGACGAATACTTTTGCGCCAAAGGCTTCAAAAACGGTATCCATGGCATCGGCTTCATCGACAAATTCAAGATTATAAGCCATGCCCGAGCAGCCGCTGGTTTTCACGCCCAAGCGCACGCCCAAGCCTTTGCCGCGTTTTGCCAGATAGCCGTTGATGTGTTTGGCTGCATTTTCAGTCAGCGTAATCATATATTCTTTCCTTTATTGAACTGAACGTTTCAGACGGCCTAAAGTCGGGAATAGGCTGTCTGAAACATGATTAAACTTCATTTTTCTTACGGTAGTCGGCAACCGCTGCTTTAACGGCATCTTCTGCCAAAATCGAGCAGTGGACTTTTACCGGCGGTAATTCCAATTCTTCGGCGATATCGCTGTTTTTAATGGCTAAAGCATCGTCCAAGCTTTTGCCTTTGACCCATTCGGTAATCAGGCTGGAAGAGGCAATGGCAGAACCGCAGCCGTAGGTTTTGAATTTGGCATCTTCAATAATGCCTTCATTGTTGACTTTGATTTGCAAGCGCATAACGTCGCCGCAAGCCGGCGCGCCGACCATGCCGGTGCCGACACTGTCGTCGCCTTTGTCGAACGTGCCGACATTGCGGGGATTTTCGTAATGGTCGATTACTTTGTTGCTGTAGGCCATAATGTATGTTCCTTATATTAGGGTATCGGTTTGGTTTGTAGTTTAGGCTGTCTGAAAGAAATTCAAGACAGACAGCGCGGTTTTTAGTAAGGGGAGTAAATCGGCTATCTCGTATTTTTTAGCTGCGTATGTTTCAGACGGCTTACGGGCATTTTAAAACTTTGTCTTCTGTTTTGCCCCCGTTTTCCTGATAACTTTGGTAACGCACGATTTTGCCTTTCTGATACAGGAAGAGGGTTTTCAATTTGCCGGAAGGATAATAGCCCTCCGACCAGCCTTCGGCATAGCCGTTTTTAAAACGGGTATGGGTTTCCAATGTACCGTTTGGGTAGTAAACCTTGATTTCATCGGTTGTTTTGCCGTTTTTAACCTCATATTTCAAGATCAGTCCTCCGGGCAGGGCAGTTTCCTGTATACCGTCGGGTTTGCTGCGGGCGGAAGGCAGAGTTATCACTGGTGCGGCACACATTTTGACTGTGGACAAACGGTTGTTGCCGACAGTTTCTGATGCGGTTTGCTGTTTCCAACCACATTTTTTTGCCAAATCTGCCCGGTGTTTTTCAGGCATCATGTTGAAGGCTTCAGGTGAGGTAAGTTGGCAGTCTTCGTAAACCTTATCATAAATCTGCCCGACAAAAAAGCAGCCGGATAGTGGCAGAAAAGTCAAGATTGAAGCATATTTCAACGGCGTTTTCATGATAATGTATAATGTTTTCTGTGCAGACAGTCTGTCTTTAGTGCGCTGCCCACTCAATGGTACTCAAATCAATGCCTTCCAAGTGCATTTCCCACAATGGCGATAACTCGCGCAATTTGCCGATTTTCGATTTAATCAATTCGGAGGCGTAGGCGACTTCTTCTTCGGTGGTCATGCGGCCGAAGGTAATGCGCAGGGAAGAGTGTGCTAATTCATCGTTTCGGCCGAGTGCTCGTAATACGTAAGACGGCTCCAAGCTGGCGGAAGTACAGGCTGAGCCGCTGGATACGGCCAATTCTTTTACGGCCATAATGAGGCTTTCTCCTTCGACGAAGTTGAAGCTCACATTCAAATTATTCGGCACACGGTGTTCTAGATCGCCGTTGATGTACACTTCTTCAATACCTTCGATGCCTTTTAAGAATATATCGCGCAATTTCAGGTAGTGAACGGTGTCATACTCCAATTCTTCTTTGGCCAAACGGAATGCTTCGCCCATGCCGACGATCTGATGGGTGGCCAAGGTGCCGGAACGGAAACCGCGTTCGTGACCGCCACCGTGCATTTGCGCTTCCAAGCGGACGCGCGGTTTGCGGCGGACATACAATGCGCCGATGCCTTTAGGGCCGTAAACTTTGTGGCCGGACATAGAAAGTAAATCCACTTTGGCGGCTTCCACGTCAACCGGAATTTTACCGCAGGCTTGGGCAGCATCGACGTGGAAAATGATTTTGCGTTCGCGGCAGATTTTTCCGATGGCTGGAATGTCTTGTACCACGCCGATTTCGTTGTTGACCCACATCACGGAAATCAAAATGGTGTCTTCACGGATGGCGGCTTTCAAGACTTCCAAATCAATCAGACCGTTTTCCTGTACGTTCAAATAAGTCACTTCAAAACCTTGGCGTTCCAATTCGCGCATGGCGTCGAGTACGGCTTTGTGTTCGGTTTTAACCGTGATTAAGTGTTTGCCTTTGCTTTTGTAGAAATGGGCCACGCCTTTGATGGCGAGGTTGTTGGATTCAGTTGCACCACTGGTGAACACAATTTCTTTCGGATCGGCGTGAATCAAGGCCGCGATGTTGGCGCGTGCCTCTTCAACCGCTTCTTCAGCCACCCAGCCGAAGCGGTGGCTGTTGGAAGCAGGGTTGCCGAACAATTCGGTCAGGTACGGAATCATTTTTTCGGCAACGCGTTTGTCAACCGGTGTGGTGGCGGCATAGTCTAAATATACAGGGGGGGTAACGGACATGATTTGCTCTTTCTTTTTGTATATCAGGTAGTTTAATGAATGTGTGTAAAAGTAACGATTTTGCCGTTGCTCTCAGTATGTTTTTTCTCAATAATGCTTTGCAGGGTAACACTGCTTAAATAATTGTTGATGGTAATATTGAGGTTTTCCCATAAATCGTGCGCCAGGCAGGGGGCGCCGTGGTGGCAGTTGGCTTTGCTGTTGCATTGGGTGGCATCCAGTTTGTCTTCAGCTGCTTCGATGATTTGGGCAATGTTGATTTCAGAGGCAGGTGCGGCAAGGATATAGCCGCCGCCCGGCCCTCGTAAACTTTCCACCAATTGCGCACGGCGCAGCTTGCTGAAAAGCTGTTCAAGATAAGAGAGAGAAATACTTTGGCGTTCGCTGATGGCGCTGAGTTTGACGGCACCGGTTTGTGCGTTCATGGCCAAGTCAATCATGGCGGTAACGGCAAAGCGGCCTTTGGTAGTTAGTCTCATGGTATGTGCCTGTATGTGGCTTTTTTTATCATGGTTTGATTTTCTAATATCTGAGTAGTTTAGTCAAGTATCTGGTGCGGCATAATGATTGTTTGTTTTAATCATGGCATTGATTTCTTTCAGCCGTTAATTCCAGTTTGCCTGAAGAAATAGACAGCAGGCCGTCTGAATATTTTCAGACAGCCTTTAAAGCTTCAAAAGCAGCTGCACAAATGTAATTTTCTGTGTTAAAGTCTGATTTTAATAACTTGATGGTTTGCACCATCATTCAGAGGCTGTTTAAATTTAAAATCAGGATCACGGATAAAGTCGGCAAGGCCGTCTGATTTTAAGCTTTAAGCAGCCTTATTTATGTTTACAAAAGGTACACAATCATGCAGTCTTGGCAATTACCCGAGCACGTTGCTGATGTTTTGCCGACAAATGCCCGCCAGTTGGAAAACGCACGCGAGCAATTGCTGGCTTTATTCCGCGTGCACGGTTATGAATTGGTGCAGCCGCCGTTGATGGAATACAGCAATTCGTTGCTCACCCATATCGATGCAGGCTTGTCTCTGAAAACCATTCGTGTGGCCGACCAAATCAGTGGCCGTCAATTGGGTATTCGTGCAGACATCACGCCGCAAGTGGCCCGTATCGATGCGCACCTGCTTTCTGCCAACAACGGCATTAACCGCTTGTGTTATGCCGGTTCGGTATTACATGCGCGTCCTGACGGATTTTTGAAAACACGCGAACCTTTGCAGGTAGGTGCCGAACTGTACGGTTTTACCGGTATTTCCGCCGATATCGAAGTGGTTGATTTGATGCTCAAAAGCATGAAAATTGCGGATCTGGGTGAATTGTTGTTGTCTTTGGGACACGTCGGCGTATTCCGTGCCTTGGCACAAGCAGCGCAATTAAACGAAGGGCAGGCGGCGCAATTATTGGCGTTGATGCAGGATAAGGATGCGCAAACGGTTGCCAATGAAGTAAAAGCTTGGAAACTGGACGGTATGTGGGCCAAAGCCTTTACTTTATTGCCTGCATTGTATGGCAGCCGTCAAGTGTTGGCCGAAGCCCGCGCGAAATTGCCAGATTTGTTTGCCGTCGGTCAGGCTTTAGATGAGTTGCAGGCGATTTGTGACGCATTCCCCGGGCAAAACGTACACATCGATTTATCGGAATTGCGCGTAGATAATTACCATACCGGTTTGCTGTATGCCGCTTACGGTTCGAAGAGTCATGATGCGGTGGCGCGTGGCGGCCGTTATGACGGCTTGGGTGCGCATTTCGGGCGTTCGCGTCCGGCAGCAGGTTTCAGCTTTGATTTGCGCAGCTTTATCGGCCGCTTGCCGAAAATCGACCGTCAATCGGTGGTGATAGTGGCACAAAAAGATGCGGAAAATGCCAAGCAGGCGATTGAAGCATTGCGTGGGCAAGGGCAATGTGTGATTGTCGATTACGGCATTGGGCACAATGGCTCGAAAAATATTGCAGGCCGTCTGAAAGAAATCGACGGTGTGTGGAAAGTAATTGAAGTTTAATTAATTTTTAGAGCAGGATTTTAATTTATGGCTAAGAATGTTGTCGTAATCGGCGCGCAATGGGGCGACGAAGGTAAAGGTAAGATTGTGGACTGGCTGGCAGAAGAGACCACGGGTGTGGTACGCTTCCAAGGCGGCCATAATGCGGGCCACACCTTGGTAGTGGGCGGTAAAAAAACCATTTTACGTCTGATTCCAAGCGGTATTTTGCATGAGCAATTGGATTGTTTCATCGGCTCGGGTGTAGTGGTTTCTCCGGAAGCATTGCTGGGTGAAATCGACGAATTGAATGCTGCTGGTATAAAAAACGTAGAAGGCCGTTTGAAAATCGCACCGACTGCGCCTTTAATTCTGCCTTATCATATTGCCTTGGATCAAGCGCGTGAGGCGTCTCGCGGCAAAGGCAAAATCGGCACCACCGGCCGTGGTATCGGCCCTGCTTATGAAGACAAAGTGGCGCGCCGTGCCATCCGCGTCGGCGATTTGCTGAATACGGACAAAATCCCTGAAAAATTAGAAGCGATTTTGGCTTATTATAATGTCCAATTGCAGCATTTGCACGGTGTCGAACCGGTAAAAATTAAAGATGTGATGGCGGTGATTGAAAAAGTGGCGGCGCGCATTGTGCCGATGATTACCGATGTTTCGCGTGTATTGCATGATAAAGCCGAAGCCGGTGGGAAATTGCTGTTTGAAGGTGCGCAAGGGACTTTGCTTGACATTGATTACGGCACTTACCCGTTTGTGACTTCATCCAACTGCCTGGCTGGTGCTGCTTCTGCCGGTGCAGGGGTAGGTCCGCAAATGCTGGATTATGTGTTGGGTATTGTTAAGGCTTATACAACGCGCGTGGGTTCGGGGCCGTTCCCGACAGAATTGTTCTGCGAAGTGGGTGCAGGCTTAGCCGAACGTGGTCACGAATTCGGTTCGGTAACCGGTCGTGCGCGCCGTTGCGGTTGGTTTGATGCGGCTGCTTTGAAACGCTCGATTCAGGTCAACGGCATTTCTGGTATGTGCATCACCAAATTGGACGTAATGGACGGTATCGAAGAAATCAATATCTGCGTAGGCTACGAATTACCTGACGGAAGCAAAACCGACATTTTACCTTGCGGCTCGGATACGGTGGAATTGTGCAAACCGATTTTTGAAACTATGCCGGGTTGGAAGGAATCTACTTTCGGTGTGAAAGAATATGATGCTTTGCCGGAGAATGCCAAAGTTTATCTGAAACGCATTGAAGAAATTTGCGGTGCGCCCGTGGCGATTGTTTCGACCGGTCCCGATCGTGAAGAAACCATTGTGTTGCATCATCCTTTTGCCTGATAGGCCATCTGAAGACCAGCCCTTGAAACCGACAAGATTTGATTTATTTAAGGGGATTTATTTAAGGGCCGGATGGCTTAGATTGTACACTGCTTTTCAGAATATTCCAAGGTAATGTAAATGTAGTTTGTAAGTAGCTATAATTGGATTTGATGTAAATCAAATTAAGATGGATAAGTAATTTTATTTCATCTTTATTTCTATCTCTTTAGAGTAAAAAGTGCTATCCTTAACATATAAATTATTTGGTTAGTTTTACTTTAATTTTAAATAGGAGTTTGATATGTCTGCTGATGTACAAGAACGCACATTAGGCTGGGAAGGCTTTGTTGGTGGGAACTGGGAAACCAACGTAGATGTTCGTGACTTTATTCAGAAAAACTACACCCCTTACGAAGGCGACGCCGGCTTCTTGGCTCCGGCTACCGAAGCGACCACCAAATTGTGGGCGGAAGTGATGGAAGGCATTAAAGTTGAAAACCGTACCCACGAGCCTTACAAAATTGATGCGCAAGTGGTTTCAGGCATTACCAGCCATGAGCCGGGCTATATCGACAAAGATTTGGAAACCATTGTCGGCCTGCAAACCGATGAGCCTTTGAAACGTGCCATTATGCCGTTTGGCGGCCTGAAAATGGTGAAAGATGCGTGTCAGGTTTACAACGTTGATTTGAACCCTGAAGTAGAAGAAATCTTTACCAAATACCGCAAAACACACAACCAAGGTGTGTTTGACGTTTACACGCCCGATATTCGCCGCTGTCGTAAATCCGGCGTAATTACCGGTTTGCCTGATGCCTATGGTCGTGGCCGTATTATTGGCGACTATCGCCGCGTGGCTTTGTACGGTATTGATTTTTTGATGAAAGACAAACTGAATCAATACAACTCATTGCAAGCTGATTTGGAAAACGGTGTGAATTTGGAAGAAGTGATCCGCCGCCGTGAAGAAATCAACGACCAATATAATGCCTTGGCGCAAATGAAAGAAATGGCCGCTTCTTACGGCTATGATATTTCCAAACCGGCTACTAATGCTCAAGAAGCGATTCAGTGGACTTACTTTGCTTATTTGGCAGCTGTGAAATCGCAAAACGGTGCTGCCATGTCGTTTGGCCGCGTATCAACATTCTTGGATATTTACATTGAGCGCGATTTGCAAAATGGTGTGATTACCGAAAGCCAGGCGCAAGAATTTATCGACCATTTGGTAATGAAACTGCGTATGGTTCGTTTTCTGCGTACGCCGGAATACGATCAATTGTTCTCAGGCGACCCGATTTGGGCAACTGAATCTATCGGTGGTATGGGTTTGGACGGCCGCACCTTGGTGACTCGCAGCAACTTCCGTGTGCTGCATACACTCTACAATATGGGTCCATCTCCAGAGCCGAACATTACCATTTTGTGGTCTGAACAATTACCACAAGGCTTTAAAGAATTCTGTGCCAAAGTTTCGATTGACACTTCATCTGTGCAATACGAAAACGATGACCTGATGCGCCCAGACTTCAACAGCGATGACTATGCGATTGCCTGTTGTGTAAGCCCGATGATTATCGGTAAACAAATGCAGTTCTTCGGTGCGCGTGCCAACTTGGCTAAAACCTTGCTGTACGCAATCAACGGCGGTGTGGACGAAAAAACGAAGGAACAAGTCGGGCCTAAATCCGAACCGATTTTGGACGAAGTGTTGGATTTCGATACAGTATTCGCACGCATGGATCAATTCATGGATTGGCTCGCGACCCAATACGTTACCGCCCTGAACATCATCCATTACATGCACGACAAATACTCATACGAAGCCGCTCTGATGGCCTTGCATGACCGCGACATCATCCGCACCATGGCTTGCGGTATTGCCGGTTTATCGGTAGCTGCCGACTCATTATCTGCGATTAAGTATGCTAAAGTAAGACCGGTTCGCGACGAAAACGGCGTGGCTGTTGACTTTGAAATTGAAGGCGAATATCCGCAATTCGGTAACAATGACGACCGTGTCGATGAAATCGCCTGTGATTTGGTAGAACGCTTCATGCGTAAAGTGGCTACTCACAAAACCTACCGCAATGCGGTTCCAACTCAATCCGTGTTGACCATTACTTCTAACGTGGTTTACGGTAAGAAAACCGGTAACACCCCAGACGGCCGTCGCGCCGGCGCACCTTTCGGCCCGGGCGCTAACCCTATGCACGGTCGTGATGTGAACGGTGCGGTTGCTTCGTTGACTTCAGTCGCAAAACTGCCGTTTGAATTTGCCAAAGACGGTATTTCCTATACTTTCTCAATTGTGCCGGGTGCTTTAGGTAAAGACGAACGCTCACGTGAACGCAACTTGGCCGGTTTGATGGATGGTTATTTCCACCACGAAGCCGGTGAATTGGAAGGCGGGCAACACTTGAACGTCAACGTGTTGAACCGTGAAACCCTGCAAGATGCGATGGAAAATCCTGATAAATATCCGCAATTGACCATCCGTGTATCCGGCTATGCCGTGCGTTTTAACTCACTGACCCGTGAGCAACAGCAAGACGTGATTACCCGTACCTTTACGGAAACCATGTAATCTATAGGGTTCGTTGTAAAGACAATGCCGGGTGATGAATCCGGCATTGTCTTATAGTATGGTTTTCAAACGGTCTTTATCGTGATTCGGATTAAATTATGCAAGCATTTACCCTTACCCCCGAACAGCAAGCCAAGGACATCAAACCGCGTATCCGTGCCAAAGCCGACAATGCTGCAGGGCATCGTCATTACCAAGGTAAAGGCATTGTACATTCCATCGAATCATGCGGTACAGTCGACGGCCCGGGTTTGCGCTATGTGTTATTCCTTCAGGGCTGTCTGATGCGCTGCCTGTATTGTCACAACCGTGACACATGGGATTTGCATACCGATAAAGCCCAAGAGCTGACGGTCGGACAGGTGATGAAGCAGGTGATGGCTTACCGTCATTATCTGCGCGCGACCGGTGGCGGTGTAACGGCCACCGGCGGCGAGCCGCTGCTGCAATATGAATTCGTGCGTGATTGGTTTACCGCCTGCCGCGAACACGACATTCATACCTGCCTGGATACCAACGGTTATGCTTTACATTATGATTCGATTTTGGACGGTTTGCTTGACCACACCAATTTGGTGATGCTGGATTTGAAACAAATTGATCCTGATATTCATAAAGTGTTGGTTGGGATTCCGAATACCAAAACCTTAAATTTCGCCCGCTATCTGTCCGAGCGCAAACAGCCGGCACGCGTGCGCTATGTGATTGTGCCGGGTTATACCGACGATGAACGTTCGGCCAATTTGTTGGGTGAATTTATCGGTGGCATGGAGAACATCGAAACCGTTGAACTCTTGCCTTATCACGAATTGGGTGCGCACAAATGGGCTTTATGCGGCGATGAATACAAATTAACCGGCGTTCACCCGCCACCGAAAGAAACGGTATTGAAAATCAAGAAAATATTGGAAGGCTATGGTAAAAATATCATTTATTGATTGTTTGCTTTCTCGTAACAAAAGGCCGTCTGAAAATGAACTGTCCCCCAACCTTTGGACAAGTTAAGAATGTTTCTCAAACAGCCTTTTCAAGCCGGGTTCTGCAGGCAACAGGGCTCAGCTTTTTTAAGTCCAGACTAAAGCGTTCATGATTGCAGTATGTAATCATTTATGATTGTTGCCGGCCCCGCCGCCGGCAGCGCACCGTCTTCATCGAAGCTTTCCGTTTTCAATGTGCCGGAAAAGCCCCATCGGCGCATTGCTCCGGCAATGATGGCTGTTTTACTAAATAACGGGCACAGAA
>NZ_PXYY01000041.1 GCF_003013245.1 Neisseria iguanae
CAGCCTTGTCGCAGCCTGCAACGCAATCTTCCCTATCTTTTTACCTTCGAGGGTTACCCTGATTGGAACATCCCCATACCACTAATCTGCTTGACGGCAGGTTCGCGGATTTGAAACGGAAATTGGGGGTCAGCAGGGGATGAAGAAGGAGAATAAGACAAGGTTTATTAAGGATTGGTTTATTAAGGATTATTTCTCAATTAAATAGACGCAGAGCAGTAAATTTGTCCCTTACGTCCAGAATAAATACGGTCAGGCCGTCTGAAAGAATTGAGCTTTCAGACGGCCTTTTGATTTCATATTCAGATTTTGATCAGAATGTAGGGTGCTCCTCATGTCATCATGCGGCCTCTTTCCGGCATAAAACCCGTTTGCTGCGTCGGACATGCGTGCAAGGTATCCGACCTTGCCGAGCCGGCCGGTTTTACCGGCCGGCCGCAGCGTATCAAACCGTCCTCTTTGATTACCGACCAGCATACGCGCTTTTCTGCCTGAAAATCGGCGACGCAGGCAAAACGAGGACACACCCCAGAATAATGACTTTGTTTTATAAACCCACATCAAACGTTGTGCCTTATGTTCACGCAATACGCATATCATGTAGGGCATTGCCGGATGGCTTGCCGGCACTGGCACACACCCGGTCAAATTTTCTGCTCGGGCACCAACTGCCCAACCTGCTCAAAATCTTACAATTTCCATTCGCTCAATTTGGCTTGGTAAGCCGCCAAATCGGCAATCGGACGGGTCGCCACGCTGCTTTCCATTGCAGCTTTGGCAGTGGCAGCCGCTACACGCGGCAACAGGCGTGAGTCAAACGGGGTCGGAATCAGGTAATCCGCACCGAATTCAAATTTTTTACCGTAAGCTGCAACCACTTCTTCTGACACTTCTTCCATCGCCAAATCGGCCAATGCGTACACGCAGGCCAGCTTCATTTCTTCGTTGATGGTGGTCGCGCCGCAATCCAATGCGCCGCGGAAGATGAACGGGAAACACAATACGTTGTTGACTTGGTTCGGAAAGTCGGAACGGCCGGTACCGATTACCACGTCTGCGCGGGTTTCTTTGGCCAACGGCGGCATGATTTCAGGATTCGGGTTGGCCATGGCAAACACGATTGGTTTGTCGTTCATGGCCAACAGCATTTCAGGAGTCAGCACATTTGCACCCGACAAGCCCAAGAAAATATCTTTGCCTTTCACGGCATCGGCCAAATTGCGCGCGCCGTTGTCTTCTACTGCGTAGAATTTTTTAGACTCGTCCATGCGGTCTTTGTCTTCGCGGGTTTGGTAAATCACCCCTTTAGAGTCGCATACGGTGACATTTTCGCGTTTCAGGCCGAGTGCCAACAATTGGTTCAAACACGCAATCGCAGCAGCACCGGCGCCGGAACACGCCAAAGTGGCTTCGCTGATGTCGCGGCCGGTGTAGCGCAACGCATTCAATACGGCGGCGGCGGTAATGATGGCGGTGCCGTGTTGGTCGTCGTGGAATACCGGAATTTTGCAGCGTTTGCGCAATTCTCGTTCGATGTAGAAGCACTCAGGTGCTTTGATGTCTTCCAAGTTGATGCCGCCGAAAGTCGGCTCAAGCGCAGCGATGATGTCGACTAATTTTTGCGGGTCTTTTTCGTCGATTTCAATATCGAAGACATCCACACCGGCGAATTTTTTAAACAATACGCCCTTACCTTCCATCACAGGCTTACCGGCCAATGCGCCGATGCTGCCCAAACCTAAAACGGCCGTGCCGTTGGAAATGACGGCAACCAGATTGCCTTTGGCGGTGTATCGGTAAGCGGCTTGCGGGTCGGCTGCGATTTCCAAGCAAGGGAATGCGACACCCGGCGAATAGGCCAAAGCCAAATCTTCCGAAGTGCTCAGAGATTTTGTCGGGGTAACGGATACTTTGCCCGGGACGGGGAATTCGTGGAATTTCAGTGCTGCATCTTTCAATGTATTTTCCATTGTGCTGATCCTGTTGCAATAATTTATGCTGTGGAGAGTGAATGCCGTCTGAAAATCGGTCAGGCGGTAGTATACAAAAGCAAGTAAATATCTGTGCTTTCAAGCTGATGTAATCGGGCGTAATTTTAACATGCAACCCTGCCCGGGCATACCGTTAATTTGATTATTTTTGTCAACAATAGAAAAGTATTTGATACATCGCAAGAAAGGCTGTCTGAAAAACAAAAATCCAGCTTTTCAGACGGCCTTTCGTTTATTTTTGAATCAAAGCCGGAAATGACGGCTTAATGCCAACTCAATATCTTGCTTGACCGCTCCGCGCTCGCGGTTGCCGTCAATCACGGCGTAGCGGTTTGGCGCGGCGGCAGCGCGGTTAAGATATACATCACGCACGCGCACAAAAAAACCGGCCTGCTCTTGCTCAAAGCGGTCTTTATCACGCGTTTGGCTGATACGCGCCATCGAGACATCAAGCGGCACATCCAGCAACACAGTCAAATCCGGCCGCAAACCGCCCTGCACCCAGTTTTCCAATACTTCAATATCCCGCAACGGTACGCCACGGCCGCCGCCTTGATAGGCAAACGTGGCATCGGTGAAGCGGTCGGATACCACATGAAAGCCTTTTTCCAAAGCCGGTAAAATCACGGTTTCCAAATGCTGCTGGCGCGCGGCGAACATCAATAAAGTCTCCGCCCGCAGGCCGACTTGGGTTTGCGGATTGAGCAACAATTCGCGCAATGCTTCGCCCATTGCCGTACCGCCCGGCTCGCGTGTAAACACCACCGGCAATTGGTGATCATCAAACCATGCCTGCATCACAGCCAAATTGGTCGATTTTCCGGCACCATCTATGCCGTCGAGCGTAATGAATTGCGCGTTCATGCGGTTCCTTAAATGTGATAAACAGGCCGTCTGAAATTTTACAATAATATTGTATTTTCAGACGGCCTTCCTGCTTATTCCGATATTATGTTTGGGGCTGATGCAGATTGACCCCAAACACCACACCATTGCCGCAGCATTTCAAGCTGCCCGGACGGTGCGCCAAAGTCAAAGCGGAACCCGCATCCTTTCAAGGACAGCAGGAAAGGTTTACAGCCAACCCCATTGTATTTGCGCAAGACGCACTTCGCCCGGTTCCAACAATTTCCAATGCCGCCGATAGGGTTTTGACGGTCTGCAAAAGGCTGTGAACGGTTGATGCGCTGCCCGCATCAAGCACGTCACAGCCCCTGTCACTACCGGTATAAACAATGCCGTCAGGTGTTGTTTGCTGTTTGATAACCGGAAATAAGGCATCCTTCCCGCTATCCCCCGCAACGGCGGTACCAACCTTTCCCTGCCGCTTTAAGATGCCGGATACCGCCGCTTTCCCTGCTGCCGCACGTCCGCGTTTGCCCTTACGCCGACCGCCGAAACAACCTCCGTCCGGCCCGGTGGGGCCTCTGAAAACCCTGCCGGCTTCCTGCGCCAAATGACAGGCTGTCACCCGGCTGGTTTTGCGGTAGGACAACATAGCCCAACCGGGCTGGATACCCAAAATATCAGCGGCTGCACGGGCGGTGGCTTCCGGTACGAAAAACCAGAAAAGTTTTCTTTGGGTATTCTTTGTTAATTTGCAATGGTTATCTTCATTTTTGCAGTCTGACATGACTGCTAGTCTACTTCAGCCTCTTATTTTTTCAAAATATATTTACGCACCGCAGCGTTGTGTTCATCTAAATTATGGCTGAATTGGCTCAAGCCCGTACCATCCATTCGGGACACGAAATACAGGTATTTTTCAGTCGAAGGATGCGCAGCGGCTTCCAGAGCAGCTTTGCCCGGCAAAGCAATCGGCGTCGGGGTCAGACCGGCGCGGGTGTAGGTATTGTAAGGAGTATCTCGACGCAAATCGGCTTTGCGGATTTTGCCCTGATAAGCCGAACCCATGCCGTAAATCACGGTCGGGTCGGTTTGCAGGCGCATGCCGATGGCCAACCGGTTTTTGAATACGGACGACACATGCGCACGATCGGACGGATGGCCGGTTTCCTTTTCGATGATGCTGGCCATAATCAGCAATTCATAAGGGGTTTTATACGGCAAGCCGCTTTGACGCTCGTCCCATGCGGCACCGAGTTCTCTCTGCATGGTTTTATAGGCCAAGCGGTAAACCTGAATGTCGCTGCTGTCGGCATCGATTTCATAACTATCCGGAAAGAACCGGCCTTCCGGGTTCCGATTCGGGACATCGGGCGCGATTTCAACCATCAGCTTTTCATCGCTCCAGCTGGCGGTATCATGCCGAATGCTTTCGGTTTCGTTGATGATTTTTCGCATGGTGGCAAAACGCATGCCTTCGACGATTTTCACGCTCACGGTATCCGGGCGGCCGCTGCGCAATTTTTGCAACACATCCCACGCCGATGTTTTGGCCGGCATGCGGTAACTGCCTGCTTTTAATTGATTATGCATGCCTGTTACATAAGCGGCCAACATCAATGCATGACGGTTGTAAATTATCCCGTCATCGGCAAGCTTGCGGCTTACCGACGAAATACCCTGATTTTTGGCCACTTTGACGCGATACGTTTTGCCGTTGTCTTTCGGCACAAACAACAATGCCGCCACCGCCGCAATCACAGCCAGCAAAAACACCAGCAGCCATTTCAACAATTTATTCAACATGGTAGGATGTGTCATCAAGTTTAATCGGGCGACAGTATAACCGAATGCGCTGTCTTTGCCGAAGATTTACACTTAACCTAATAACGCTGCATTATCAAATAAAAATATTGTCATAAGGCCGTCTGAAACATGAATTCCGCATCTTCTTGGCAACAAGGCCGCTGGTCGGCTGCCTACCAAGTCCATTCACCCAATTTTGAAGCCCGACCTGCCGGTGAGAAAATCTCACTGGTGGTGCTGCACAATATTTCCCTACCACCGTTTGAATATGGCAACGGTGCAGTGGAAAAATTGTTTACCAACCGAATCCGGCCGGAAGAACACCCGTTTTTCAGCGTGATCCACACCTTACGCGTATCCAGCCATTTTTTCATCACGCGCGAAGGCGAAGCCGTACAATTCGTTTCGTGCGACGACATGGCTTACCACGCCGGCATTTCTTCGTTTGGAGGGCGGGAAAAATGTAATCTGTTTTCCATCGGCATCGAATTGGAAGGCTGCGATTTTGAACCGTTTACCGAAACGCAATATCAAACGCTGCAACATTTATTAAGTGCATTACAAGCGCGATATCCCATCGAAGCCGTCACCGGCCATCAGGATGTCGCGCCTGGCCGCAAAACCGATCCCGGTCATTTTTTTGACTGGCCGCGCTTAGTCGAAGCGGGTTTTCCGGTCAAACGTTGATTTTTTCAGACGGCCTGAAGCAAAGTTGCCGACGGTTTTATGCTTAATGCTGTCAGAACAGGTAAATTTCGTTATAATCCGAACACTACCGTGATGTTGCGATTGCAGTTCGAATCCGGCATTGCGCCACTCCAGAAATTCCTTTCCCCAAGAGTGCCCACCATGATTATTATCGTTTTAGGTTTGGCCATTATTTTGGCCGTAATTGCCTACAATATGTATCAAGAAAACCAATACCGCAAACAAGTCCGGGAGCAGTTCGGCCATTCTGACAAAGACGCACTTTTGGCGAGCAAAACCAGCCATGTCCGTGACGGCAGAGAATCTGGCAGCCGGGGTTTTCTGTTGAAAAAACCAAACAAAGCCGAAGAAGCTGCTTTGCGCAACCTGCATGAGCAAGACGAAATTTACGCCGCTAAAGCCAAATTGGCGAAACCTTCCCCCATCAAAACCGACATCGAATTGGCAATGGAAGACGATTTCACCGAAGAACAGGTACAGCACACCATTATCGGTTTGAACAATGAAATCAGGACATCAAGCACTCATACGGCAGCACACCGCGGCAATCTGGTGAGCTTGGACGAGCTTTCCCAAGTCGAGCTGCCCTGGTTCGACCCGCGCTTTGATTATATGGCCTACATCGCCTTGAACGAAGCACAGGAATTGCATGCCTTGCCGCGCCTGTCCAACCGCCACCGCTTCCAAATCATCGGCTGCACCATGGACGACCGCTTCCAAGCAGCCGAACCGATTCCGGGCGTGTACTACCAAGGTTTCGTGATGGGCTTGCAAGCCGTCAGCCGCAACGGTTTGGCTACGCCGGAAGAATTGGAGCAATTCAACCAGCAAGTCGGCGCATTCGCCCAACTGATTGGCGGCCAAGTACGTTACACCGACCGTCCTGCCTTCAGCGAAGTGGCGCAAGCACTTGATAGCTTCTGCGAACGCGTCGACCAAACCATCGCCATCCATCTGGTATCTCGTTCCAGCATCAGCGGCTTGGAATTGCGTTCGGCAGTAGAAAGGGTCGGTTTCAATCTGGCGGAAGACGGTACATTCCAATACCTCGATGAAAGCGGCAATCCGATGTTTGTTTTGGCTTCGCTCGACAATTCACCGTTTACCGGCGCATTGCTGAATAACCAAGCCTACCGCGGCTTCAGCATGTTGTTTGACATTCCGCACATTCCGGCCGGCGAAAAAACTTTCGACCTGTTTATGGACTTGGCGGTGAAACTGTCCGGCCAATTGAGTTTGGATTTGGTTAACGACAAAATGGAAGAAGTCTCTACCCCTTGGCTGAAAGACGTGCGCAATTATGTGCTGGCGCGCCAAGAAGAAATGCTGAAAGTAGGCATCAAACCGGGCAGCAAACAATCGCTGCGCTTGTTCTCATAAACATAAAAAGAGTGGAAAGTTTGACAGCGTTGCCCCTTCTTTCAATAACTTTTCACCATCAGCCATCATAAAAAAGCGGATACATGCACAGCGTATCCGCTTTTTTCAGGTAGAATTACCATATCTTTTGTTATGCTCTTTCCAGACGGCCTAATAATCATCCATGAGAGACCGTCCGAAACACACCATACCATGAATCAAACCGAACAAAAAATTAAAGACCTCACCGCCCTACTCAACCGTTACGCCTACGAATATTACACGCTTGATGCGCCCAACGTTCCCGATGCCGAATATGACCGCCTGTTTCGCGAACTCGAAGCCTTGGAAACAGCGCAGCCCGAATACAAACAGCCCGACAGCCCAACCCAGCGTATCGGCGGCGCGGCGTTGGAAGGTTTTACCAGCGTGCGCCATACCGTGCCGATGTTGTCGCTGAACAATGCTTTTTCGCCGCAAAACGAAGAAGGCGTATTCGACCACGCGGAAATGTATGCGTTTGACGAACGTGTGCGCGGAGGCTTAAACGGCGCACAAGCAGAATACGTCATCGAACCGAAATTCGACGGTTTGGCCATCAGCCTGCTGTATCGCGACGGCATGCTGGTGCAGGCAGCCACCCGCGGCGACGGCGCGACAGGCGAAGATGTCACGCAAAACGTCAAAACTATCGCTAATATTCCTTTACGTTTGCATGGCGATAATGTGCCGCAACTGATTGAAGTACGCGGCGAAGTGTTGATGCTCAAAGCCGATTTTACCGCACTCAACCAACGTCAGGCCGATCAAAACCAAAAAACCTTTGCCAATCCGCGCAATGCCGCTGCCGGCAGCTTGCGCCAACTCAATTCAAAAATCACAGCCCGACGCAAACTGCATTTCTTCGCTTACAGCATTGCACAACAAGAAGGCGGTTTCGTGTCGGAACAGCACATTCAAGAGCTGGCTTATTTGAGCGACCTCGGCTTCAGCCTGCCTAACGGCCAATTCGGCTGCTTCCCTAATATCGGCGAAGTATTGGGCTTTTACGAACAAATGCAGCAAAAACGCCCTTCCCTGCCGTATGAAATCGACGGCATGGTTGTTAAAGTAAACAGCTTGGCGCAACAGAAAACGCTGGGCTTCATCTCGCGCGCGCCGCGCTGGGCAATTGCGCACAAATTTCCGGCCGAAGAAGCCTTAACGGTGGTGGAAGCAATTGATGTCCAGGTCGGCCGTACCGGGGCAGTCACCCCGGTAGCGCGTTTACAGCCGGTGTTTGTCGGCGGTGTCACCGTGACCAATGCCACCTTGCACAACGAAGGCGAAACACAGCGCAAAGATGTGCGCATCGGCGACACTGTTATCGTGCGCCGCGCCGGGGACGTGATTCCCGAGGTGGCACGTGTGGTGTTCGACCGACGCCCGATGCAAACACCTGAAACCATTGACGAAACAAATACCTCTTTTTTAGACGGCCTTCAAGAAGATTTGTTTGCCCTGCCGTCTGAAAAGCATCAAACTACCAGCCAACCGCTTTATCCGCAATACCGCCTGCCCGAGCATTGCCCGATTTGCGGCAGCGACATCGAACGGGAAGAAGGCGGAGCCGTGGCACGTTGCAGCGGCGGGATGCTGTGTCGGGCACAGCGGGTACAAGGTCTGATTCATTTCGCTTCACGCAAAGCCATGGACATCGACGGCTTGGGACAACGCCAAATCGAACAATTGGTGGCGCAGGAGCTGGTGAGGCATTTTGCCGATTTATACCGCTTGGACATTACCACCTTGCAAAAAATGAAAGAAAATACCGACCAAGCCGAAACGCAATCCGGCGTAGAAGCCATGCCGTCTGAAAACACTCCGGTGCTTTCAGACGGCCTCACAAACGGTAAAAAACCTTTGCCGACCAAATGGGCACAAAACATTCTAGACGGCATTGAAGCGAGCAAACAGCCTGATTTGGCACGTTTCCTGTTCGCTCTCGGCATTCGCCATGTCGGCGAGCGCACAGCCAAATCGCTGGCACAGGCCTTCGGTAACTTGGAAAATATCCGCCATGCACCCGAGCCCGTTTTGGCCTGTCTGCCCGACATTGGCAGCGTGGTGGCGCATTCGATTGCCCACTTTTTCGCGCAAGCGGAGCAGCAAAACATGATTGACGAATTACTGGCCGTCGGCGTTGCGCCGCAAGAACAACCCGTTACCCTGCCGCTGGCGCAATATGTTACGCCCGAACGCTGGATCAGCCGTCTGCCCGATTTTAAAATCAGTGAAAAAAAAGCTGCCGCCCTGTGGGATTTGGCCGGGAAAAGTGTGGAAGGTTTAACCCGCGACAAAGCCCTGCCCGCAGATTGGCAACAATGGCGCAGTATTGAGGCCAATTTGTCGCTTTTAACGACCATGCAGCAATTTTTGGCACACATGCCGTCTGAAACCGGAACAATAGCCGAATCCCATGCAAGCAGCCTGTTTGGCAAAACTTTCGTCTTAACCGGCACTCTGCCAACCTTAAAACGTGATGAAGCACAAGCCATGATTGAAGCTGCCGGCGGTAAAGTTTCCGGCAGCGTATCAAAAAAAACCGATTTCGTCGTCGCGGGGGAGGCTCCCGGTAGCAAGCTGGAAAAAGCCAATGCTTTAGATGTGGCCGTTTTGAATGAGGCCGCCCTATTGGCACTGTTAAATTCATAAAGAAGAAAATAAATTTTTTAAATTTTAAGTTCAAATACCTAAATCTTATACTCAATCATCTCAAGGAGAGACTATGAAATCAATTCGAAAAGCCGTTTTCCCCGTTGCCGGCATGGGCACACGTTTTCTGCCAGCTACTAAAGCCAGTCCGAAAGAAATGCTACCAATCGTTGATAAACCTTTGATTCAATATGCAGTTGAAGAAGCCGTTGCCGCAGGCTGTACCGAAATGGTGTTTGTCACCGGCCGCAACAAACGCAGTATTGAAGACCATTTTGACAAAGCCTACGAGCTGGAAACCGAATTGGAGCAGCGCAACAAAGAAAATTTGTTGGCGCACGTTAAAGACATTCTACCACCGGGAATCACTTGCCTTTATATCCGCCAAGCTGAAGCTTTGGGATTGGGTCATGCCGTGTTATGTGCTCGCGCTGCTGTCGGCGATGAACCGTTTGCCGTGATTTTAGCTGACGACTTAATCGATGCACCACAAGGTGCATTGAAACAAATGGTCGACATTTACAACCAAAGCGGCAACAGCGTATTGGGCGTAGAAACCGTTGACCCGTCCCAAACCGGCTCATACGGCATTGTCGAAGTCGAACAGCTGAAAAACTTCCAGCGCATCACCAATATTGTGGAAAAACCAAAACCAGAAGAAGCCCCTTCCAACTTAGCTGTGGTCGGCCGCTATATTCTCACCACACGCATTTTTGATTTACTGACCGACCTGCCTCGCGGCGCAGGCAACGAAATCCAACTCACCGATGCCATCGCCCGTTTGCTCGATCACGAATTCGTGCTAGCACACGCTTTCGAAGGCAAACGCTACGACTGCGGCAGCAAATTAGGTTATTTAGAAGCCACTTTAGCCTATGGCTTGAAACACCCTGAAACCGCAAAAGAATTTGCCGAATTATTGAAACAATACGTCAAATAATCTGATTTAAAAACAACAAGCCGTCTGAAAATGATTTTTTAGACGGCCTATTTTGTAAATTTAGGCCTGTTGCCCGTTTGAAACGGTAAAAACTGCCGGAAACTCTATCATACAGGCCTTTTGGCGGTTTTTACCAACATTTATAAAAAGTGCCCTTTTTGCCACAGGCAAAGATATAAATGTCCCCTGTGTAACACGTATCTCCCCACCTCAAAACCCGCATCCCCCGGGCTGCCCGCATACGGATACACCCACGGCAGGCAGACCTGTCCGCAACCGGCGCAGCGCCACCACCGCAACGGGAAAACCATCCGCCGTAAAACCAAACAGGCCCTTTCAAAGCCCATTCAATCGGAAAAGACTGCCGCCAATACCATCCTTCGGCCGCGGATTCGGTGTCATGGCATTTCTGAACCGGCTATTGCCGTTTGACTTAAAAATGAGTACAAGTTTTTACCATGCCGTCTGAAACCTGAAATCCGTCATTCCCGCGCAGGCGGGAATCCGGAACGTTGGTTTTCAGTAATTTTTTACAAGTTCCCGTCCAGACAGAACCGGATTCCCGCCTGCGCGGGAGTGAGGGCATTTGGATATTTCTGTGCCCGTTATTTAGTAAGACAGCTATAAACGGTAAGACAGTCTGTCTCCAATTGGCAGGACATGAAACCATTGCACTGCATCCGGCAGGATGAGGGGCTGTTAAAGAAAAAGGGATGGGTATACAGGGCATTAGCGCAGACGGGTTTGGCGGTCTGAACAGCCTGTCCCCCGGTATTCCGTTCCAACCCAGCCCGTTTCACCGGTAAGGCATCATCCGGGGATACCCGGCCCGCCATCCGGAATCTGCAGCAGCCAAAGCATTAAAGGCATTGGCAGACGGTATGTTTAATCCAACCCAAACCGGATTTCAGACGGCCTTGGCAGCGTAGTATGAAACGTATGAAAGCTATCCGAAGGACCGCGGTTTTGATGAGGCCGGTAAGGGGTTGCGGTACACCCGTAAGCAGCGGCAAGCGCGTATCACAGCCTGAAAGGTAACCTGAATTTTTTATTTGCATTTGAACGGGACAGGGAACCGGGGGGGGGCCGGATACGGCCAATATGTCAGGTGGAGCTGGACTGGAGACCCAAACCCGATGCTGCCCGGGTTTGGTAAAAGAAGGTGGGATTATCTTGATTAAGGGATATTTTAGTTGTCAGGGATGGTATTTGGGATGAGAAACCATCCCTAATGTCCAATAAGCCCTTATTTCAATACTTATTTCTTCCAATACGCCGGTGTAAACAGAATCAACACCGTAAAAATTTCCAAACGCCCCAACAGCATCACCACGGTGCATAACCATTTCTGCACATCATTCAAACTGGCGTAATTATGTGCCGGCCCTACCTCACCCAAACCCGGTCCGGCATTGGTAATGCAGGCAATGACCGCGGTAAAGGCAGAAACAAAATCCAAGCCGGTTACCATCATTAAGAAACTGAACAAGACCACGGTCATAAAATACACAAAAATAAACGACATCACCGTCAAAGCCATGCGCTCGGAAATACTGCGGTTGTTTACTTTTACCGTACGCACGGCACGCGGATGCAGCAAAATCATCATTTCCCGCAAGCTGAATTTAAACAGCACCAAGCCGCGCACATTTTTAATGCCGCCACCCATCGAACCGGAACATGCTAAAACATTGGATAAGAAAAACATCCATAGTGAAATCAGCAAAGGCCATTTGGCAAAATCTGTATTAGCAAAACCGCTGGCCAAACCAATCGCCACAAAATTAAAGCTGACAAAACGGAATGCGTCCGTCAAAGACGGATAAAATTCTTTCTGCCACAAATACAGGCTGGCAACAATGATGCTGCACGTCATCGTCATCAGCAACACGCGGCATTCTTCGTCTTTCCAATATACCTTGAGCGAACGCCCACCCAATGCGGCGAAGTGGCTGGCGAAATTAATACCGCCAAATAATGTGAAAAATATAATCGTCCATTCGATTTTCACCGAATTGAAATAGGCAATGCTGTCGTCGTGTGTGGAAAATCCGCCCAAAGCCACCGAAGACATGGCATGGCAAAGTGCGTCAAACCAGCTCATACCGGCCCAATGCAGCGAAAAAAACGCCGCCACCGTGGTTAAAATATATGCGCCCCACAGTTTTTTAGCTACCTGAGAAATACGCGGCGCCATCTTGCTTTCTTTGTCCAAACCCGGAATTTCGGCTTTAAAAAGCTGTGTCCCCCCGACCCCCAGCATCGGTAAAATCGCCACCGCCAACACGATAATCCCCATGCCGCCCAGCCAGTTGAGCATGTGCCGCCAAAAATTGACCGACGGTGCCAAGGTATCCAAACTGTTGATGACTGTTGCACCGGTGGTGGTCAAACCCGACATCGCCTCAAAAAAAGCATCGGTAAAACTCATGTGCGGCACATACAGATAAATTGGCACCGCAGCCACCACGGCAAACGCCAGCCACAGCATAATTACCAAAGTAAAACCATCACGCGGACGCAACTCACGATTGTATCGCAGCGTCAGCAGCCAAATTGTGCAGGAAGAAAACGTCGTCACCAACGCAGTGCGGGCAAACGCCGGAAACGCACTGTCGAGAAAAAAATACGACATCAGCGTCGGCACCATCAGCAACAGCGAAAACAACACACCGAGCTTAGACAGCACGTGGATAATCGGTATGACTTTATACATATCAATCTTTTAAACGCAAGCCGTCTGAACACGGCTGCCGAAACAGTTCAAAATTTCAGACGGCCTTTACGTTTACAAGGTCGTCTGAGAGCGTATTTTAACAAATTCTCTGCATATGGATACGGATATTTCCATTTCAAGCCGCCTGAAATGAGAATAAATCTCAAAATAAAACAGCCAATTACATCCGAAACAGAATTTTTCCCTGTCACAAACTTGTCTTTTATCAAAATCAGTATATAATGTTATATTATAACATTTATTAGGAAACATTTATGAAACCCGACATTCATCCGGATAATTACCGCACCGTTTTATTCTACGACAGCGGTGCCGACGAAGGCTGGCTCATCCGATCGTGCACCAATACCCACGGTAAAACCATGGTTTGGAAAGACGGCAACGAGTACCCTTTGTTTTCATTGGATACTTCATCCGCTTCCCACCCTGTTTACACCGGCAAACAACGCAACATAACCACCGAAGGCCGCGCCAGCAAATTCCACCACCGTTTCCAATCCATGATGGTTTCTTTGAGAAAGGATAAATAATGCAGGTTCTGTCTTCTCTAAAAACGGCAAAACAACGCCACCGCGATTGCCAAATCGTGCGCCGTAAAGGCAAGGTATACGTGATTTGCAAAAGCAATCCCCGTTTTAAAGCGCGTCAGCGTTAAACCTTTTTTGTGGTGATTGTTTATGTAACTCTTTATGGCTATTGAAATTTCAGCCATATTCCATCACCTTGGTACGGCATTTTTTGACATGGCATTTTCCTTGGCAAATGATTATAGAAAGTCATTTACATAATATTAAAGGCCGTCTGGAACTTTCAGACGGCCTTCTCAAAATACGATATTGCTTTATTCAATTTCAAACCCATCCTGATCCCACAAGGTTTTCTTCACCAATTGGTCATTTTGGTACACGGATTCTGACTTTTTCGAACCATCTTCATACCAATCCAAAACAATGCCGTTGCGCTGCCCGTTTTTAAACGACATTTCAGTCAGCAACCGGCCTTCTTCATCCCATACCAGCATTTCTACCGGTTTATCGTCGACCATCAACATTTCCATTTTCGGGCTGCCGTCGGCATACCATTGCTTCCAATAGCCGTTGGCTTTATCGTTTTTAAACTGGATTTCGCTCTCTTTATTGCCGTTACGGTAATAGCGCGCACCGATGCCGTTGCTCAAACCGTCTGAATAAGGCATTACCGCCGATTTTTTGCCATTCGGATACCAGTTGGTCCATTCACCATTAAGCTTGCCGTTGCGGTAGCTGCCGACCATTTTTTTCTGACCGTTGAAATGCCACAAGGTCAGTGTGCCATTGTCTAAAACCGGCACAAACACCTTAATCTGGCTGGTTTGCACCTGGTATGGCTCAGAATATTTCTTCATCGACGGATAATAAAAA
This sequence comes from Neisseria iguanae, assembly GCF_003013245.1. Lineage (GTDB taxonomy): Bacteria > Pseudomonadota > Gammaproteobacteria > Burkholderiales > Neisseriaceae > Neisseria > Neisseria iguanae. The sequence continues at coordinate 14,482 of NZ_PXYY01000041.1, forward strand.
TCCTGAACCTGCGCCAAGCCAGCATTGACTTGATACTGTCGCACGTAAGCCGCAGACGACATGGTCGCTGTAATCTTGCCTTGCTGATTGAAATATACAGAATGAGTTTGCGCCCAAGCTGCAGCCGACACTGCAGTCATCGCTACCGACACCAAACCTATTGTCAAAAATCGGTTCATTTTCATCATCCATAAAGAAAGCCTGCGACCATTGAACAAGCCTTCATTTTATTTACATGCTTGACTACCTCAAAATGCTCAAAAATCAAGAACCATTTTTAATTTAACCATTATAAAATATAAAATAGCGTATCTGTATTTGTTAAATACAATATTTTTATATCCTTGATTGAGGTAATTATATGAAATGCTTCAGTAACTTATTTTTATAATAATGAAATAGTTGCATCATGACCTGATATATTTCCCCTTTTTACGTAAGGCTTCAAAGCCGTCCGAAAATAGTTTGACTCCGGCCTTGATGTTCAGGCAGTCAGAGACCTTTGCAAAAGTCCAGATTTGAGTACCGTTCAAAGCATTAGTTCACAGAACGCGGAGAAATATCATGAAAAGGCCAAGCATTTGAGAAGTGCGGCACGCAGAAATATACCAAAAATGAGATTTTGAAAGATCTCAGCCTACACCTGTGTCATACTCAATCAAACCAACAAGTCCACAGCAAAACGAAATTCCGTCAGCAAAACAAAACCGCCCTGCTTTCGCAGGGCAGTTAATGGATCCGGGCTTGTCTTTTCAGACTACCTTATTTGTTCAGCTCGTTAGCCAGATACAGCCAAGTTTCGATAACGGTATCCGGATTCAAAGACACGCTTTCGATGCCTTCTTCAACCAGCCATTTCGCAAAGTCAGGATGGTCTGACGGACCTTGACCACAAATACCGACATATTTGTTTTGCTTGCGGCAGGCAGAAATGGCCAAGTGCAGCATCACTTTTACGGCCGGGTTGCGTTCGTCGAAAGTCGCGGCAATCGGGCCGCCGCTGTCGCGGTCGACACCCAGAGTCAACTGGGTCATGTCGTTGGAACCGATTGAGAAGCCGTCGAAGTATTGCAGAAATTGTTCGGCCAACAAAGCATTGCTTGGCACTTCGCACATCATGATTAAACGCAGACCGTTTTTACCACGCTCCAAGCCGTTTTCTTTCAGGGCTTTAATCACGGCTTCGGCTTCGCTCAAGGTGCGCACAAACGGAATCATGATTTCAACGTTGGTCAAACCCATTTCGTCGCGAACGCGTTTCAGTGCTTTACACTCCAGCGCGAAACATTCGGCGAAATCTTCCGACACATAGCGCGCAGCGCCACGGAAGCCTAACATTGGATTTTCTTCATGTGGTTCATATTTTTCGCCACCGACCAAACCGGCATATTCGTTGGATTTGAAGTCGGACATACGCACGATAGCTTTGCGTGGGTAAACCGAAGCAGCCAATGTTGCCACACCTTCAGCGATTTTATCGACATAGAAATCTACCGGAGAAGCGTAACCGGCAATGCGGCGGCTGATTTCGGCTTTCAATTCGTTGTCTTGGCTGTCGAATTCCAACAAAGCTTTCGGATGGATACCGATTTGGCGGTTGATGATGAATTCCATACGCGCTAAGCCAATCCCTTCGCTCGGCAAGCCGGAGAAGCTGAACGCCAATTCAGGGTTGCCGACGTTCATCATCACTTTCACCGGTGCTTTCGGCATATTATCCAAAGCCACATCGGTCACATTCACATCCAGCAGACCGGCGTAAATCAAACCGGTGTCGCCTTCAGCACAAGATACGGTTACTTCTTGGCCTTCCTGCAGCAATTCGGTGGCATTGCCACAACCCACTACCGCAGGAATACCCAATTCACGCGCAATAATCGCCGCGTGGCAGGTGCGGCCGCCACGGTTGGTCACAATCGCAGACGCGCGTTTCATTACCGGCTCCCAATCAGGGTCGGTCATGTCGGTAACCAATACGTCACCGGTTTCTACACTTTCCATTTGGGACGAATCTTTGACCAAGCGCACTTTACCTTGGCCTACTTTCTGGCCAATCGCGCGGCCTTCAGCCAATACTTGTTTGTCACCGTTAATGGTGTAACGACGCAGGCTGCGGGTGCTGTCTTCTTGAGATTTAACGGTTTCCGGACGGGCTTGCAGGATATACAGTTTGCCGTCGATACCGTCACGCCCCCATTCGATGTCCATCGGGCGGCCGTAGTGTTTCTCAATGGTCAATGCGTAATGCGCCAACTCGGTTACTTCTTCATCGGTAATCGAGAAGCGGTTACGGTCTTCTTCCGACACGTCAATATTGGCCACAGATTTACCGGCTTCGGCTTTATCGGTAAAAATCATCTTGATTTGCTTAGAACCCATGGTCTTACGCAAAATCGCCGGTTTTCCTTGCTTCAAAGTTGGTTTGAATACATAGAATTCGTCAGGGTTTACCGCACCTTGCACGACGTTTTCACCCAAACCGTAAGATGAAGTCACGAACACCACCTGGCCGTAACCCGATTCAGTATCAATACTGAACATGACGCCTGAAGAGCCGCTGTCTGAGCGCACCATGCGTTGCACACCGGCAGACAAGGCCACGATGTCGTGTTCAAAGCCTTTGTGTACGCGGTAAGAAATGGCACGGTCGTTGTAAAGCGAAGCAAATACATGGTGCATGGCTTCTTTAATATTTTCCAAGCCATTGATATTCAGGAAAGTTTCTTGCTGACCGGCAAATGAAGCATCCGGCAGGTCTTCTGCAGTTGCAGATGAACGGACGGCCACAGAGATATCGGGCGTACCGGCGTCCGCAACCATTTTGTTCCAAGCTTCTTCAATTTCGGCATTGAGCTGCTCAGGAAACGGCGTATCCAGAATCCATTGGCGGATTTCTTTGCCCACACGCGCCAATTCGGTCACATCTTCAACATCCAGCTTGGCCAATGCAGCAGAGATACGGTCACTCAAGCCTTCGTGTGCCAAGAAAGCACGGTATGCGTCGGCTGTGGTTGCGAAACCGCCCGGCACACGTACGCCTTTCTCAGTCAGCTGACTGATCATTTCGCCTAAAGAAGCATTTTTACCACCTACGCTTTCGACGTCGGTCATGCGTAAATTTTCAAACCAAATTACGTAGTTTGCTGCCATTTTTCATCCAGTTCGTATGATGTTAAAAAAGAAATGAATCTACTTATTCATTCTAAGACATCCGAACTGTTCCTGTCATGTATTTTATGCTTTGAAAACAGCTCAGGCCGTCTGAAAAATTGCGGGCTTTAGCGATGTAGTAAAATGAAATCGATATAGCATCAAGGTCTTAAACGGCTTACACCCTTGTAAAATATAGGGTTTAAAATAAATTAATGAAATAAAGACGCCTCTATTAATCATTTAAATTAGCATAAAATTTTAAAAAAATTGATTTTACTTATAAAAAATTGGTATTTTGACTTTATTTAATTTTGTTGTAATTCTTTGTAACTTGAAACGATCTGCTTTATCGCCGCTGCTTCTCTTGCTATTATCCAAACTGTATTTCCTGCATTTCGTGATAGAGAGAAACATATGTCCAAACCCCGCCACATCTTTTATATTTCCGACCGCACCGGCCTGACTGCCGAAAACATCGGTGAAGCGCTGCTCAACCAATTCGGCAATCTGGAATTCAAACGATACACCTACCCTTTTATCAATACTGTTGAAAAAGCGCAAGAAATGATCGCCAAAGTCAACGCCAATGCCGAAGCCAACAGCGAACGCCCGATTGCATTTGTCAGCGTGGTCGACGACGAAATCCGCAACATGATTAAAACCGCCAATGCCTACCAGATCAATTTCTTTGAAACCTTCTTGGGCGAATTGGAAAAAGAACTAAATGCCGAAGCGACCTTGGCCTCACAAGGCCACCACAGTATCGGCAATACCCAACGCTATGATGCACGTATGGAAGCAGTCAACTTCTCACTCAATCATGATGACGGCGTCAGCGATAAAAACCTGCAGGAAGCCGACGTGATTTTGATGGGCGTATCCCGTTCAGGCAAAACGCCGACCTGTCTGTATCTTGCCTTGCAATACGGCATCCGCGCCGCCAACTATCCACTGATTCCCGATGATTTGGAATCGACCGATCTGCCGCGCATGGTGAAACCTTACAAAAACAAATTGTTCGGCCTTACCATCCAACCGGAACGCCTGCAGGCCATCCGCCAGGAACGCCGCCCGAATTCGACCTACGCGCAAATCAACACCTGCCGCAGCGAAGTGGCTGATGCTCAAGCCATATTCAAACGCCACGGAATTCCTTACACCAACACGACTGATAAATCGGTAGAGGAATTGGCGGTATATATCTTGCAAGCCTGCCGATTGAAACGCCGTTTCTAGGTGTCCTCATTTCATCATGCGGCATATTTTCGGTATAAAACACACCTACTGCGTTGAAAATGCGCGCGAGGTGCCCAGCCTTGCTGCGCCGGCAGGTTTTACCGGCGCAGCGTGTAAAACCGTTCTCTTTGAGTATCGCTTTGCATACGCGTTTTTCTGCTCAAAAATGTGCGCCGCCGACGAAATGGGGACACAACTTAGTTTGTATGCCGCAAAAGGCCGTCTGAAACATAATGTTCAGACGGCCTTTTTTTATGCAAAACCATTCATCTATTTTTTAACTAAAAAATAAAGCCCGCTCAACGTCAGCAAAATCCCCAAAACTTTCCGCCATGAAAGTTGCTCGCCAAACAGCCAAATTGCCAACGGCATCAGCAGCAAAGCCGCCATACCGTTCACTGCTACGCCTGACCATTGCGCCGAACCGCCCGACTGGTAAGCCAACAGAAACCCCAACTCAATCAGCAAAATGCCACCGGCCACCAACCAAACACGCCAATTCGTCGCGAATTTGGCAGCATCATTAAACGACACTTTACCGAACAAAGGCATCAGCAGCAAACACAACACCAGCGCTGCGGCATAATACAACGCCAACACCTTCATTGGATTGGCTGCCAAATCGTGCAGGGATTTTTGTCCGGTGTGGTACAACACATTGCCTAAAGCAGCAACGAGTAAAAACATCAGAAATTTCATGGTACTATTAAAACTTAAAAAATCAAAATAATATTCAGGCCGTCTGAAAGTAATAATTTAGGGGCTGACATAGATTAACTCCAAACACCACACCATTGCCGCAGCATTTCAAGCTGCCCGGACGGTGTGCCGAAGTCAAAGCGGAACCCGCATTCTTTCAGGAACAGCAGGCAAGATTTACGGCCAACCCCATTGTATTTGCGCAAGACGCACTTCGCCCGGTTCCAACAATTTCCAAT
>NZ_PXYY01000042.1 GCF_003013245.1 Neisseria iguanae
GGGACGTCGCAGCGGTGTAAAAAAACTTACGTCTTGGCTGCAGGTCAAGAGTTGAATTTGGGAGCCGCTGCTGAAGCTGTAAAATAAGGAATATAGAAAATGGCAACTGTTAAAATGAAGCCGACTTCTACAGGTTGTCGGGGCATGGTTCGCATGGTTGCAGAAGGTGTGCACAAAGGTGCGCTTTTGTTGGAAAAGAAACATTTTACTTATACAGTCTGAAAAAAGCACCACACAAAGAATATACTATGTCTGTCAACCACTATGAAAATTTCCCTGTCGGCTCCATCATTATGCCACGCCGCCTGCGCAAGCCCATTCATGCCGTGTATGCCTTTGCCCGCACCGCCGATGATATTGCCGATGAAGGCCAAGCCGGCAATGAAACCCGTTTGCAAGGTTTGGCTGAATTGGAACACGAGCTCGACCGCATTCAAAAAGGCAGAATGCCGCAAACCGTGCTTATGCGGCGGCTCAACGATGAAGCGGTTACACCGTTTCAAATGCCGCTTGAGCCGTTTTACGATTTACTCTCCGCGTTCAAGCAAGATGTGGTGAAAAAACGTTACCAAACCTTTGGCGAATTGGTCGATTACTGCCGCCGCTCCGCCAATCCTGTCGGCCGCATCTTGCTTCATCTTTACGGCGAACATGATCCGTTAAGCATCGCGCGCAGCGACGGTATTTGTACGGCTTTGCAGCTGATTAACTTTTGGCAGGATGTCGCCGTCGATTGGCAGAAAGGGCGCGTGTATATTCCGCAAGAAGATTTGGCGCGTTTTAAAGTGACCGAACAGCAAATCGCCGAAGGCAAAGCCGATTTTGCGTTCCAACGCCTGATAGCGCACGAATGCGAACGCGCATTCAGTATGCTCAAGGGCGGTTCGCCCTTAGGCAAAACGCTCAAAGGCCGCATCGGTTTCGAACTGCGCATGATTATCATCGGTGGGCAGCTTATTCTGCAAAAGCTCGACGGCATCAAATACGATGTCTTCAACAAGCGGCCGGTATTGGATAAAAAAGACTGGATGATTATCGTCAAACGCGCGTTTCAGAAGAAATAGAGGCAAAAAAATCAAACAGGCTGTCTGAAAAGTATGCAAACCGATTGGTTCGGGTTTCTGCTCTTCAGACGGCCCGATTCATGATGCCGTTTACTTTTCGGCTTTTAAACTCTGCTATTGCAGCACTATCAATTTCAAAGCATCCGGTTCAGTCGGCATCATAAAAATGGTTGTCGATATCATAAAAATGGTTGTCGATGACACGATGATTGCCGGTATGACCGGTGCGAAAAAAATAACACCGAAAGAATGGACGCCGCTTGCCGAAGCCAGTCAAGCGCAACGGGCTTCACAAGCTCAGGCTGCTTCAGGGCCGCTTCTGCACCTGCGCCGGCAGCACAACCGAAAGAAACCGCTGCTGCTTCTGAAGCCGAGAAGTAAAGATCTGTATAAAGCTGTGTTTCAAATCTTCACTGCTGGAGAAAATGGCGTTACTGTCACAGTAATGCTCTTCCGTCAAATCTCCGGCCGGCTTTTTCGGCATGGCGTTTGGTGATGTCCGGGCCACCGCCGAAACCGATGTTCACGCAAGTGCCACTGCGTGCCAAATCGTCGATAAAGCCCGATGCAGTGAAACGATTGATGCTCAAGCAGTATGATTGTCGGGTTGTTTGCCCCAGCTGCGGAGGCAGCTGGGGCAAACACGGCCAAGCCGATTGAAAATGTTTGCGTATTTTGGTTATGAATGCAGTTTTCGTGGGTAAAGCGAGCGGTTTGAAGCGATTAAATCCTGATTGGGCAGTAAATGACCGATATCGACATTCATTTTTGAAACACTTCGGCTGAAAAATATCCGTTTCCGCCCCGATAATCGGGCTGACAGATAGCTTGAAATAAGGATTTACGGTAAGATAGGCGGAATCTGAAAATTACATTCAGACGGCCTTTGAAAAGTTTCAAAAGGCCGTCTGAAACCGTTTCAACCAGTTACAGAAAATACCATGAAAACTTCCGAATTACGCCAAAAATTCCTACGATATTTCGAACAAAACCAACACCAAATCGTACGTTCGTCTTCACTCGTCCCCTACGACGATCCAACCCTGCTGTTTACCAACGCGGGCATGAACCAGTTTAAAGAGGTATTCTTGGGCTTCGACAAACGCCCCTACAACCGCGCCACCACCGCACAAAAATGCGTTCGTGCCGGCGGCAAACACAATGACTTGGAAAATGTCGGCTACACCGCGCGTCACCACACCTTCTTTGAAATGATGGGCAATTTCTCGTTTGGCGACTACTTCAAACGAGATGCCATCCATTTTGCCTGGGGTTTCTTAACCGGCAAAGAATGGCTGAACCTGCCGAAAGAAAAACTGCTGGCCACCGTGTATGCGGAAGATGACGAAGCCTACGGCATTTGGCTCAACGAGATCGGCCTGCCTGCCGAGCGTATCGTGCGTATCGGCGACAACAAAGGGGCGCGTTACGCATCTGATAACTTCTGGCAAATGGGCGACACAGGTCCTTGCGGCCCTTGCTCAGAAATTTTCTACGACCACGGCGAAGCGATCTGGGGCGGAATTCCGGGCAGCCCTGAAGAAGACGGCGACCGCTGGATTGAAATCTGGAACTGCGTATTCATGCAATACAACCGTGACGAACAGGGCAATATGAATCCGCTGCCTAAGCCGTCTGTCGATACCGGCATGGGTTTGGAACGCATGGCTGCCGTGATGCAAGGGGTACACAGCAACTACGAAATCGACTTGTTCCAAGACTTGCTCCACGCTGTTGCCCGCGAAACCGGCGCCCCATTCAGCATGGACGAACCAAGCCTGAAAGTGATTGCTGACCATATCCGTTCCTGCTCGTTTCTGATTGCCGACGGCGTATTGCCGGGTAACGAAGGCCGCGGTTATGTGTTGCGCCGCATTATCCGCCGTGCGGTTCGTCACGGTTACAAATTAGGCCAGAAACAACCGTTTTTCTACAAACTCATACCTGATTTGGTCAAAGCGATGGGCGATGCCTATCCCGAATTGAAAGAAAAACAAACCCAAATCATGGAAACCTTGCGCGGCGAAGAAGCCCGCTTCGGCGAAACCTTGGAAAAAGGCATGGGCTTGTTCAATAATGTCCTGAACGGCATGCGCTTTCTGAAACTGGAAAGCCTGCTGCCTGCCGAAAGTCAAGGTGCACCATTAAAACTGCGCACTTCAGACGGCATCGAATTTACCGCTGCTGCCCGGAATTCAGGCGGTAAAAAACAAATCGTCATTCAAACCCGGAATGAAGGCCGTCTGAATGAAAGCCGTACCATCGGCCTGAAAGAAGTAGTGGAACAAAGTAATGTTTCCGAACAAGGCAAGCCGTTTGCCGCTGCCTTAGAAGCCTATACAAAAGAAAATATCGCCAACAGTAAAATGATGTTGGCGGGCGGACACATCTTCAAACTCTACGATACCTACGGTTTCCCATATGACTTAACCGCCGATATGGCGCGCGAATTGGGCATCGAATTGGATGAAGAAGGCTTCGAGCGCGAAATGGAAGCGCAACGCGCCCGCGCCCGCGCCGCCCAAAGCTTCAAAGCCAACACCCAACTGGTTTACGAAGGCCAAAACACCGAATTTAAAGGCTATACCGAACGTCAAACCGAAGCCACCGTATTGGCACTGTATCAAGACGGAGAAGCTGTTGAAGCCTTGGAAGAAGGTGACACCGGCGCAGTTGTGATTGATTTCACCCCGTTTTATGCCGAATCAGGCGGGCAGGTCGGTGATGTCGGCTTTATCTTTGCCGGAGACAACCGTTTTGAAGTGCGCGACACGCAAAAAATCAAAGCTGCCGTATTCGGCCAATTCGGTGTCATGACTTCAGGCCGTCTGAAAGTCGGCGATGCCGTTACCGCCCAAGTCGATAATGACGTGCGCGATGCCAATATGCGCAACCACAGTGCCACCCACTTGATGCACAAAGCCCTGCGCGACGTATTGGGCGAACACGTTGAACAAAAAGGCTCGCTGGTCACCGCCGATTTGACCCGTTTCGACATTTCCCACCCGAAAGCAATTAGCAGGGAAGAAATCGCCGAAATCGAACGCCGCGTCAACCAAGCAGTCTTGGCCAACGTCGCCGTTGACGCCAACATCATGAGCATAGAAGACGCCCAAAAAACCGGCGCGATGATGCTTTTCGGTGAAAAATACGGCGACGAAGTGCGCGTATTGCAAATGGGAGATTTCTCCACCGAATTGTGCGGCGGCACCCACGTTGCCCGCACCGGCGACATAGGCCTGTTTAAAATCATCAGTGAAGGCGGCATCGCCGCAGGCGTGCGCCGCGTAGAAGCCATCACCGGCCTGAATGCCTTGAAATGGGCGCAAGACCAAGAACGTTTGATTAGAGACGTAATTGCCGAAGTCAAAGCGCAAACCGAAAAAGACGTATTGGCCAAAATCCAAGCCAACGCCGCCCAAAGCAAAGCGCTGGAAAAAGACTTGGCTAAAGCAAAATCCGAGCTGTCCGTTCACGCAGGTATAAAACTGCTCGGCAACGCCAAAGACTTGGGCTCAGCCAAACTCGTTGTCGCCCAAATCGAAGCCGATGCCGCCGCCTTGCGCGAAATCGTTATCGACCTGAGCGGAAAGTCCGACAAAGCCGTGATTCTCCTGTCCGCAGTGAACGAAGGCAAAGTCTCCCTGTGCGCCGGCGTATCCAAACCGTTAACTGCCAGAGTGAAAGCCGGCGATTTGGTCAAATTCGTGGCCGAACAAGTCGGCGGCAAAGGCGGCGGCCGTCCGGATTTGGCACAGGCCGGAGGGACGGAAGCGGATAAGTTGCCGGAAGCTTTGGCCAGTGTGGAGGCTTGGGCTGGCGGAAAATTGGCTTAATGAGCAACAAAAGCTGACCGGATAATTATACCTTAAATATATGGACAAACCAAGCTAACAAGATTACCTTAATTCCCTGTATAGCCGCGTGCCGGCGATATCAATATTTTCTCAAAGAGGGTTTTAGAAGAGTATGGCTTATCGTATCGAATATGATTTGTTGGGCGAACGTGAGATTCCAGGCGACGTTTATTAGGGTATCCACACCTTGCGCGCTTTGGAGAATTTCCAGATTTCTTCGCAAAAAGTAGCGGATATGCCGCATTTTATACGCAGCTTGGTGCAGGTAAAAAAAGCGGCGGCGCAGGCCAATGGTGAATTGGGCGCTTTGTCGGCTGAAGTCACGGGCGCGATTGATAAGGCTTGAGATGAAATTTTGGTAAACGGCCGCTGCATGGATCAGTTTCCGACCGATGTGTTTCAGGGCGGCGCAGGTACTTCGGTGAACATGAATACCTGTGAAGTGATTGCCAACTTGGCTTTGGAGCAATTGGGGCAAGAGAAAGGCAATTATGAAGTGGTCAATCCGATTGATGATGTGAATGCCAGCCAATCGACCAATGATGTGTACCCGACTGCCTTCCGCTTGGCGGCGTATTACAGCGTAGGAGATTTCTTGAAAAACCTGACCGTGTTGAAAGATTCTTTTGCGCAAAAAGCGGATAAATTTAAAGATGTATTGAAATTGGCGCGTACACAGTTGCAAGATGCGGTGCCAATGACTTTAGGGCAAGAATTTAAATCGTTCCAAGTGTTGTTGGATGAAGAAATCATCAATTTAGAGCGCACGCGCCAATTGTTGTTGGAAGTAAATTTGGGCGCAACCGCCATCGGCACGGGCGTAAACACGCCGGAAGGTTATGCTGATTTGGTAGTAAAAAAATTGGCGGCCATCAGCGGTTTGGATATAAAACTGACGGAAAACCTGATTGAAGCAACTTCCGACTGCGGTGCGTACGTTATGGTACACAGCGCAGTGAAACGCACGGCAGTTAAAGTATCGAAAATCTGTAATGACTTGCGCCTGCTGTCGTCAGGGTCGCGTGCCGGTTTCGGTGAAATCAACCTGCCGGAGATGCAGGCCGGTTCTTCGATCACACCGGCAAAAGTGAATCCGGTGGTTCCGGAAATGGTAAACCAAGTGTGCTTTAAGGTATTAGGTAACGACACCACAATTACTTTTGCTTCCGAAGCAGGCCAATTGCAATTGAACGTGATGGAGCCGGTAATTGCGCAATGTATGAATGCTAATAACCAAACATTACCTGAACATTGTTTTTTAAGATTAAATAGCACTGACTGCTCTACCATTCGCAAGGATATATCATTGCGAATGGTATCAAGGTAAACATTGATGAATGTAGTATGAAGTTTGTAACGATTTTAGTTGATAACCACATGATGTCCCTAGCTGGAATGTTGTCATTATTCAGCATTGACGAACAAGAAAATATTAAAAAATTAGTTTGGCAACTAGGCAAACTAGATGTAATTGAAATTTTTAGATAGTTTTTGGTTATTTTAGTAGTAATATTATTATTGAATTAAAGTAAAAATGATTATGAAAGAACTAAATATTGAAGATATGGTTTTAGTTTCTGGTGGAGTTCAATGGGATAAAGTTGGTGCTGGGTTGGGTGCAGTTGGAATAGGATTGGCTGCGGCGGCTGCAGCCCCGGTTAGTGTGCCTGTTGCTGTTGGAGCCAACATATTTACATTTTGGGGCAGTGTAGCTATTGGTGATGGTTTGCAAGAAGGTAATGTTATTGAAAGAACCATTGGCAAACCAAGTCTAGATAAATCTGGTAATGATTATGGTGATGGAACAGGATACTGAACAAAATTACTGGAATAGCATTGATGAATCCTTACACGTTACTCATGGCTTTCTTTTTTGTCTTGGTTTGCGTTGTTGCCTTATCTGTATATTATGGATTAATACATCAGCCACCATTAAGTCGTAATCAAATAAAATTTGTTTTATTTTTCTTATTAGCAACGTTATTATCTTTGATAGGGATTTTTTTAAGTCTTAGCTTCTTTCCTTTATTTTGGATAAAATGACAGGATAGGAACTCTAATGCCTACATATCTATCTCGCCTATCATTCGGCTTTTCGCACCGTTTGCCCGTTGTCTTGCAAACGGAAGCAGTCGAATGTGGATTGGCGTGTTTGACGCTGGCAGATTTGGTACGGTTTGCCAACAGCATGAATTTAACTGTCCGTGCCGTTCGGCTGGATTTGGATGAATTGGCAAATCTGCGTGTACCGTGTATTTTGCATTGGGACTGGAATCCATCTCTCTGTTGAACAACGCTTGCGCAGGCTTAGCAGAAAAATGCGTGAAAGGTATTACTGCCAACCGAGAAGTGTGCGAAAGCTATGTGTTCAATTCCATCGGTTTGCTTACCTTCCTGAATCCTTACATCGGCCATGAAAACGGCGATTACATCGGCAAAATCTGTGCAGCCACCGGACAGAATGTGCGCGATGTCATTTTAGATTTGGGCTTAATGGAAGCAGAGGATTTGGATCGCATTCTGTCACGTGAAAATATGCTGAATACGCAGTTGAACAAATAATCCACGATAAAAGAAAAGGCCGTCCGAATGTTTCGGATGGCCTTTGGTTATGAAAAAATTAGGGGCTGAGGTAATTCCACACTATTTCTGCAAAATTTTTATCCGCTCAAGCATATCATAAACAATCAGACATTATTTTCCTTTTAATGGCAGGTAGCAAAGTTTTTTGTTTGGTGTTTTCTTCCACAACAGTATAACCCCTTCTTTGTCGTTTTGAGATATCAAACACAGCCACTTTTCCTGCGGCTCTGAGACCGCATTTGCCTTTATACTGATGGCCGGAATAACGCTCATCCAACCCGGCAGGACCGCTGAAAACCCCATCGACTTGAAGTTCTAAATGGCAGGCTGTGACTTGGCGGATTTTGCGGCATAGTCGGATTGGCTTGGATGCCTGAAATACCGGCGGCGGAACTGGCAGTTCGTTCCAATACAGGAACTGGAGCCGTTTCTTTGGGATACGCTTTTTTAATTTGCAACGGCTTATTTTCATTTTTGCAGCCTGCCATGACTGGCAATCTACTTCAGCTCCAAAAATTATTGACGGTAGTTTTTCAAGAAGCGTTCCAATTTTCCTATTGCTTCTTCAATTTGATGCACATAAGGAAGGGTCACAATGCGGAAGTGGTCAGGCTTAATCCAGTTGAAGCCCGATCCTTGTACGAACAAGACTTTTTCCTGCACCAGTAAATCGTAAACGAATTTCATGTCATCGTGAATGTGGTACATTTCCGTATCGATTTTTGGAAACATATACATCGCGCCCATCGGCTTCACGCAAGTGATGCCCGGGATTTGGTTCACCAGCTCGTAAGCTTTATTGCGCTGCTCCAGCAGGCGGCCGCCCGGCAGGATGAATTCGTTGATGCTCTGATAGCCGCCTAAGGCCGTCTGAATCGCGTGCTGCATGGGTGTGGTGGCACACAACCGCATGGAAGCGAGCATTTCCAAGCCTTCGATATAGCCTTGGGCGTGCTGTTTCGGACCATTCAGTACCATCCAGCCTTGGCGGAAACCGGCCACACGGTAAGCTTTTGACAGGCCGTTAAAAGTGACGGTCAGCAAATCAGGGGCGAGGGCGGCGATATGGTGATGCACCGCGCCATCGTACAAAATTTTATCGTAAATTTCATCGGCAAAAATAATCAGGCCGTGTTTGCGCGCCAGCTCGGCAATTTCAAGCAGGATTTCCTTACTGTACACCGCGCCGGTCGGGTTATTCGGATTAATCACCACAATCGCTTTGGTTCCCGGCGTGATTTTCGCTTCCAAATCAGCCAAATCCGGAAACCAGTCTTTTTCTTCATCGCACAAATAATGACGTACATTGCCGCCGGCCAGCGTGGCGGCGGCCGTCCACAACGGATAATCCGGCGAAGGAATCAGGATTTCATCTCCGTCATTCAGCAATGCCTGCATCGATATGGTAATCAGCTCAGATACGCCGTTGCCGATAAACACATCATTGACCGTAATGTCGCGCAAACCTTTGGTTTGATAATAATGCACGATCGCCTTACGCGCGGAATACAAACCTTTGGAATCGCAATAGCCTTGTGAGGTTGGCAGATTGCGGATAACGTCGACCAAAATCTCATCCGGCGCTTCAAAGCCGAAAGGCGCGGGGTTGCCGATATTCAGCTTCAGGATTTTGTGGCCCTCTTCTTCCAAGCGTAAAGCTTCTTTGTGCACCGGGCCGCGGATATCGTAGCAGACTTGATCCAGTTTTGATGATTTAGGGAAACGATCCATGATGTGTATTCCGTAAAATTAAAAATTGTTTACAATTTAGTAAATGTACCCTTTTTGTAATCAGAATGAAAGAGGATAAGAGATAATATTTGCTATTTTATTCAATTTATTGACAAAATCAGGGGAGGAGGAACGGTCGGTTAAGCAGTCTGAAACCTGTAAAAGTTAATAAGCAGGAAAACAAAAAGACCGCTTGAAGCGGTCTTTTTAAAATTTGGTGCCCAAAGTAGTCGGACTCGAACCGACACGCCTTGCAGCGGGGGATTTTGAATCCCCTGCGTCTACCAATTTCGCCACCTGGGTGGTGAAGAGCTCGTTATTGTAGTGACTGAAGAAATTTTGTAAAGAAGTCTCTCTCCCTTAATTTCAAACCAATTGATATATCGAAGAAAAAATTTTTGATGTGCTGCTAACTTATTTTCAAACAGCCTGAATGGTTTTTTACATTTTATTAAAATTTCCTAATATCAAAGCGATTACAATAGCCTGAGTTTGCCTACACCTTCATAAGGAAAAAACATGACCCGTTATTTATCTGCTTTGATGTTGGCCGCACCGATGGCAATTGTGGCTCCATATGCCGCCGCTGCAACGCATCCTGCGCAAACACAAATGCAGCAAAATATGGATACTGTGTTGAAGATTGCCCGTAGTTCGGCAAGCGAAGCGCAAAAAGTGAAACAAATCGAGAACTATGCTAACCGCTATCTGGATTACGAGCGCATTTCTGCTTTGGCCGTCGGCGCACCGTGGCGTAATTTTTCTGCCGAACAAAAAAACGAATTTATCAATGCATTTAAAGACATGATTATTTCCATGTATTCGCATTCGGCTTTAATAGGGGCAGCAGATGCTGACGTGAGGCTGCTGCCCAAAATGACTTCCAACGGCAACAGGCACGATGTTTTCTCCGAAATCCAAACCAAAAGCGGTACTAAATATGAAGTGGCTTACCAGCTTTATCAAGTCGGTTCGATTTACAAAATCTACAATATCCGCGTAGACGGCGCGAGCTTGGTAACGATTTACCGTAATCAATTCAATGAATTGATCAAACAAAAAGGTATTGACGGCGCAATTGCCACCGTGAAAGCCAAGGGCTTGAAAAAGTAATAAATAACGATCGTTAAACAAGGCCGTCTGAAAAATTTTCGCAAAATTTTTCAGACAGCCTTGTTGTGTTTCATAGATTTTGGTGTGCTTCAGCTTTAAATGCTTCATGCAAAGGCTTGATTTTCGCCAAACGTGCTTCGTCTATGCATTGTGCAATCAAATGTTGCTGCTGGTTTTGGACACATTGTGCGGCGATTTTACCGGCATCGATTTCGTTGGCTGCCTGCAACAGGTTCAGCCAATGTCCGCGTTGCGGGTAGGCAGCATCTTCAAAATTCAGACTGTCGTGTTGACCGGCCACGCATACGTTTAAGGCTGTCTGAAAACGTTCAGGCCGTCTGAACGCATCCGTTTTCTTTAAGGTATTCAATACGGTAGCAGGTTTTAATTGCCCGACTTGGTGGAAAATAATGTGCCAGCGACAAACCATTTCGGCCAATTCGGCACAAGCTTTCGGCGCGCGCAAACGCCGGTTTACTTCGCGCACGAGCCTGACGCAGGCCAAATTATGGCCGCAGTGCTTGGGTAGAATTTCAGATGGTGTTTCTGCTTTGCCCAAATTGTGCAGTAGTGCGGCGTAGCGTTCGGGCAAACTCAAACCCATATCGGCGGTTTTTTGCAACACCATCAGCGTGTGAATGCCGCTGTCGGTTTCGGGGTGGTAATCGGCCCGCTGCGGCACGCCGAACAAGGCTTTTACTTCGGGCAGCAACACAGCCAGCGCGCCACACTCCTGCAATACTTCAATCATTTTTGCCGGATTGCTTTCCATCAAACCTTTGGACAGCTCCTGCCAAACCCGTTCTGCCACCAGCGCATCAGCTTCTCCGGCAGCCACCATTTGCCGCATTAGCCGCATGGTTTCGTCTGCCACGACAAAACCATAACGCGCGGCAAAACGGGCAATCCGCAAAATTCTGACCGGATCTTCGGCAAACGCCGGTGAAACATGGCGCAAAACTCCGTCGGAAAGGTCTTTTTGTCCGCCGAACGGATCAATAATCAGGCCGTCTGAATCTTGCGCCATGGCATTGATGGTTAAATCTCGGCGCATCAAATCCTGTTCCAGCGTGACTTCTTTATCAGCGTGGAAACTGAAACCGGCATAGCCTTTGGCGGTTTTGCGCTCGGTTCGGGCAAGGGCGTATTCTTCGCGGCTTTGCGGGTGTAAAAACACCGGAAAATCTTTACCGACCGGCAGAAAGCCGCGTGCGGCCATGCTTTCGGCGTCTTCGCCGACCACCACCCAATCACGGTCGTGTACCGGTAATCCTAATAAACGGTCGCGTACTGCGCCGCCGACGAGATAGGTTTTCACGGGGTTTCCTTGTTTTCCTTGTTTATTTCGTAAAACTCCGCATAAAACTCTGCAGATAGTCTTTTTAATTTTGCAATATCACTCGATAACTTCTTCCAAAATAGAAGAGTTTTCGTACTGCCATACTTTAATGCAAGATGGTTGTAATGTTTACTTTTTTAATATCATGAGGATACTTTAAAGCCTCATACCATGAATCAATATTTTTTCATTTTCAGATAAAAAATCATGAATTATGTTTGAATTTGAAGATGAGGGATTTTCAAGATTGGTTGTGTAGCTACTAATTAAAGTAAATAAATCTTCTCCAATTATATCTTTATCAAGCTTTTGAACCAGAGATGAAAGTTCGTGTCTTTTTACAGTATTTTCTTGAGATTGTAGGCATAAGAAACCCTTAATAGTTAATTCCAAGCCATGATAAAAATTGAACAGAATGGGAATAGAAACAACTCTATCAGACCACTTGCTTGCTTAATCTATGTAAGACATAATTGCTCCTTTATGATATATGGGTAATTGAAGTGACTTACTCTTTCTCCAAAGCCTCAAAGGCTGCTTTCATGGTCGGATTTTTGCGTACCAGTTTTTTTACAGTCAAATCATGGGCTTTGTTATTGGCCAAGCGCAAGTTGTTTTCCGATGATAACAAAGATTCTTTGGTTTTCTGCAAATGGGTAATGGTTTTGTCGATTTCTTCAATGGCCGTCTGAAACTTGCGGCTGGCCAAATCATAATTGCGGGCAAATCCTTCTTTAAACGCGTTCAAATCTTCTTCAAAATTCGTAATATCAATATTCTGCGCCCGCATTTGCGCGACTTCCTGTTTGTATTTCAGGGTATTGAGTGCGGCATTACGCAGCAGTGAAATCAGCGGAACGAAAAACTGCGGCCGCACCACATACATTTTCGGATAGGCGTAAGATACGTCGACAATACCGCCGTTGTAAAGCTCATTATCGGCTTCCAAAAGCGATACCAACACGGCATATTCGCATTTTTTCTCACGGCGGTCTTTATCCAGCTCTTTGAAAAAATGTTCGTTTTTCTTTTTGGTGGCGGTGGTTTCATTTTCGTTTTTCATCTCAAACATAATTGAAATGATTTCATTGCCGTCTGAATCGCATTCGCGGTAGATATAGTCGCCTTTGCTGCCGCCGGCTGCGTCGTTATCCTTGCCGAACACGGCTTGGGGGAAAGCGGTGGTACGGATGCGGTTAAACTCGGTTTCGCAGTGTTGTTCAAGGCTTTCGCCGATCATTTTGGTGGATTGGCGTGCTTTGAAATCTTTATAAAACGTAATGGCTTCGTCTTTTTGTTTCAACTCGGCTTGGTATTGCTCGCGCAAGGCTTGTTTTTCCAATTCGCGTTCTTTGGCCTGCAATAAGAACCGCGCACTGAGTTCGCCCAATTCACGTTCTTTTACCGCCACGGTACGGTGGATTTCCAATTCTTTTTCGATGTTTTTCGATTCTTCCAACGATTTGGCCTGCAAGCGCAGCGCCGCGATTTGCTGATCGCGTTCGGCCAATTGCGCTTTCAGACGGCCTTCCGCTTCAGCAACGGCCAATTGGCTGTCTTTTTCATGGCTTTTCAAATGTGCCGCCAATTCGGCCAATTCACGCTCTTTGGCGGCGAGTTTCTGCTGATAAGCCTTTTCCAGCGTGTTTTCTGCCAGCTTGATTTCGGTATCGAACTGGCGGCGGCTTTGTGCTAAACGCTCGTTTAATTCCTGCTGAAATTCCAGCGTGCGTACTTGGTTGGCAATGTCGGCATAACCGGCTTCATCGACGGTAAAAGCGGTGTGGCAATGGGGGCATTTGATTTCAGGCATAATGTTCTCGCGTGATGTGTTTAAGCGTAATTTTATCAGAAAGGCTGTCTGAAAACTGGTTTTCAGACAGCCTTTATCATGGTTTCATCTGTTTGCCGGATAAATCAAAATCGGCGAGGTGCAGCAAACCGTGCAAGCCTTCGCCCGCTTACAACGTGCGCTGTCGTTATATGGATTTAACCGCACTCGGACGCGCCTGCATCGTAATGGATATTGTGAAATTCATTCAAACTGCTGCGGTGGCCGATACTGATGATGATGCTGTCGGGCATTTTTTCGCGGATGGTGCGGTAGAGCAACGATTCGGTCGGTTCGTCAAGCGCGGAAGTGGCTTCGTCGAGTAAGATGACTTTGGCGTGTGAGAGCAGGGTGCGGCAGAAGGCGATGCGTTGCAATTCTCCGGGCGAGAGTTTGTGTTGCCAATCATCGGATTTGTCGAGTCGGCCGCTTAAATGATCGAGGCGGCAGAGGATCATCAAAGCAGGTAAATCGGGGTGTTGGGGATTGATATCGGGGTAGCAAATGGCGTCACGCAGCGTGCCTTGCGGCGTGTAGGGACGTTGTGGGACAAACAGGATTTGGCTGCGGTCAGGTTGTGAAATTTCCCCGCTACTGCCAAACGGCCATAATCCGGCCAGCAAGCGCAGCAATGAAGTTTTGCCGCAGCCGCTCGGGCCTTTAATCAGCAACGAATCGCCGGGTTTGAGATCAATATTGATGTTGTCGAGCAGGATTGCGCCATTGTTGCGGTAAAGTGCGACATTGCTTAAGGTAAGGCCGTCTGAAACCTGTCGGATTTTCGGTTTAGGCGCGCTGTGGTGCCCGCAGGTGCTGAGTAAAAATCCGTACAAGCGTTCCAAGCGGGCACGGTAAGCGGTGAATTCTTCGTAAAATATTCTGAAAAACGACAGCGCGCGTTGTAAGCGGGCGAAGGCTTGCACGGTTTGCTGCACGTCGCCGATTTTGATTTGTCCGGCAAACAGACGTGGAGCTTGCAGAATAATCGGGAAAAGCTGGATACCGTTGCTGAACATATCGTTAAATCCGCTCAAGGCCACACTTTGGCGGGCGATGAGCCAGCGGTTGCGGATGATGGCGGCAAAGCGGCTGCTTAATTGGCTCTGTTCGCGCCATTCGCCATCGTAAAATGCCACGCTTTCGGCATGGTCGCGCACGCGAATCAGCGAATAGCGGTAGTCGCCATTGAGCTTTTCGTTTTCATAGTTGTAACGAATCAGGGGATTGCCGATCCACATGGCAATAAACGTGGCCAGAATCACGAAAATGAACACAAACCACACAATACCGCGCGGAATATTGTAGCCGAAAATAGTGAGTATACCCGCCAGGCCCCACAACACAAATGCAAATTCAAACGACGATACCACCGAATTGAGCATGCCCCGTACAAATTCGATGGTGGAAGTGATGAAATCCTGCGCATCTTGCTGGATACGCTGGTCAATGTTGTCGGGGGAATGCCGATGCATTTGCAAGCGGTAGTAATTTTTGTTTTCCAGCCAGCGCGTAGTCAGTACATGGTTGAGTTGTTCCGACCATTTGATGGCCAGACTTTGGTCGAGAAAATCGTTGATTACACCGTTAAATGTACGCAGCAGTACTACGCCGGCATTCATCACGGCAAATTGCCAAAATGCCTGTATTTTCATGTCTTGCATGGCGCTGTATAAGCCGTTGGACATAAAGGTGCTGAGTACGTTTAGGCGGATTTCGGTGAGCAGTAACAGCAGCATCACGACAATGGCCATGGTGATTTTAACACCGCTTTTCCGGGTTAGGCAAAGCTTGAGTATGTATTTGAATTCTTGGCCGAAACGAGATTTGGAAGAGAAAAATAATATAATAATGAACACCACCGCCACACCCGCGAGCGTTTGCAGTAGCCACAGCGGAGTGCTGTAAAGCTCGGCTTGCCATTTTTGCATGATTTGATTGTCTTTTTTGTTAACTTTAACAGGCCGTCTGAAAAACAAACTTTCAGACGGCATTGTTTAATGATTTGTGCGCTTATTATGCCAAACGTTGTATGTATTTTTTTAAATAGTGATAAGAATAATTTTTATTTCAGTTTATAGAAGCGCGGAATGTTATCAAATATAATGCGCACTTAAAAACATTTTTTAATTTTTTACGCTTAAAGTATATTTATTTTCAGAGAAAAACTCAGTATGAACAGCAACTTAGCTTTAATACCGCTGCTGATTGCCGGTGCATTTGCCCACGCCGCCGATAAAAACAGCCATTCCACCACACTAAATCAAACCGAATTGCAGCAAGTGGAAGTGAGGGGCGATAACAAGCGCGCGCGAGCCGCCAAATCGTATTCCATCGCCAGTGACGGCGATTTGAAAGACCGCGTGAATCTGGGCTTGCTCGGTAAAGCCAATGCCTTTACATCGCCGATTACGGTGGTGAATTATGATGAGAAAGTGATCCATGATACAGAAGCGCGCACATTGGTGGACGTAGTTGCCAAAAAAGATGCCGCCACTTGGCAGTTTGGTGGCGAGACCAACACGCTCACCGGCTTGTATTTCCGCGGCTATCAACTTGATTCCCGCCAATTCAGCGTGAATGGTTTGGCCGGTATGTACGGCACACAGGGTACATCCAGCGTGCAGGTTGCTTCCGCGCAATTGATTAAAGGTGCGTCAACGGCGGTGAACGGCATGGATCCGGAAGGTGCGGTATCCGGCTCTTTAAATATTGAAACCAAAAAAGCGGCAGATGAGGGCAAGCATACCACCAGTTTCGGCTTGTTCAGTAACAGCCGTGGCCAAGGCACATTCGATTTGGGCGAACGTTTCGGCAAAGACAAGCAATTCGGCGTGCGCGCCAACGGCAAATTGCGCCACGGCGCCACTCCGCGTGACGGATACAGTGAAGACAACAAAGAATTTGCGCTGAATGCCGACTACCGTGGTGAAAAATTACGCGCGGCGTTTGATTCCGTATATTCCAAACGCAAAGTGCAAGGCGGCCGCGCGCGCATTCAGGATATTCAAAATACCAACGGCCGATTGTTTGACGCACCCAAAGGCAACACCAATCTTTTACCTAACTGGAACAGGCAAAACACCCGCGGTCAAACCAATATGCTGACCTTTGAGTATGACACCGATAATAATTTTCAAATCAGCGGCGGTATCGGCTATAACGAGGCGCGTTATTACGGCACTTTGATTTCGCCGACAGTCACCACCACCGACAGCAATCAATATAACACCAATACCGCGCGGTTGACCGACCAGCGTTTCCAAACCACCAGTATGAATTTGACGGCACGAGGCGAATTTGAAACCGGCGCCGTCAGCCACACATGGAGCGCGGCCTTAGACCGCATTGACCGCCGCCGCCAAACCTATCGCGGTACCAAAGCAGGCAGCAATAAAGCCACTATTGATGGCACAGGCGACATCACCGCCCAATTGACTTCATTTACCGCCAATTATCCAACTACCATGGAAAGCACGCCGACTCTGGACACGCGCATTCAGGTCGACAGCTTGGCTTTGTCCGACACCATGGGTTTTACCGATAACCGATACAGGTTGACCGTCGGCGGCCGCTTCCAGCAAGTCGGGCAAAAAAACAATACCGACCAAACCAAAGCCGATGCCAACCGCTTCAGTCCGATGCTGATGGCTGCGTGGGTGCCGCAACCGGATTTGGTGGTATACGGCAACTATATGGAAGATTTGGAGCCGTCCGGTTTGAGTGTCGACGATACAACGGGTGAAACCACCATGGCTAAACCTCGCGTCAGCCGCCAGTTTGAAATCGGCGTGCGTAAAAACTGGGGCAGTTTCGTCACTACCTTAAACGCCTTCCAAATCCGCCGTCCGGGCTATTGGCGCGGAAATACCGCCAGCGGAACAGATTTTTCGTCAAGCAGGGCGGTTGCAGGCGATGCACAGGGTATTGAACGCAACCGCGGTCTGGAATTCAATATTTATGCCAATTTGTTGAATCAAACCCTACGCCCGAGTTTCGGATTGATGTATTTAAAATCGCAAATTAAAGATTATCCTAATTTCAAAGATAATTTGGTCAGCGGCGTTCAGGTGGCCAATCCGAGCGTGATTGTCAAAGCAGGCGTGGAATGGGATATGCCTTATGTGGACGGTTTGACGCTGTCGGGCAATGTGCAGTATTTCGGCAAATCCTACCAAGACACGCAAAAACAATACGCTTTCCCTTCTTACACCTTGGTGGACATCGGCGCGCGTTACAAAACCAAGCTGGGCAAAAATGATTTAACCGTGAGCACGGCAGTAGAAAATCTGTTTAACAAAGCCTACTGGCAGGTGCAGCGTGGCCAATATGACCGCAGCTTCGCCGTACTGGGTATGCCGCGTACCTATTGGCTGAAAGCAGAATATTCGTTCTGATTTCAAATGAAGAAAGGCTGTCTGAAAAGTTTCAGACAGCCTGTGACTATCGGTTTATTCAGGAACCTTCAAGCCGAAGTGAAGATAAGTGCGTTCAGTCGCTACACGGCCGCGCGGTGTGCGCTGTAAAAAGCCCTGCTGGATTAAATAAGGCTCAATTACATCTTCAATCGTATCAGTGGATTCGCCGATGGCTGCGGCAACATTTTCCAATCCCACCGGACCGCCGCCGAATTTGTGTAAAATGGCTTCAAGAAATTTTCTGTCCATCACGTCCAAACCTTGGGCATCGACATCCAGCATGCGCAAAGCCGCATCGGCGACACCCGCATCAATCATGCCGTCGTTTTTCACTTCGGCATAATCGCGCACGCGACGTAACAGGCGGTTGGCAATCCGAGGCGTACCGCGACTGCGTTTGGCTACTTCCATCGCGCCTTCATTACCCATGTTCAACGACAATAACTGAGCCGAACGGCTGACAATTGTGGCTAAATCTTGGTCTTCATAAAATTCCAAGCGGGAAACAATACCGAAACGGTCACGCAACGGATTGGTAAGCATACCTGCACGCGTGGTGGCGCCAATCAAGGTAAATGGCGGCAAGTCGATTTTCACCGAACGCGCCGCAGGGCCTTCACCAATCATAATATCGAGCTGGTAATCTTCAAGGGCCGGGTAGAGAATTTCTTCTACAACCGGACTCAAGCGGTGAATTTCATCAATAAAAAGAACATCATGTGGCTCAAGATTGGTTAAAAGGGCGGCCAAATCGCCGGCGCGTTCCAATATGGGGCCACTGGTTTGACGCAGATTCACCCCCAATTCTTTGGCAATAATATGCGCCAACGTAGTTTTACCCAATCCCGGTGGACCGAATAATAAAGTATGGTCAAGTGCTTCACCGCGTTTTTTCGCCGCCTCAATAAAAATAGCCAACTGCTCTTTAGCTTTAGCTTGGCCAATGTAATCTGCCAGCGTTTTCGGACGTAAGGCACGCTCCAAAAGCTCTTCTTGTGCGGAAATCGATTGTGCCGCAATAATACGCTGTGGCTGGTGGGAGGTAAGATTGTCGGTTTGTAACATATAATTCAGTCATTTCAATAATCGGCAAATGCCGTAAATATTTTCAGACGGCCTTAAGGCTTGAATGGCAGTTATCCACGCAGTTCACGCCAAGCCAAATAATCACGCAGCGGCGGCATGGGCGGATTGATACAATGCGGACACATACCGGTAATGTCTTCATCATCGCTGTCGATATGGTATTCGTTCGGGTCAAAACGCTGTTGCTGTAAAACCGCCTGAGCCAAAGCCTGCGCCTGGACCACATCAAAATCAAACCGCTGCAAAATTTCCTGCAGCAAACCGGTTTCATTCACGCTGAAGTCGTCGCTGTTGGCAATAATTATGCGCTGATAATCTTCATTGGTAATTTTTTGACGCAGTAAATAGATATTGAACATAAAGCCATTAGGAATCGTGAAATAATTGATGAGATTATACAGTATAAGTTTTGCGCTTCGAGATTATTATATAGTTCGCATAATAGGGGAATTACGTTAAATAGCCAGCATTCCCCCAAATGACCCGTTCCGCTGCAATTTAGCCATCTTGCATCGCTATCGGACGGTGGTTTTGCGCGATTGGATAACAGACAAAGCACCCATGCAAGGGGTATTCATAACCTTAAATATTGTGCCAAACCTGAGAATCTTGATGAGATTTTGCAGCAAGGCGACCGTTGCGGCATCCGTTATTTCGGGGTGCCGACGGCGCAGGGGCAGTCTCCGGCAGTAAGTCCAAAACCTG
>NZ_PXYY01000043.1:0-348 GCF_003013245.1 Neisseria iguanae
GTCTTCCCTTTGCGAGCCGTGACGGTTTTTCGCTCCGGTTGTTTTTCCGGTTTTGAATGGTGGTTTTGCCGATGTTGTATTCACCGGCTATTGCCCAATCGCCCATTCCTGATTTGGGCTTGCCAAGTACCATTTGCCGATGATCTTTTGCGTATGCCGTCATAAAGGTTGGTGTGTCATGTTTGCTTTTCTTTTACTATATTCCTATTTTAAAAATGATTTATTATGGGGCTTAGGAATCAAATCTAATCCAAAGGCATATTCCGTAACATTTCCAATAAAATTACATACAGGTTATCATGTCTGTGATTAAAGCGGAATCCTGTTTCTTTCAGGTGCCAATAAAAT
>NZ_PXYY01000043.1:358-19416 GCF_003013245.1 Neisseria iguanae
TTGATTCGGGCTTGCCAAGTACCATTTGCCGATGGTCTTTTGAGTATGCTGTCATAAAGGTTGGTGTGTCATGTCTGTTTTTCTTTTACTTTTTACTATAGATATGAGTGAATTTACCCATTTTTGTATCAATCACAGTACACATTTTGCTGAAAGACAAAACCCTATTAATGGGATTGAGCATTTTTGGAATAAGGCAAAACGCCATTGACGCAAGTTTAACGGTATTGTCAAAGCACATTTTGAGCTGTATTTGAAGGAATGTAAATAGTGTTTTGACAACAACGGGGTAAAAATTCAGATTTCCATTTTAAAATAATTAGTAAGTGAGAATTTTTCCTGGTTATCTGGGACAGCACCTTAAATTAATTGATTGTATGAATAAAACAGGCCGTCTGAAAACCATCTTTCAGACGGCCTGATGATGTTTCATCACAATCAAAAAGATTCATTCGCTTTCAAATAACGCCACTTGCCCGGCGGCAGTTGGCCTAATTTGACTTTGCCTATGCGGATTCGTTTCAAGCCGACCACGCGCAGGCCGACCAGCTCGCACATGCGGCGGATTTGGCGTTTTTTGCCTTGCGTCAGAATAAAGCGCAGTTGGTCTGTATTTTGCCATTCGACTTTAGCCGGACACAGTTTTTCACCGTCCAAGCTCAAGCCGTGGTTTAATAATGCCAAGCCTTTTTCATCTAATCTGCCGCGCACGCGCACTAAGTATTCCTTTTCGCGGTTGCTGTTTTCCCCGATTAATTGCCTGGCAATGCGGCCGTCTTGCGTCAATACCAGCAAACCCACTGAATCAATGTCCAAACGGCCGGCGGGGGCGAGGCCGAATTTGTGTTTCTCGTTGAAGCGGATGCGGCTGTCGTCGCCTTCCCATTGGTTTTCGGCGGTAATCAATTCGGTGGCTGGTTTATAGCCTCTCTCCGCTTGCGCGCTGACGAAACCTACCGGTTTGTTCAGCAAGATAGTCACGCGGCCGGCCTGCTGTTCATGCGCTTGTTTATTCAAATCAATGCGGTCGGCTTCATTCACTTTTTGACCGAGTACGGCAGTTTGTCCGTTGACTTTTACCCAGCCTTGTTCAATGTAGTTGTCGGCTTCACGGCGCGAACAGAGGCCGAGTTGCGCCATACGCTTGGAGAGGCGCGTGGGTTTATTTGCGGATTCCATAGTTTTCGCTTTAAAAAATATTGTCGGATTATAGCATCAACGCGCAATAATAGCCGTTACGGAAGAAACAGGCGTCAAAACGGACTGTAAATCGATTATGCCATCTGTAAAATTACATCGGACGACAAATTTCAAGCGTGTATAATGCGCAGTTAATATTTATTTTCATATACTCATTTTAAAGCAATAAGTATGTTGACGATTCTCAAACAATTCAATTGGTTTCTTAAAGATTACTGGTTTCGCAGAGATAATCTGCTTTCTTGGCTGATACTGATTGTCTTGGTTTCGCTTGGTTTTGGCGTGGTGGAAATCAATGTCCGCATCAACGAATGGAGCAAATCTTTTTACGATACCCTGGAAGCATTTAAAGCCAAGGAACTATATGTTTTAATTCAAGAATATTTGGTTTATGTGGCCATATTCGTAGTGTCTTCGGTGTACCGTGCATGGCTGCGCAAACTCTTGATTATCCGCTGGCGCACACACTTGACCGAGCGGTTATTGTCCAACTGGCTGCACAAGCGCGCGTATTACCGCATCGCTTTGAAGCAAACCACCGACAATCCTGACCAGCGCATCGCCGAAGATGCGAATATCTTTGTTTCGCGTACAATTGAGCTGTTTATTTCCCTGTTAACCAATCTGGCCCAGCTTTATTCGTTTATCGCGATTTTGTGGAAATTATCCGGCACGCATACCTTTAATATCATGGGGCACAGCATTACGGTTACCGGCTATCTGGTTTGGATTGCCGTGGTATATGCCCTGTTCGGCAGTATTTTTACGCAAATCATCGGCCGTAAACTGCATGAATTAAACTACCGTCAGCAAAAATTCGAAGCCGATTTCCGTGCTTCGCTTGTGCGTAAAAACGACAATGCCGAACAAATCGCGTTGTATCACGGAGAAGCGCGAGAACATACGGCCTTGCGTCAGGAATTTGACGAAATCATCAGCAACTGGCGCGCATTGATGAACCGTGAGCGTAATCTCGGTTTCTTCACCACCGGCTACGACCGCTTTTCATTGATGCTGCCGGTGTTGGCGAGTGTGCCGCTGTTTATGGCCAAAGTGATCACGCTCGGCGGCCTTATGCAGATTCGCAGTGCGTTTTCAGCCGTGTTTAATTCATTGAGCTGGTTTGTGTTTGCTTACACTATTTTGCCGGAGTGGAGCGCGACCGTGCAGCGTTTGCACCAATTCCGTAAAAATATTTTAAAAGAGCAAGCCAACGACAAAACGCCGTTGCAGGCCGAATCTTTAAGCATCAACGGTCTTAATATCTATACACCGAACGGCACACCGATTTTAAGTAATGTGCAAGCCAAAGTCCGGACACAAAAATGGACGCAGCTTGCCGGCGAGAGCGGTTTGGGAAAATCTACGCTGTTGCGTACCATAGGAGGCTTGTGGGCGGATTATGACGGTAACTGGCAGGCACCGCATGGCAGCAGCTTATTGCTGCCGCAGCGCACTTATTTGGGCGGTGGCACTTTGGCCGACATCATCAGCTATCCGTCACACCAACATCATGACGACAGCGTGTATCAGCAATTGCTTGCCGATGTCGGTTTGGAAAAATGGCAAAATCATCTGCACACCGTGCAAAACTGGGCGCAAACCTTATCTTCAGGCGAACAGCAGCGCATCGCCATCGCCCGCGCTTTGCTCGCACAGCCGGACTATCTTTATTTGGATGAAAACACGTCTGCACTGGATATGCAGTCGGCCCGACGTTTGCTGAACCTGCTTAAAGACCGCTTGCCGCATACTACGGTGGTCATTGTGAGCCATCAGCCGGAATTGGCTGATATGTATGACGAAGTATTGGATTTGACGCCGTTCAAAGCCGCTTAAATGCCGGTGTTTATCAGGCCGTCTGAATACGCTGCTTGAATAAGTGCAGTATTCAGACGGCCTTTTGTCTGGATGACGGTAATGTGGCAATCAAAATAACGATATAAAATATAAATAGAATATGAAAAAAGAACAAAAATGCAACATATTCTTATCACAACTATTTATATTTAATTGATAAGCAATTTTATTAATAGTAAAATTTCATAAATTCAGGCTCGAATATTTTTTATTTTTAGAATAAATTGCCATATTTAATCAATAAAGCAAAAATTTTAATTCGGATAATAATAAGCATCATCAATTGGTTGTCAGAAGGCTCACCGAAAAAAATAATGGTAGTGCCGTCTGAAAGATTGTTAATTTTTTTATACCCTAAATTAAAAGAGATTGAAACATGAAACCCAACGCAATCATGCTGGCCCTGCTGCCGGTTTTTGCCGCTTCGAATGGTTTTGCTGCAGATGAAACGGAAACATTAGATAGCCGTGTTGAATTAATAAAAGATTTAGGGGAAGTCGTTGTCCGTGGCGAAACGTTTGCCAATAAAATGGGAACGCAGCGTGTGCGTGAGGAGGATATTGCCCGCCGCCCCGGCACCAACGGCAATTTAACCGAATTACTGAAAAACAATCCCAATGTTCAATTTTCCAATACGGCTGGAAATTCACGTTCAGGCGGTGAGATTCGTCCTGATGAAGTATCGTTTCATGGTGAGAAGTATTACAACAACAACTTTACCATTGACGGTATCTCAAACAACGACAATTTGAATCCGGGCTCGAATAATTACACTCAAAAAACCCCTTTAGGGGCAAACCCTTGGGATTTGCCCGCAGGCGGCACGCAATCTTTTTGGATTGACAGCAGTTTGGTGAAAAATGTTGAAGTGTTCGACAGCAATATTTCTGCAAAATATGGCAATTTTACCGGCGGTTTGGTGAATGCCGAACTTAAATCCGGATACGCAAAAAGCAGCGGCAAGATTTTCTACCGTACTACCCGTGACGAATGGGCGGATTTTCATATTGCGGAAAAAGACAGAGAGGATTTTATCCAAACAGCCAGTGTTTACGACCAGCCGCAATTTCGCAAACAGCAATACGGCGTGATGATTAATCAGCCGATTAACGAAAAAGCGGCCGTATTGTTTTCATATAATAAAACCGATTCCAAGATTCCCTATACCTTTGGCGCATTGCGTGATGCCGGCCAAGATAAAGCCGTGTGGGGTAAGAATCTTTATTCGACCAACCAACGCCGCAGCAGCGAAACCTTTTTGCTGCGCGGTTCGTATCATGCCGACTCGGGTGATGTTGTCAAAGCAACAGCTATGTATTCGCCGCACAAGTCCAAATATACGCTGCCGAATAATATTGACGGTTTGTACACTGCAAAAGGCGGCGGCTTGCGCTTTGATGCAGATTGGGAACGTGATTTGTCTTGGGCGAACATGAAAAGCCAAATCGCCTACCGTAAAACCGGCGATAATATGAAATACGATGCCGATACTTATCGCATCTACCGTCGTAGTGCCGGTATTCCGTATCGTGCCAATGGTGCGACAGTCACCAACGGCGGCTATGGCGAATTTGAAACAGAAAAAAGCACTGTAACACTCAAGCAAGATTATAACCTGAATGCTTTTGAGACGGGTGCAGTCAAACACCGTATCGGTTTTGGTTGGCAATTTGATAAAGCGGATGCGAAATATAAGCGCAGCAGCGAGGCCAATCTTTACAATTATACCGCCTCAAACCGCGTTGAATGCGGTGATGCTAATGAATGTATTGGTGGCGAACAATACGCTGCACGCTGGACCCACTATCCGACCCGTAATGTAAAGGTGGATGATAGTACTTACAGCTTATACATTCAGGACAATATGTCTTGGAAAAATTTAAGCATCAATGCCGGTTTGCGCTTTGACCGCAACTCATTCTTAGGCAATAACAATATCGCGCCGCGTTTGGCGGTGGCCTATGATGTGTTCGGCGATACGTCAACCCGTTTGTTTGGTGGCTTAAACCGCTATTACTCGGCTTCCATGTTGGCTTACAAGCTGCGTCAGGAAATCGGCAATAACCATGTTTACACACGTAAATTGAACGGCAAGACTTTATCAGATTGGACTTATGACAGCAGCGGAGTGGGCGGTACGGTCAGATACGATGTTTCCAATCTGAAAACACCATACAGCGATGAAGCCGTACTGGGTGTGACGCAGAAAATGTTCGACAGTATTTGGACATTGAAATGGGTACACCGCAACGGCAAAGACCAGCTAACCCGTGTGCGCCGCAGCGAAACCGATTCAACCCGTATTTTGACCAACGATGGTTGGAGCAAAAACAATACCTTCACTTTGGCCGTTTCCCCTACCGGCAAATTGGCATGGAAATACGCCGAAATCGACTGGAATGTCGGCGTGCAGGTGCAACGCACCAAAACCAACAACAGTTATTATGATGATACGGCTACTGATGTTGCCGAAAAAGCCATTTACAACAATCAGCTGCTTGATACGCAGTCGTTGCCCGCAGCCGATTTCAATGCGCCGTGGAAAGCATTTGTCAGTCTGAATACTTACTTCCCGCGCCTGCGCCTGCATTGGGATCAACGCTTCAGTTGGACGGCCTCGCGCAAGTATCGTTATGCTGCCGGCGATGTGAGTTGTACGTCATCACGTTATAGTGCGGTTTGTGGCGATTACAACGGCACTGCAGCTTTGTATAAAGATGCGGCTTTGGGTTCGGCATTGTTTGTGGACTGGCGTTTCGCTTACAAACAGCCGATGCCGTTTGGCCATGAATTGGAAGTGACTGCCGACATCAATAATGTTTTCAATAAAAAACAACCAGTTGTTTCTTCCGGCACTTCTTATAAAATGGGACGTAACTATTGGTTGGGTGTCAGCTATAAATGGTAATCTTTCAGATGGCTTCGAGTACATTCGGGCCTGTCTGAAAGCCAAACCAATCGAAGCAGGCAGAAAGCCGTCTGAATCAATAACTCATGCCTTTCAGACGGCCTCTGCCGTATTCGGATTAATTCGTTAATCTGTTCAATAGATATCAGGTTCCGTAAAATCCGTATCCTTCAGACGGCTTTTGCATCATAACCGGCAGGCCGTCTGAAAACTTTTAGAAAAATCTGAAAATGAACCCGCTTATCCCTCAAATCATTCTCACCGCCGCACTCTCAACGGCAGTGGCTGCTGTTTGTGCCGCCAACACTTATGCTACAGGCCGTCTGAACAACGGCTTGGTCTACCATGTGTTGAACGTACCGTCCGAACCTGGCCGCATTGACGTACGCATTCAAGTAGGTGTGGGTGCCAGTGATGAAAACGGTACCACCGAAATCGGCGTGGCGCACATGGTCGAGCATATGGTATTCCGCAGCGCGCCCGAATTTCCCAAAGGCGTAGGTGATACACTGATGGCGCAAGGTTGGCGGCGCGGCGCGAATTTCAATGCCATGACCAATTATGAGCGCACGCTGTATATGTTCAGCCCCAACCAAGGTACCAAGCAGCTTGATGATACGCTGAAAGCCTTGTCTGCCATGATGTCGCCGCATCCGTTTTCTGCCGAAGACTGGAAAAAAGAGCAACAAGTGATTGAAGCGGAATGGCGTAACGGCTTGGGCGTAAACGAACGCATGAACCGCCGCCGCAATGAAGTCAACCGCAGCGGCAGCCGCCAAGCGCGTTTTGCCATTATCGGCACGCAGCAGAGTATACGCAATACGCCTGTCGAAGTGTTACAGGCGTTTCACCGGCAGTGGTATGTACCGAACAATATGCAGATAATGATTTCCGGCGATATTACGCCCGAGCAGGCAAAATCCGCGCTGGAAAAACATTTCGGCCATTTGAAAGCAGGCGTATTGCCAGATCGCAGCGGCGGTTATTACGAGCCGGAATTAAGAAAAGGCTTTCATATCGACCAATTGCAAGATCGTGACAGCGGCGGCAGCTTTGTAGCGTTATTGTTCCGTCAAAACGACAAGCCTTCACGCGATTATGCAACCGAAAACGGCACCCGCGAGCGTTATCTCGACCGCTTTGCCGGCCATATTCTGGCACAGCGCGTAAAAAATGAAATCCGCGATTTGCCCAAAGCGGTCAGCACCATCACTGCACGCAAAGCCGATATCGGACGTCAAACCGTAGCAGTGGGTTTTGTGGCTTCCGTTACCCCCGACGGCCACAAGCAAGGCCTGACTGAAATTTTGAAATTACGCGAACGCATTTTGCGCGCGCCGGTAACGCAAGCCGAGTTTGACGAATATATGGCGACCATGAACCGTGCCATCGGGCGGGCAAAAAAGAAAAATACCTTGCCTGAGCCGTTTGGCGACGCAATTCAAAGCGTGAGCGAAAATGCCTTTGCCGGCAAACCTGTCCGCACGCAGGCAGAAAATGCCGTGTTGGCAGGGAAAGCATTGAAAACCCTAACCCCCGCCGATGTCAACACGCGTTTGCAGCAATGGCTCAATGCCGATGACAAATCGGTGCAAATCCAAGCTCCGAGCCTGACGGAAATCAAAGGTTTTCCGAATGCGGCCCAAATTCAGGCAGAGGCGGATCAATGGAAACAGGCCGATTTGCCGAAACTGCGCGTCAAAGCGGAATACGGCAAAGGCGTGTTTACAGCCCGGCCAGCCGAAGGAAAAATCATTGCCGAACAATACGATAAACAGCTTAAAATCACACGCTGGATATTGCAAAACGGCGATAAAGTAATTTTATTGAATCATCCGGTGGCAGACGGCAAAACCTATTTTCGCGCCTTGGGCAAAAGCGGGTTCATGAGCCCGAGCCTGAATCCGTGGCAATCGCAACTGGCGCAGCAAATCGTGTGGCAGTCGGCGCCGCAGGGCTGGCGTAACGAACAGCTCGAAGCATGGAAAAAACAGCACAAACTCAGCCTGAGCATGAGTATGGCGGCTAACGAGATCAAGCTGGAAGGAAATGTACCGGATGGAGCGGCAGAAAATCTGTTCCGCCTGTATCATGCTTATATAACCACGCCGCAAGTGAGCGAAGATTACCGCGATGCCATTATGCCGATGATCCGCCGCATCCCGATGGAGCAAACATCCAGCCGTGCCGCTAAAAACAAAGCACTGACCGATATCCGTTTCGGCGGCAAAGCTTATGCGTCGCCAACCCAAGCCGATTTGGAAGCGACTGAAGCGCCGGAAATTCTGGCGCAATGGCAGACCTTGAGCCGCACGCCGATGACGTATTATCTGGTCAGCACGCAAAAACCGGCCAAACTCAAGTCCTTGGTAACGAAATATCTGGCTGCAATCGAACGCAGGCCGTCTGAAAAACCGCAGCCTTATCTGGCATTGGGCGGTGAAAAAGTCGAACGTCAAGCCGTAAATCCCGAAAGCCGTAGCGATGTCGCCGTATGGTCGTTTACCCCATACCAATGGTCGCCCCAAACCGCCGCGCAAATTTCCATTTTACGCATACTGGCTTACGAGCAGCTTAAGACCATATTGCGCGACAAAGCCTTGGGCGTGTACAGCCTGAAATTTGAAACTTCGCTCAATCCAGCCGACAACCGCGTAGAAAGCGAGTTACGCTTTGCCACTACCGCCGACCAAGCCGACAGCTTATGGAAACTCGGTGAAGCGGCCTTAGCAAAGTTTCCGCAAACCATTACTGAAAAGCAAATCGCACCGTTACGCGCCAACTTTAGCAAACAGGAAGAAGGCCGTCTGAAACACCCTGAAACGTGGCTGAACCGATTAATATTGAGCGAGCAGCATTTCGGTGATGCGCGTTATCTGAAAGAAATGCACAGCTTGTCTGATGGTCTGACGGCAGACAACCTGCGGAAAACAGCGCACCTTTTGTGGAATCCGCAAAACCGCCGTGTGTTGATTATCGATCCGGCGGAATAATTGAAAAAGGCCGTTTGAAAAGGAAAGATGCTTTTCAGACGGCCTTAAAATCACTTAAATTAAAAACGGTATAGATTATTTAATACGAACGCGCCAGCCCACCAAGATCAATGACGAAGCACGACGCCAAAATGTCGGACAATATCCCGATGATTACCAATGGCAGAAGACTTTGCGCGCCAACCCAACTGTGCGCACTCGTCCCTTTCTTACGCATTGAAACGGCTCGGCATCACGCATAAAAAAAGTGCGACAAACAGCCGCAGACGCAGGAAAAAGAACAGAATTCTTAAAGCAGCCGGCTGTTTTTACAGAGCAGAAGCCAAAGATTGTTATTAAGGCTTGTCTTCAAGGCGAACGACGGCCTTGGGCGGAATTTTTATCGCTGACCACAATGCTCGATACGATTGGCAGCAGCGGATACATGCAGGTGGTGAAGCCCAAGCCCAAACCGGCGAGAAAAAACGCCAACAGATTGGGATTCAGAGTATCCCGAAACAATTTGAAACGGCTGTTGTTATTTTTAGTAGCAGGTGTGGATTTCAAGCTGTCTGAATTTCATCATGGGGCATCTTTTCGACATAAAAACCTGTCTGCTGTGTTGAAAATGCGCGTAAGGTGTCCATCTTGTCTCGCTTTTTTCCTGATATACATGCTTTTCTGCTCGAAAATGTGCGATACAGACAAAATGGGGGCACGCCCTAAAAAAGGCTCAACC
This sequence comes from Neisseria iguanae, assembly GCF_003013245.1. Lineage (GTDB taxonomy): Bacteria > Pseudomonadota > Gammaproteobacteria > Burkholderiales > Neisseriaceae > Neisseria > Neisseria iguanae. Next base: position 10,038 of record NZ_PXYY01000043.1, read on the forward strand.
GTTTTGGTTTGAGGCTTCATCATCCAATGATTTCAACCAAGCCAGCTTTTCACCTATTTTGATTTCCAAGCCGCGCGGCACAGGTTGGTAAAATTCAGGTTCTTCCAAGCCGTCGGGCATATAGGTTTCACCGGCGGCATAGGCGTTCGGCTCATCATGGGCGTAGCGGTATTCGTGCCCATAACCCAATTCTTTCATCAGTTTGGTCGGGGCGTTGCACAAATGTACCGGTACTTCATTACTGGCATTTTCCTGTAAAAACGTACGCATTTGATTGTAGGCATTGTAGCCCGCATTGGATTTTGCTGCCGAAGCCAAGTATAAAACCGCCTGCGCCAAAGCCAATTCGCCTTCGGGGCTGCCCAGCCGCTCAAAGGTCGTGGCGGCATCGTTGGCAATTTGAAACGCACGCGGGTCAGCCAATCCGATGTCTTCCCATGCCATGCGTACAATGCGCCGTGCGAGATAACGCGGATCAGCGCCCCCGTCGAGCATGCGGCAAAACCAATACAGCGCGGCATTCGGGTGTGAACCGCGTACCGATTTGTGCAGCGCGGAAATCTGGTTGTAAAAGCTCTCGCCGCCTTTATCGAAGCGGCGGATTTGTGCACCCAAACTTTCCGCCAGAAACGCCGCATCCAAGGTTTTCAGACGGCGTGTATCGGCAGCGCGAAGCAATTGTTCCAATAAATTCAACATCCGCCGTGCATCGCCATCGGCGGTATTCGACAATAATTCGCGCGCTTCCACATCAATCCCGAAGCTTTGATATTCTGGCAAGGCCAGTACTTTTCCAATTAATTTCTGCAAATCTTGCGCCGATAGAGACTGCAGCACATACACTTGCGCGCGACTGAGAAGGGCCGGATTGACTTCAAACGACGGGTTTTCTGTGGTCGCGCCGATAAAGGTCAGCAAACCGCTTTCCACATGCGGCAGGAAGGCGTCTTGTTGCGCTTTATTGAAACGATGCACTTCATCGACAAACAAAATCGTTGTCCGGCCGCGCTGCAAAGCGATTCCGGCCTTATCGATGGCTTCGCGTATGTCTTTCACGCCGGAAAATACCGCCGAAACAGGTAAAAACTGTGCATTGAAACTTTGCGCCAAAATCCGCGCCAAAGTGGTTTTCCCCACACCGGGCGGCCCCCACAGCAACATGGAATGGGGTTTGCCGCCTGCTACCGCCACACGTAGAGGCTTGCCTTCGCCGATGAGGTGCTGCTGGCCGATGACATCGTCTAAAGTGTGCGGGCGCAGGCGTTCGGCAAGTGGGGCTTCCGGTTGGCGGGCAAATAAATCGTTCATGGCAGATTCCGTTTCAGACGGCACTATGGTTTTCTTGCCGGATATTATAGCGCAAGCGTTCGCATGATCCAGAGCCTTGCTGTATAATATGCCGGAAATTTAAAGCGCGCAGCCGATATGTTGCGTGACGGTACAACAAGGCGAGGCGGGCGAAACAACAGCCTGCCGCGCCAATTTGAATCTTTATTTGAATATTCCTTTTGGAAAGTTATCAGAATGAAAAAAATCTTGGCAGTTGCTGCTCCAGCTTTATTGTTGGGTGCATGTGCAAGCGGTACGGGTGCTTCAATGAACGGCTTGGGTGCCGGCACCGGCATCGGCGGCAGCGTGGTAAAAATGGCGGTGGAAAACCAATGCCGCACCCAATTGAACAAGCGCCCCGAATGGCGCATGGCGGCATTGGCAATGTCGTCTGAAAAACAGGAAGAATGGGAACGGAAAATCTGCAGCTGCGCCAGTGAAGAAGCCCCTAACCAACTGACTGCCGCCGAAATGATGCGGGTTTTGAGCCCAAGTACCCGTACGCAAGCCTTGGCCACTGTGACCACCAAAACTGTGGCTGCCTGCGTAAAACGCATTTACACCGGCAATTAATTGTTCAGACGGCCTGAAAGCGATTCAGGCCGTCTGAAATCTTTAATGGTAAAAACAGATACAGAGCAGAAGACATGAAATATATCAGCACGCGCGGTGCCACTGCGCCAAAATCGTTCAGCGAAGTGTTATTGATGGGTTTGGCACCCGACGGTGGCTTGATGCTGCCCGATCATTATCCGCAAGTGGACGAAGCAACCCTGCAGAAATGGCGCGTTCTGAGCTATCCTGAGCTGGCTTTTGAAATCATCAGCCTGTTTGCTACAGATATTCAACATGATGATTTGTGCGACATCGTCAACCGCACCTACACCGAATCCGTTTTCGGTACGGTAGAAATCACGCCCGTGCGCACGCTTTCGGACGGTATCAAAATCGAAGCTTTATCCAACGGCCCGACCTTGGCGTTTAAAGACATGGCGATGCAGTTTTTGGGCAATGCGTTTGAATATGTGCTGGCCAAAGAAGGCAGGCAGATCAACATTTTGGGTGCAACCAGCGGTGATACCGGTTCGGCCGCCGAATATGCTTTGCGTGGCAAAAAAAACGTGAATGTATTTATGTTGTCGCCCGAAGGTAAGATGAGTGCCTTCCAACGTGCGCAAATGTTCAGCCTGCAAGACGAAAACATCCACAACATCGCCGTAGAAGGTATGTTTGACGATTGCCAAGACATCGTGAAAGCGGTGCAGAACGACGTCAGATTCAAAGCCGAATACCATATCGGTACGGTAAATTCCATCAACTGGGGGCGTATTGTGGCGCAGGTGGTGTATTATTTTGCCGGCTATTTCAATGCCACCACCAGTAACGAGCAAAAAGTCAGCTTCTGCGTGCCGAGCGGTAATTTCGGTAATGTTTGTGCCGGCCATATCGCGCGCCAAATGGGTTTGCCGGTATGCCGTTTAATCGTGGCAACCAATGAAAACGATGTGTTGGACGAGTTTTTCAAAACCGGCCGTTACCGGCCGCGCAACACCGAACACACACATGTCACGTCCAGTCCATCGATGGATATTTCCAAAGCTTCCAATTTCGAGCGTTTTGTGTTTGACCTGATGGAGCGCGATGCCGGCAAAATCCAAAGCTTGTGGGCTGACGTGGCGTCCGGAGAAGGCTTTGATTTAAAAGACCAATTAGAACAAGTGCGTGATAAATACGGCTTTGTATCAGGCAAATCAACCCACACCGACCGCTTGGCTACCATCCGCCAAGTGTATGAACAAGACGACGAACTGATTGATCCGCACACCGCCGACGGCGTGAAAGTTGCGCGTGAAGTACGAGAAGCGGGTGAAACCATTGTTTGTTTGGAAACCGCATTGGCAGCTAAATTTGACCAAACCATTTACGAAGCCGTAGGTGATGTGACGATTCCGCGTCCGATTGGTTTGGGAGGCTTGGAAGATTTACCGCAGCGTGTCGAAGTGGTGAAAAACGATGTCGGGTTGGTGAAAAACATTATCCGCGCCGCTTTGGAGTAATCATTGGCAAAATGAGGCCGCCTGAACATATTGTTTTCGTTTCGGCGGATTAATATTTCAGACGGCCTCCGAAGTGAAATATTCTGCACATACAATGCTGATTTGCGATGTGCACCGATTGAAAACGATTATTTTCATAATGTTGTAGGTAGAAAGTGCCGGCAACGGCTTTTTGTTCATAGGAAAAGATTCATGTCATCAAAATTTTATACTGAAAAAGTGTTGTCTGTGCATCACTGGACGGATGCTTATTTTACCTTTACTTGCACCCGCGACGAATCATTGCGCTTTGAAAACGGCCAATTCGTAATGATTGGCCTGATGGTAGACGGCAAACCGTTGATGCGCGCATACAGCGTGGCTTCGGCAAACTGGGAAGAACATTTGGAATTTTTCAGTATTAAAGTGCAAGACGGTCCGTTGACCAGCCGTTTGCAGCATTTGCAAGTGGGTGATGAAGTGCTAATCAGCAAAAAACCGACCGGCACGTTGGTTGCAGGCGACCTGAATCCGGGCAAACATTTATATCTGCTGAGCACCGGTACCGGCCTTGCCCCATTCTTGAGCGTGACCAAAGACCCTGACATTTATGAACAATTTGAAAAAGTGATTTTAGTTCACGGCGTGCGCTATAAAGAAGACTTGGCCTATTACGACCACTTCACCAAAGGATTGCCGGAGCATGAATACTTGGGCGAGATGGTGAAAGAAAAGTTGATTTACTATCCGGTGGTATCGCGCGAAGAATTTGAACATCGTGGCCGTCTGACCGATTTGATGAAGAGTGGCAAATTGTTTGAAGACATTGGTTTGCCGCCGATAAATCCGCAAAACGACCGCGCTATGTTGTGCGGCAGTACCGCGATGAACAAAGACACCGCCGCCATTCTCGACAGCTTCGGCCTGACGCCGTCGCCAAAAGTCGGCCAGCGTGGCGATTACCTGATTGAACGCGCGTTTGTGGATCAATAATGGCTGATTGCGTTTAGTATCAGGAAGGCCGTCTGAAAGTATCGCCGCTTTTCAGACGGCCTTCTATTTCCCCATAAATTATCTTTAAACCGGGGCTGTGTTGGTTCGTTCGGCCATACTGGGACATATCCTTATTTCGTCTGCGCCGCCCATTTTCGAGCAGAAAAGCGAGGATGTAAGGTGATACTCAAAGAAAATAGTTTGACACGCTGCGCCGGTAACCCCGGCCGGTGCAGCAAGGTCGGGAACTTTGCGCGCATTTTCAACGCAGTAGGCGTGTTTTATGCCGGAAAGGGGATGTATGACGCAAGGAAGATATTTACCTAACCGTACTGTCTGTAATCCGCCGGCTTATCTGCTTTGAATTTAATGCACAGTATTTGAAGATAAAGGAGATAGAGATGAATACCGTTCAAATCAAAAACGTCACATTAGGTGCCGGCAGCCCGAAAATCGCCGTACCGCTGGTGGCTGAAAATCCGGATGGCCTGCAAAAAGCCATTTCCGCCTTAGATGGATTAAGTTTTGACATTATGGAGTTCCGTGTTGATTTTTTAGACATCGCCAATAATGCCGATGCCGTATTGGCGCAAACGGCAAAAGTGCGCGAAATCTTGCCGGATACACCGCTGCTGTTCACTTTCCGCCGTGTGGCGGAAGGTGGTGAATGTCCTTGCGGCGATGACTATTATTTCAGCCTGATTCACCGCGCGATCAAATCCGGCCTGGTGGACATCATTGACATTGAACTATTTGCTGGTGATGAAAAAGTGCAAGCGGCTGTGCAAGCGGCAAAAGCCAAAGGCGTGGTGGCTTTGTTGTGCAATCATGATTTTGACCAAACACCGCCGAAAAATGAAATTACAGGCCGTCTGAAAAAAATGGAAAGCTTGGGTGCGGACATTTGCAAAATCGCCGTAATGCCGCAAAGTGCTGCTGATGTATTGACCTTGCTGGATGCCACGCAGGAAGTATTCCAGACTGCCAAACAGCCGATTGTCACCATGTCGATGGGTAAATTGGGCATCATCAGCCGTTTGGCCGGACAAACTTTCGGCTCGGCCATGACTTTTGGTGCGGCGGCCAAGGCTTCTGCCCCCGGGCAGGTTGGTGCGAATGATTTGCGTCGGATTCTGGATACCCTGGCTTAAGACATGGTCGGTCGTGTGAATCTTTCAGAAGGCTCGAATCCTTTGCAAAATCCTTATCTTTGATATATTTTTCCGCCAAACACCGGCCTATCTTGATGGTATGTCCGAGCGTTTTGTGATGCCTTCTTAAAGCCGATGTTTTTTAAAGACTTATTTAAAAGGTAAAAAATGAATTGGCACATTAAAGCATTTACCGAATTGAGCCGTCTCGAGCTTTGGCAGATTTATAAAAGCCGCATTGATGTTTTTGTCGTGGAACAGAATTGCGCCTATTCCGAAATCGACGAACAAGATTTACACGCGCTGCATTTGTTTGCAGAAAAAGACGGCGCGTTGTCGGCTTATTGCCGGATTATCGCTGAAGATGAGGCGGTGAAAATCGGGCGCGTGCTGGTGGTGCCTTCCTGCCGTAATTCGGGATTGGGCAGGGTGTTGGTGCGGCAGGCATTTCAGGCTGCAAAAAGCCGTTTTCCAAAATATGGAATTCATATCCAAGCGCAGCTTTATTTGCAACGGTTTTATGAATCATTGGGTTTTCAAGCAGTTTCGGGAGATTATTTGGAAGACGGAATTCCTCATATCGATATGGTGCGGCATGAAGTTTGAGTCTGTCTGAAAAGTGTTGGATAAAATCAGTTTAATGTATTCATTTTGAATAAATAAAGGCTATAATGCTTCATTACAGGACCGCTTCAGACGGCCTCATCAAACGGAAACTCTGCAATGAAGCTCACTTATTTTGTCGTGCTGGGCGCCATCGGTACCGCTTTGCCTGCTTATGCCAATCAGCCGCTGTATGCCGCCGGCAAGCTCGCCAACGGCTTGACTTACCATATTTTCAAAATACCGTCTGCCGGTAAGCGGCTGGTGACACGTATGAATGTCGGCGTGGGTGCGGCAGATGAAAATGCCGGAGAAGAAGGCATTGCCCACATCACCGAGCATATGGTGTTCCAATCATCGCCGCAAAATCCGCAAGGCCTTTCCAACCGCCTGATAAAAGACGGTTGGCAGATGGGTCGCCATTTCAATGCGCTCACCACATACGACTACACGCGCTATATGCTGACTCCGCCGCTCGGGATAAAGCAGCTTGATGAAACTTTATTGATTTACCGCCAAATTTTGCAGCCAAAGCAGTTTTCAGCTGCAGATTGGGATAAAGAACGGCAGGTGATTTTGAGCGAATGGCGACAGCAGCAAAGCCTTCAAAACCGATTAAGCCGCCAGCAACATGAATTGATGTACAAAGGTGCGCGGCAAGGGCGGTATGCGCCGATCGGGCGGTTGGAAGCGATTGAAAAAGCCGATATGAAAACTGCCGGCGATTTCCATAACCGCTGGTATGGCGTAAATAATGCCGTGTTGGTGGTAATGGGAAATGTGAATATTGACGAAACCGCCAGACTTATTCAAAAAGCATTTGGCAGTTTGCAGCCGATTAAGTTGAGCGAGCGGCGTCATGAAGAATACGAGCCGACTTTACAAAACGGTTGGCATATTGTGCAAGTTGCCGATCGCGATAATGTTGAGAACAAATTATCATTGGTTTTCCGTTTCAAAAAACAACCGGCATCGGCTTACGAAGAGCATGCCTACCAGCACTTGCTGGATAATTTCGCTGCGTTTGTCGTCAACCGCCGTATTCAGCAGTCAGGCGAAAATGTGGTATTGAAAATGGATACGCTGGGCCGCAATACCGGCGTGTTGGTGTTTGAATCTGAAACTGCGCCCAACCAGCATGGTGAAATGTTGGACGTATTGCGTCATTTGTGTCAAGAAATTTTAAACACCCCGGCCACCAATGAAGAATTGGCGCAATACCGCAAAGCGCTGCACGGCAATTTATCACCGCAGAAAGCCGGTATTCCGGATGATTTGGACAAAGTGACGACGCTGAGTGACAGAACTGTATTGCGCGGTTTACCTATACCCGATGCCGAAATCCAAACCATAGACCGCAGCCAGCTCTACCGCATTAACGCCAAAGTGGTGAATCAACGCATTGCCGATTGGCTCAATGCGCCCGATAAAATGATTCAGGTGCAGGCGCAGGCAGATGAAAAAGTGAATCTGCCCGCCATATCCAAACTGAACCAAACTGCCAGGCCGTCTGAACCGGTTTCAGACGGCCTGAATGAGCCTCGTTTTGCTGAAAACCAAGGAGGCCGAATTCTGGCCGAACGCCATGATGCCAAATTGAATCTGCACTACCTGACTTTAAGCAACGGCGATACTGTTGTTGTCATGAAATTACCGGTGGCGGGTAACAGCCTGTATTTTAAAGCATTATCCAATGTCGGCTATTTGAACCGGCCACAACAGGCATGGCAGGCGGAAATTCTGGGCGATGTGTTGGCGCGTTCGGTACCGCAAGGCATGAGTGCTGCCGGTTTCAGGCAATGGCAGCAGAGGCAGGGCATACACTGGTACCGTTTCCGCTTAGACGGTTATCATCAAAGCACTGATGTGCAGGCTGCAAAAACCGCCCTGCAATCGGTGTTACAGCTTTACCGCCATCATCAAACCGCGCCTGATTTCAGCGGTTGGCAGCAAGCAGTGAAGCGGGAAGAAGCGCGCTTCAAGGTAGAACAATATGCCAAATCAGGCCGGCAGCGTCATGCTTTAAATATCATGCAATATGGCCGCAATTTACAGATGCCGTCTGAAAGCAATGCTTACGCCGGATTGAATGAAGCGGTTTTCCGGCAACAATGGCAAACGTTGGCTGCAGCACCGACCACTTATTATATCGTCAGCAATTTGCCGATAGAAAACGTGAGGCCTTGGGTGGAGCAATATTTGGCCGATATTCCACGAAAAGCCATGCCACCGACGAAATACCCGCGGCAAAGCGGCCGACAAAAGGTGCAGATATCCGCTAACGATACGCAAGGCGTGGATGTGCAGGCTTTATCTTGGAAAAAAACCTCACCACTTTCTCCGGGGCAGTATGAGCAAATCAAGTTGTTGAATAATATTGCCAATGCGCGTTTGAAAGAAGAATTGCGCAGCAAACGGCAAAGTGTTTACGGTGTGAAATTTCATGCCGAGCCGAATGAAAGACAGAATCGGATTGAAAGCCGTTTGTCGTTTAATACCTCAATCGGACAGGCTCAGACGGTTTGGCAAACAGCGCAAAAAGTGTTGGCCAATTTGCCTGAGAACATCGGTTTCACTGAAGCACGGAATTTACGCAAACTCTTTATCGAGCAGGAAAATACCCATCGCCGCAAACCGGAATTGTGGTTGGAGCGCTTGGTAAAAAGCCACCAAAACTACGGAGATGCGCGTTATCTGGAGGAAATTAAGGCGATCCCGCAAAGCTTCAGCCGCAGCCAATTGCGCGAAACGGCTAAATTGATGTGGTCGGCGGAAAACGAAAAAGTTTTATTGATGACACCGCGTCCGTAACCGGCTTATCAGAATGCCGTCTGAAAATATTTTCGGACGGCATTCATTTATTTTGAAAGAGCGTTTTTGGAAGGCCGATTGGATTCCTTACAATTTTAGGAGCCAACACCGTAATCGATAAACAGGAAACTCAAGCCAAGCCCAGCATGAACTGAAAAATGGTTTGCGTTCGCCATTTCATAACCGCTGCTCATAAAGCATAACCAAAATTGACTTTTAAGGTTTTATAAGGTCTACTTTTACAGTGATGCGTTTGTGTTATGCAACACTATATCTATTGGGAGGGGCTGATGAGACAATACCAATCTAACCGCTGCTCATAAAGCATAACCAAAATTGACTTTTAAGGTTTTATAAGGTCTACTTTTACAGTGATGCGTTTGTGTTATGCAACACTATATCTATTGGGAGGGGCTGATGAGACAATACCAATCTAAAACAGAATTAATTGAGGCG
>NZ_PXYY01000044.1 GCF_003013245.1 Neisseria iguanae
TTTGGCCAAACGCTTCATGCCCTATTTGGTTTGTTTGAAACGGTTATTGGTACTGCGTTGCGGTGTCAGCAGTTGCCATCGTACCGCCTTCAGGATACGGCAGATGGTCACTCTGCCGGCACGGTATGGTTCGGCTTGGCTACGCCTGTGGAACACATCGAATGTTCGGCTTTGTTTGAAGGCGGCAGAGAAAACGTGCGCCGCCAAGCGGTTGGCTTTGCCCTAAACCTGTTGGCCGGACATTTAACCCCCGACATCCCTGACTGACGGATTTGTATAATGACAAAGGCCGTCTGAAACGTTCAGACGGTCAGAGACCTTTGCAAACCCCTTTCTGACTGACAAAATATTACTAGTTAATAAATAACCTAACCCTTTCCAAAACCTCTAAAATCCTTTCAATTCCTTTGAAACCGAATTTAGAGGATTTTCTCCATAGTCAGCTTCTTTAAACAAACCGCCGAAACCATGCTTGCCAAGCATATTGACCGTTTTACGCTGCTTAAAATCCACGTTATTACCGACCGGCAACCCGTTGCCTGTTATCCCGAACAGCAAAAAAGTCGTCCCGCCTATTCATCACTGCCCGTGTTCGGAGCCGTTCAGTCCTGTGAACAGACACGGATGCAACCACTTCGAACCGCGGCTTAGCGATATTGCCCAAGGAACAGACGTTTATGCCGATAAAGGTTATGACGGCCAAGCCGACCGGGTGCCTCTCCAAAGCAAAGGGCTTTCAGACGGCATGATGCGTAAAGCGTACAGCGGCCGCCCATCAACCGAAGAAGATCTGGGAAAAAATAAGCCGTTGTCGAAAACGCGTTATGTGGTGGAACAGCGTTTCGGAACGCGACGCCATATCCGATACAGCCGCGCTTCTTATTCGGATTGCTGAAAGTCGCAGTGCAAAGCCGTCTAAAGGCGGTTTGTATCAACCTGCTGAAGGCTGCCGACAGGCTTCGTGTGCTGAAAGGGTAAAATGCACCCTAAAGACAGGGAATACGGGGGCGATAGGTCTTTGGACATGAAAAAAGCCTACTCAAATAGCCTAAGTCGGCTTTTTTGATTTTGATTAGGGTTTTGCAAAGGGTTCAGTCTTTCAATGGATAGTGTCAAATCAGCTTCTGCCATTTCATTTCGTCTTTCACGTAAGCATAGTAAACCGGTGCGACCACAATGCCGCCGATGCCGAAAATGCGTTCGAACACAATCATCGCCACCAGCAATTCCCACGCGCCGGCTTCGATTTCCGAGCCGATGATTTTCGCGTTTAAAAAGTATTCCAGTTTGTGAATCACCACCAAAAACGCCAGCGAGGCAATGGCGACATACAGCGAAATGCCCAAGCTTAGAATGATGATGATGGTGTTGGAAATCAGGTTGCCCGCTACCGGAATCAGTCCGACGATAAAGGCGATAACCAGCACGGTCACCCGAAACGGCAATTCAATACCGAAAAGCGGCAGAATCAGATAAAGATACAGGCCGGTAAGAAAGGTATCGACCAAAGAAATTTTTGCCTGCGCGATGAATACGCGTTCAAAACTCAGCTCGAAATTCACTATGCGCTGCACCATTTCCCGCTTAAACGCAGGCATGTCGAGGCGTTGGCGGCGCATACTCAAGCGGTGGAAGCTCAACATCACGCCGATGGCGATGCCTAATAAAATATGCACGAATGACGTGATGCTGTTTTTACTGATGCGGGTCAGCGCCACACTGTATTCCTCCAACAGCCGAATACCGTATTGCTTGATTTGTGCCAAATCGTCGGGCAACAGGTTCAGCACAAACTCGGGTAAATCATGACTGCTTTTGGTATCGGCCAAAATCGCCGCCAACTTATCCAGCATCACCGATACATTGCCGCCGTGTATCAAATGGTAAACCCCCAGCGACAGTAAAAACAAAATCAGCGACACAATACCAATCGTCAGCGTGGTGGAAAGCAGGTTGATGTTGTGTACACTCAACGAACGGTCGAGCAGCGTATTGCGCGACAGCAAACGGCGGCGCAACAGTAAAATCATGCCGTTGGTTTTGGTGATGAACGCATAAGTCAGAATTACCGCAAACAAAAGCGGCAGCAAACGGAAATACAAAATGCCCCATAAGCCGGCCGCCATTATTAGGTAGGCAGTATTGCGGTAGAGGGTGCGCGGAGGTGTAGGCAGGGTCATGTTGTGTGCGATTCGGAGAGGTCAGGGTTAAGGCGTATTATGCCGTAAAAGCGGGATTGGTGGTGATTGGAAAAAGGCTGTCTGAAAACAGTTTTCAGACGGCCTTTCCCATGAGTCAGCTAATCTGAAATCAAGCCGCATCGACATCAAAGCCGCTGTGGCGCAGCAAGGCGTCAATTTGCGGTTCGCGGCCGCGGAAGGCTTTAAACGATTCGGCAGCAGGGCGCGAACCGCCCACGGACAGAATTTCGCGCCAGAAGCGTTTGCCGGTGGCACGCAAATCGCCACTTTCTTCAAAGGCGGCGTAGGCATCCGCGCTCAACACTTCTGCCCATGCGTAGCTGTAATAGCCTGCCGAATAGCCGCCGGCGAAAATGTGGCTGAAGCTCAAAGCAAAGCGGTTGTATTGCGGCGGACGGATGACGGCGACTTCTTCGCGCACATCATCCAGCACCTGCGCCCAATTGTTCAGACGGCCTGCATCGGTTTCGCTGTAAATCAGCATGTCAAACAGGGCGAATTCCATTTGACGTACCATAAACAGGCCGCGTTGGAAGTTTTTGGCGGCGACCATTTTGTCGAACAATTCGTGTGGCAAGGTAGCACCGTTGTCTTCATGGCTGCTCATTTCCGCCAAGACGTCATATTCCCACACGAAATTTTCCATAAACTGGCTCGGCAGCTCGACTGCGTCCCATTCCACGCCGTTGATGCCGCTCACGCCGAGTTCTCCCACTTGGCTCAGCAAATGGTGCAGGCCGTGGCCGGTTTCGTGAAAGAGGGTGAGGATTTCATCGTGGCTCAAGCGCGGTTCTTTTCCGCCCACCGGCGGGGTAAAGTTGCATACCAAATAAGCGGTCGGGGTTTGGATTTGACCAGTTTTGCCGCCGGCTATAAAGCGGCGGCGGCCTTTGTAGTCGTTCATCCACGCGCCGCCGCGCTTGCCTTCGCGCGCATACAAATCCATGTATACGCCGCCGATAATCGCACCGCCGTTTTCCAATTCAAAATAGCGCACATCAGGATGCCAAACCGACACCTGTTTCTCAATAAAATTTACGCCGTACAAGCGGTTGATTTGGGCAAATAAACCATGCAGCACTTTGCTTACCGGGAAATATTTTTTCACTTCGGTTTCGCTGAAGGCATATTTGGATTGGCGCAGCTTCTCGCCCGCGTAAGTCAAATCCCACGGCTGAGGGTCGGCCAAACCCAATTCTTCGGCGGCAAAGGCACGCACTTCGGCCAAGTCTTTTTCGGCAAACGGTTTGGCACGTTTGGCCAAATCACGCAGAAAATCGGTGACTTGCGCCGGTGTGTCGGCCATTTTGGTGGCCAGCGACAATTCGGCGTAATTGTTGAATCCGAGCAGTTTGGCGGTTTGCAGCGCGATTTCTAAGGTGCGGTTAATGTTGGCGGTGTTGTCGAATTTGCCGTTGTTGCTCAATTCGCTGGCGCGGGTGACATAGGCACGGTATATTTGTTCGCGCAGTTCGCGGTTGTCAGCATATTGCATCACGGCCAGATAATGCGGCATTTGCAGACCGGCTTTATAACCTTCCTTGCCCTCGGCTTGGGCAGCGGCGGCAAACACCGCCAGCGCATCTTCGGGAATTCCGGCCAGCGCGTCGGCATGGTCGAAATACAGCGCAAAAGCATCGGTCGCGTCCAACACGTTTTGCGAGAATTGCGCCGACAATTGTGCCCCCTCTGTCTGCAACGCCGCCAATTCGGCCTGTTGCTCCGGCTGCAGTTCCGCACCGCTCAACACGAAATCACGCAAATCGTGGTTCAATTTGGTCTGCTGCGCAGCACTCAGCTGGGCGAATTCATCGGAAGCCTTAATCGCTTTAAAACGGTTATACAGCCCGATGTCTTGGCCGATTTCGGTAAAGAATACGGTCATTTCCGGCATCAAGGCGTTATACACTTCGCGCAATTCGGGCGTATCGACCACGGAATTCAAATGCGCCACCACGCCCCAAATGCGGCCGACGCGCTCGGTGATGTCGGTCAGGCGTTCGACCGTGTTTGCCCAGTTCACTTCGCTTTGCGCTTTAACAGCGGCGATTTGTTCACGTGCTTCAGCGATAGCAGTTTGCAGTGCCGGCGTGATGTCGGCAGTTTGGATTTGGTCGAAACGCGGTTCTTCGCCAAGGTTTAATAAGATGTTGTCTCTCATGGGGTGTCCTTTTGGATAATAGATTAAACAATAAATCAGGCTATCTCTTTTTCTTGATGGGTTAAGATGACGCAATCTGAAGTTGGATAAGAAACACACAAACAAGCATAACCAGCCCTAATTTGTTGGTCATCTAAAAAAACTTTGATCAGGCTGATTAATTGTACCTGTATAAACCTTACCAACACAGGTTGAACAAGAACCAGCCCTACAGGAATAAGGTAAATCAATTCTAATGCTTTCTGCCTGATCCAAAATATATGTATCACTCGGACAATCAAACGCCGAAGACCTTGGGGAGTCAATAAAGAAACGTAATAAACTCTATTATCATCACCTTCTGGTAGTGTATTACTATCATTTAACTTACCATCACCTATAACACTATATATTCGTTGTAGATATTCCTCCATCGCTTTTTCAGGGATTAATATGCTCCCTCCCCTGGTGTAATAGCATTACCTAAATCAGGATCTGGAAGCCCCATGCCTTTCAATAATGTAGAAGCTGCCGAATTACTATTATCACCAAGACCTATAAAAGGATAGGAAAAATTTTTAGAATTGAATAGGGGAATAAGATATTTACCGATTTGAAACTTATCCATAACTTCTCGGTAGCTTCCGCTGAAAATAATTTCTTGATTTTGTGATGAGTTGTAGAAAAACTTACCAACATCTACTTCATCATAAATGTACAATTTATCAGACGGTAAATAACCGATAGGTTTTATTTCACCTGTTCTTGATGTGGCTAACCCGTTTAATTCATGGATTACATTTCCTTCGGGGGTTAAAACTGCAATGAAATTATGCCCCGCAACACCCCCAACAAGAGGGTGTTGTGATTTAACTATAGCGTAACTTTGTGAATCTGACATCTTTGTGAATCTGACATTGTTCATATTCCTATAATGATTTTCAGAAAATCGGTATTTTTCCGTTGGCTTTTAGGTTTTTCAGGGTGTAATGTATGATTTTTTCCAATTACTTATCTTGAGTTAGGTAGGTTTTTTCTAGTCATCAAAAATGATGGCATCCCCTTATTAGGATTAATATATATATCATATTGCCTGATTATTTCAGTTGTCTCTCCTGATACAGTTAAATAAGAAATCAGATAACCATGATAACTGCACCCTATATTATCTTGGCAAGACATTCCCATTGACGACACAACACTTCTGATATTTTCAGCACTAAAATCATTTTCTAGTTTATAAACAATTCGGTTTTTTAGAGTTTCTTCATTTAAACCGGGGAATGACTCCACAATAAACACTTTTATTTCACCATTCGGCAGATAATCTGCATTAATTTCCATGTAAGGAATTCCCAATAATTTATAACAAGCTGTCAGCATCGGAAACAAAAATAACAACAAATATCTTATTATCCATGATTTGCACATAGTAATCTTTCCGCGCATGGCACTAGATAATTTCAGACGGCTTTTGTATCGAAGATACCGTCTGAAAACAGAATAAACAACAATATGGGGCAAACCATCCAGATTAAAACCCGCGCGGATTTTCCTGTAAAGGGGCAGCCAGGTTCAGCTGCATTTTCGTACCGGCCGGCGTATACACGGCTTGGGCGATATTGGTTTGCAGCGATTGCGCAAACGAGCCGCGGTAAAGCTTCGCGTCCTGATGGGTGAGGTTGGATTGCACGTCTACATACACTTTGCCGCTGATGGCACGCCATTTGCGGCAGAAAAAGTAGTCTTCTGACAAATAGCGTTTGCTGACCGGATCGACTTCGCAATCGAAAAAAACGGTATCGGATCGGACCGGGGTTGCCGTAATCGCTGTCGGAAATGTGGGCCAGTTCCGGATAGGCGGCCATCATTCATTTATTCAAACACATGGCGTTTGATGACCATAAAGCCGGTGGGTGCTTTATCTACTTCCATAAAGCCGTCGGTATCGACGTTGAGCTGTATCACGCCGTTTTCATCGGTGGTGTGGGTGTTGACGGTGTAATGGGTGTAGGCCGCTTCAAACTGCGCTCGGGTCATGCCTGCGGGCAAACCTTCAGACGGCCACTCTTTTTTTTCAGCGGATAAATGCCGGCAGCAGGCGGAAAAATGCTTCCGGCGAAAAGCCGATATCCGAATCAATCCAGAAAAGGTGGATCCATTCCGGATTGTCCATAAACTGCGCCACGCAATTATTTATTCTGCGCCCGCGTAATCAAGCTCTTGTTCTGTTGCGGCAATACCTTGCAACGGGATCCGCAAATTATTGGCCGGCGAAATGAAAATGGCCGATAGTTTCGCAGGAAGTCTGGTTGTGGAAATATCTGCCGCCATGATTGGATGTAACAGCAGCGGGTACATATTTTCTAGGGCAGATACAGGCACATAATATTTTTATATTTTTCTTCCTTCTCAACAAACAAACGATTCATCAAAACAAGTCATTACCGTCATCCGACATTGGGATTCAACAAACGGTGTTGCACCCGCAAAAATTCGTCCAACACCGTTTGCTGGATTTCCAAACGCTTCGCCACCGGCGCGGCAAAGCGCACCACGATGTTGTACACCTTGTCATCATGCGGCACGCGGGTAACACGCGGCTCGGCGGCCGGCGTGATAAACAGCTTTTCCACCTGCACTGCTTCCAGATATTTGGAAATGTCGTTGATATAAGGCGCGCACAACGGCTCCAACACTGCTTTCAAACGCGGCACCACCGCATCCGAATCCAAATGAATCGGCACCGGAATCTGCACGGTATGAATCACATAAGGCCCCAACACATTATCGCGGCGCACATGGTGATTGAGCAGCAGGCTGTTGGGGAATGAAATCGTGTCCCCCGAAAGTTGGCCGACCAAAGCATTGGGGCCGATTTCCATCATCAGCGTGTTCAATAAATTAATGTCCACCACGCGCCCGCGCAAGCCGTTGATTTCAATATAATCACCTACCGAGTATTGCTTGGTGGCCGAGCGCAGCACACTGCCTGACAAACACATAATCAGCTCTTTAGTGGCCAACACAACCGCCGCTGCCGCCGCAAACATCGACAAAGCCACCGTCTGAATCTGCGCTGCCCAAATCATCGCCAAACCGAGCAATACCAAAATCAACGTCACATTGCGGCTCATCACCAAAGCCCGCCGTTTGGCATCAATCGACAAATCCGGACGGCTGCGGAAATGCGCGCCCAAAAGCAGCGTGCGCACCGCCAAAATGCCGATAACCATCAGCACCGATTCAATAATTTCATAGCTGACCGGAATCTCCCGCAGCCAAAGTTTTACAGTATCCCACATATTGCGTTTTCTGTTTCAGACGGCGTTTCATATTTTAAAATGCATTATAAAGGTAAAATGCATTATAAAGGCCGTCTGAAAAAAATGCTTGTTTCAGACGGTTAGGCTACCAGGCAGACAATGCTATACCATAACTGATATATTATAACAAAAATACTTAAAAATCAAAAAGTTATTGACTATTTCTTGAAAGGGGCATAAGATAATCACATGTTAAACCGCTGCCTGTTAAGGCACATCATCTCATGGAGGAAACCATCATGACCTGCAAAACCCATCGCGACCACACCCACGTTCACGGTGAAGGCTGCGGCCACACCGCCATCAAACACGACGGCCATATCGACTACCTGCACGACGGTCATCTGCACCACGAACACGACGGTCATTACGACGAACACAGCTTCACCGTTAACGAAACCAATCCCGACGGCTGCCATCCGGTCAGCGGATGCGGCGATCATGTTCACAGGGAAGGCTGCGGCCACGAAGCCGTGCCACATGGCGACCACTTCGATTACATTGTCAACGGCCGTCTGCACCACCAACACGGTGACCACTGCGATGACCACGGTCCGGTAGAAATTGTCAGATAAATCCGGTTAAGCGGTTCCAATGACAAGGCCGTCTGAAAAGCAAAATTTTCAGACGGCCTGACTGCATCAAGCGGACAAGCCCAACCAAGCATCACACATAATGGAAGTTGAACACCTGCACCAAATCCTCGCTCAAACTTTTCGCTACCGGACAAGTATGCGCCGCCGCTTCCAAAATTGTACGGCTGCGCCCGTCTAAATTTCCGCTCAAATAAAAATCAACCGTGACCTTTGCCACACGGCGCGGATTAGCTTCCATTTCTTTACCTACTTCCGCATGTACACTGGCCAAGTCTACGCCCAAATCATCGGCTTTCATGCCCATAATCGTCAGCGCACAGGCCGCGAGCGAAGTGGCCAGCAAGTCGGTCGGCGAAAACGCCCCACCTTTGCCGTTGTTGTCTGTCGGCGCATCGGTGGAAATCGTGTTGCCGCTTTGTAAGTGGGTTAAATCGTTGTGGAGGTTGCCGGTGTAGCGGACGGTGGAGATGTGGGACATGGGGAGCTCCTTTTGTGGGATTGGTTTTAAACGGCCTTAGAATAAACCCGAAAGGGTGTGATAGGCAAGCTATAAAAGTATGAGAAAACCGGATTTGATAAAATATTAAAATTGACTGAATATTTGATTTATTAGCAAGCAGACATGCCGTTTTTCTTTGCTGTTGCCTATCCGTAATTCTGCTGGAAAATCTTCTGCTTTCTTATCTTTAAGGGTATTGGTTCCTTTTATAAAACAATGATTACTGAATTCTATTAAACAGGCGTACTGTTTTTTTGTTTGGTTTTCATGTCGTGCGGTTTGGATAAATTTGTATAGAAAAGAAGTAAGATGGTGCGGTGGATTCCTTGCTGTTGTAACAAGTGTATGTTCAAGGGAGATTCTCAAAAACTTACCGTCCGCTGAGGTGAAATAATAGGGCGTCCAGTCAGTTGACACCCGGCAAAGGCAAGTATAACGCATCACTAAGATGGCACGTTTGGTCGTTGGAGGCCGTCTGAAAAAGAATTCAGACTTTTAGTTTAAGTTAGGGTTCCTTCACTAAATGTTTTGATTGCTGTTTTCAAACTTCATCCTATGCTTCATTGTTCATAGAGGAGGGGCTTTGATTTTGGACTGGCGTACTGTACTTTCCCAACAATTACACCCATCAGTATAGTGATAGAGATGTCACCTTTTCGTACTTCATCAAAATGTGTCCTGATGTCATAATTGTTGGCTGCGTTTATTTTTTAATTTTGACGCCAATACCGTTTCGCTTTCGGCATGGTTTTTTATTACTTTGATTTACCCGCCATGTTTTATCCTCATGCCCCATATTGGTCAAAAATGTATCAGGTTTGGTATGACAATACTATGGGATAAACGACTCAGTTTTAGAAAGAGAAGATTTCAAACTCTTTCCAACTTCGCAAACTTCGTATCCAATTCCTTCACGCCTGCTTTGCCAAAGTTAACCGTCAATCTGGCCGATTCGCCCTTATCCACTGCATCGATAATGACGCCTGTGCCAAATTTGGCGTGGCGCACGTTTTGACCGATGCGGAAACCGGCATATTCTTGCGGCAGTTTGTAGTCTTCAACGGCTTTGTTGCTGCGGGTACGTGGGGCATCGCTGTTGAAGCTTTGTTTTTTGGCCGACAGGGAATGCAGCACTTCGTGCGGGATTTCTTCGACGAAGCGGGACACGATGCCGAACTGGGTTTGGCCGTGCAGCATGCGTTGTTGCGCCATGGTGATGTAAAGGCGTTTGCGCGCGCGGGTGATGGCGACATACATCAGGCGGCGTTCTTCTTCGAGACCGCCGCGCTCGGCGAGGCTCAGTTCGCTCGGGAAACGGCCTTCTTCCATGCCGGTGAGAAAGACGGCGTTGAATTCCAAGCCCTTGGCGGCGTGAACAGTCATCAGTTGGACCGCGTCTTCGCCTTCGCCGGCTTGGTTTTCTCCGGATTCCAGCGCGGCATTGCTTAAGAATGCCAACACGGGGAAAGCGGGGTGTCCGGCGGTATTTTCGGGCAGGATCTCAAAGTTGCTTTCTTCGGGTTTGAACGCGACAGCGGCGTTGACCAATTCATCCAAGTTATCCAAACGGTCTTGCTGGTCGCCTTTTTGGGTTTTGTAGAATTCGGCCAGGCCGCTGTCTTGAATCACGCTGACCATGATTTCGGCCAGTGGCAATTGGCCGATTTGGTTGCGCAGGTTTTCAATCAGGTTCACGAAGGCGGCGATTTTGACGGCTTTGGCCCCGGCATTGCAGGCCGCCTGCCACAAGGAAATGCCTTGTTCGCTTGAGGCCGTCTGAAGGTTTTCAATGGTGCGTGCGCCAATGCCACGGGCGGGCACGTTAATCACGCGCAGCAGGGCGTTATCATCATCGGGATTTACCGCCAGGCGCAGGTAAGCCAGCGCGTGTTTGATTTCTTGACGCTCATAAAAGCGCAAGCCGCCGTAGATTTTATACGGCACACCGCTGCGGAACAGTGCTTGTTCGATGACGCGCGATTGGGCGTTGCTGCGGTAGAGCACGGCCATTTCGTCCAGCCGCCAGCCTTCTCGTTGCAACGATTTGGCTTCATCAATAATGAATTGGGCTTCTTCGAAATCGGTGGGCGCGGCCAGAAAGCGCAGTTTTTCGCCATCTGCCGCATCGGTGCGCAGGTTTTTGCCCAAGCGCTCGGCATTGTGCTCAATCACGGCATTTGCGGCGGCGAGAATGTGGCCGTCTGAACGGTAATTCTGTTCCAATTTAATCGGCGCCTCGATGTGAAATTCTTGCATCAGCGCGGTCATATTGCCGACATTCGCGCCACGGAAGCGGTAAATGCTCTGGTCGTCGTCGCCCACGGCAAACACGGCGGCATGGCTGCCCGAAATCAGTTTCAGCCACGCATATTGCAACTTATTGGTGTCTTGAAACTCATCGACCAAAATATGGTTGAAGCGGTTTTGATAATGCGTGCGCAGTATCTCGTTGGCTTGCAGCATTTCATAGCTGCGCAACATCAGTTCGGCAAAATCGACCACGCCTTCGCGCCGGCAGGTTTTGTCATACTCGGCATAGCATTCAATCATGCGGCGGGTGTGCGGGTCGGGCGCGTGCAGCGCATCGGCGCGCAGGCCGCTTTCTTTTTGCGCGTTGATAAAGCCTTGCAGCGAACGCGGCGCGATGATTTCTTCGGCAATATTCAGTGATTTGAGCAGGCGCTTGATTAAAGCCAGTTGGTCGCCGCTGTCGAGAATCTGGAAAGCGGCGGGCAAGCCTGCATCTTTATGGTGCATCCGCAAAAAACGGTGGCAGAGGCCGTGAAACGTGCCCAACCACATCGCGCGCACGTTGGCCGGAATCATCGCCGAAAGCCGCGTTTGCATTTCTTTGGCGGCCTTGTTGGTAAACGTGACTGCCATAATGCTGTGCACGCCCGCCTGCCCGCTTTGCAGCAGCCAGGCGATACGGGTGGTGAGCACGCGTGTTTTGCCGCTGCCCGCACCGGCCAACACCAAAGCCGATTGCGGCGGCCAAGTGACGGCGGCAAGCTGCTCAGGATTCAAGCCGGTTAACAAAGAAGAAGGGGGTTCGCTGGGAAGCATGATAATGATAATGCCGTCTGAAAAATTGGGAATGTGAGATTTTAATATAAAAAGATAGAGAAGGTTGCCTGAAAACGCGTTTGGAGGTTGATTCAACGCTGAAAAGTTTCAGACGGCCCGATATGTAAGAAAAGCAGGCGTTGTTTACCGTATTGGAAAGACAATACTGCATGAACCTCCATAAAAACATCCGCCTTACCCCCGCACAACAGCCAAGCCATTTGGTACGCCGATACACAGGATAAAATCAGCGTTACCCTGCCGGCGCAGCAATACCGTGCCGGCAGAGTGACCATCTGCCGTATCCTGAAGGCGGTACGATGGCAACTGCTGACACCGCAACGCAGTACCAATAACCGTTTCAAACAAACCAAATAGGGCATGAAGCGTTTGGCCAAAGCCGGGCGGGGAATCGAAGACAAAGTTCAAGAAGCAGGCAAAACGCGACAGCAAACCTTATCCGGCTGAAACGGCGCACTCCGACACCAAACGGCTGCCTTTGCTTTTGTTGCCATTGATGGTTTTTCATAGGGACTGTACGCAGCCAAAGCCCAAAAGAAAGAATCAGGAACCAACGTAAAAGGCAAATCCGACCTGACACGCTACAGTAATAGACGGCTGTGAGCTGCTGCTTATGCCTGCCATGGTTACCCGGAACGACTTCCTTGACTTTGTCAAACGTCTGAAAGCTAAAAACAAACCCAAAATGCTGATACCCTGTGCACTGATATGGAAACTGATAGTCATTACATTCGATATGTATCGCAAAAGCGAAACTTACAATCCTAGACGGTACAACCTGTTTAGCATTTTTACAAAAAAACAAAGCTGTTTTTGCCTGAATGTCAGACAAAAACAACTTAAACCGCTTGCGCTTTGCGAAATACGGCATTTAAATATCTTTTAAATCAGTAGCTTGAAAATTCCTGAAAATTATCGCTTTACGTGCGTAGCAGTATCTTTTGTATTCGCAAGGAATCATTTCTGCCTTTCATTAATCAGACGCGCCTGACACTCGGCAGCAGGCTGACGACTACCATGCGCAACTTTCCAACAAAATAAACAGTAAAACGCAGAATAGGTGGGAAGACGTGTTGGCATATGTCACACAACGGTGTGTAGAATTGATGGCTGTCCTACCTAAAAAATGCAGGTCAAATAGCCGGGGCAGGTGGAAGATGATTGAGGCCAAACCGTCTGTCCTATTTTCGAATTCAACCCGGTTGCGGTGTTTGAGTTGGAAGAGCGGATATTCAACGCAGCACGCACGCTTGTGAAATTTCCCGGCACCGTCCGCTCGGGACGGGTGTCTTTTTGCTTGAGGGAACGGGTGTGGCATCCGAAATTATATGATTGTATATAAAATCACTGAAACAGCGGTTTTGATTGCGGTACCTCCGCACACCAGACAAGGTTATCCATAAGTAAAAATCTAGAGGTTCTAGGACATCTTGACAATCTTTGAAGCATGGTTTGAAAAACATCTTTTACCATCACCGAGCGGACAGTCCGTCATCATCATGGACAACGCCCGCTTTTCCCGCATGGGCAGCTTGCAAGAACCGGCCCAATCGTTCGGACACATCATTCTTCCCTTGCCGCCTTATTCTCCTGATTTAAATCCGATTGGAAAGACATGGGGAAATATCAAAAAACACTTGCGTAAAGCCTTACCGGTTTATGAGACATTTGGGTGGGGCTTTGCTGTCTTAGTTCCGAGTTTAATTAGCTATAAATTAAACAGCGATAGATATGTGATTAAAGCCTGTTTTTGTAAAAGATTCAAATTGATTGGTTTGAAACCCGGTATTTTCGGATATTCTTAATAATATACCGCAAAAAAAGTGCTTTCCGGCTATGCCAAAGGCCGTCTGAAATCTTTCAGCCAGCCTTTAGGGGGGGAGGTGTCCTCATTTCATCATATGGTATCTTTTCAGCATAAAAACACGACTACTGCGTTGGAAATGCGCGCAAGGTGTCCAATCTTGCCGCGCCGGCCGGTGTTACCAGCGCGGCGTGTCTTTGGGTATCACCTGGTATCCGCGCTTTTCTGCCCAAAAATCGGCGACGCAGACATGCCTTAATATCCTGATTCTTAAGTCGGGGATTTCGCGGTTTGTCCGCCATGCCATGGGGCAACTTTAAACAGCAGCAGCATGCCCGGCACGGCCAAGAAGAAACACAGCCAGAAGAAATTCACATAGCCCAGCCATTCGATGAGATAGCCCGTGGCTGCGTTGATAAATGTGCGCGGCACGGCAGCCAAGCTGGTAAACAGTGCCAATTGGGTGGCGGTAAAGGCAGGGTTGGTTTCGCGTGCCATATAGGCCACAAATGCCGCCGTACCCAAACCCACGCCGACGGCTTCAGCACCAATCACGCCTGCCAACATAATGCGTTCGGTGGCGGTAATCATTTCAAACTTGCCGAATCCGGCCAACCATACAAAGCCCAAAATCGTCGCAATCTGAACCAGGCCGAACAGCCATAAAGCTTTGTTGATGCCCAGCTTCAACATCCAAATGCCGCCGATGATGCCGAAAACCACCGACGGCCACAACCCGGCGTTTTTGGCAATGATGCCGATATCGGTTTTGCTGTAGCCCATATCGAGATAAAACGGCGTGGCTAATGCAGTTGCCATGCTGTCACCGAGCTTGTAAAGGAAAATGAACGCCAACACCAGCAACGCCTGCTGCACACCTTTGCGCATGAAAAATTCACGGAAAGGTTCGACCACGGTTTGGGCAAACGTACGCGGCGCGCTCGGCGGCAGTTGTGGTTCGCGCGCGAGGAACAGCGTCATCAACAAGCCGGGAATCATAAACAGTGCGGTGATGATGAACACATTGTGCCACGACATCATGTCAGCCAAAATCAGGCTGAGCGAACCGGGAACCAAAGCGGCGATGCGGTAGGCGTTGACGTGAATCGCGTTGCCCAAGCCCAACTCGCTGTCGGGCAGAATTTCGCGGCGGAATGCGTCCAACACGATATCTTGGCTGGCGGAAAAAAACGCCACCACCACCGACAAACTTATGATAATCACCATGTGTTGATGCGGATTCAAAAAAGCATAAGCCATCAAGCCCGCCAGCAAACCGATTTGCGTCACCAGCATCCAGCCGCGCCGGCGGCCGAGAAAAGGCAGGCGGACGGCATCCATGACCGGCGACCAAATGAATTTCCATGTAAACGGCAAACCGATTAATGCAAACAGGCCGATGGTTTTCAAGTCGATGTGTTCGCTGCGCAGCCATGCAGGAATCAGGTTAATCAGGAAATACAGCGGCAGGCCGGAAGTGAAACCGGTGAAAATACAGATCAGCATGCGGCGCGAAAAAATCTGTTTAAACATGCCGTTTTGAGATGAAGTCATGACGTGGTTCGAAAAAGATGGTTAAGGCAGTATTGTAACAAAATCAGCCATATTACAGACCGCCTGAATGAAAAGATTTGTTTCAGATGGCATGAATTATAAAGCGCGGAGGAAAGCGGCAAAAGGCCGTCTGAAACTTAAACAGCGCTTCAGACGGCCTGAAAATTTGATGCAATCAGTTGCGTAAACCCAATACGTCCTGCATGTCGAACAAACCTTTTTTGCTACCGGCCCACACGGCAGCGCGAACGGCACCGGCGGCGAAGGTCATGCGGCTGCCGGCTTTGTGGGTGATTTCCACGCGCTCTCCTTCCGTGGCAAACAGCGCCGTATGGTCGCCGACAATGTCGCCGGCACGCACGGTGGCAAAGCCGATGGTTGATGGGTCGCGGGGGCCGGTGTGGCCCTCACGGCCATATACGGCGCATTCTTTCAAATCGCGGCCGAGTGCCTCGGCAATCACTTCGCCCATGCGTAAGGCCGTGCCGCTCGGGGCATCGACTTTGTGGCGGTGGTGGCCTTCGATGATTTCGATGTCGTAACCTTCGTTCAACACGCGGGCCACGGTGTCGAGAATGTGGAATGTCAGATTCACACCTACGCTGAAGTTGGCGGCAAACACCACGCCGATTTTTTCGCCGGCGGCTTTAATTGCTGCTTTGCCGGCATCGTCAAAACCGGTGGTGCCGATGATGATATTGGTGCCTTGTTCCACGCATTTTTTCAGGTGTTTCAAGGTTGGCTCGGGTCGGGTAAAGTCGATTAATACATCGCTTTGTGCCAACGCGGTATCCACATCGTCAGTGATGGTCACGCCGGTTTTCAAACCTAAGGCGAAACCGGCATCCAAACCTAAGGCTTCCGAGACGGAATGCTCAATGGCACCGCTTAATACGGTGTCAGGATGACGGTTGACGGCTTCAATCAACACGCGTCCCATGCGTCCGTTGACGCCGGCGATGGCAACTTTTAATGCAGTCATTTGTTTCCCTTAAAATTATTGTGCGGCTTTGGCATCAGCTCCAGCAGCGGCTTTTTGTTCGGCCTGCAATGCTTCGATGGATTTTTGGACGGCGTTGCCTTCCGCTTTCACCAAGGCATTGTTTTCAAAATACAAGGTCAGGTTGGATTGGTCTTTAATCACACCGTTTCGGCTGGTGTTGAAGGTATAGTCCCAGCGGTTGGCATGGAAGGCATCTTGCAATAAAGGCGTACCGAGTAAAAGCTGCACTTGGTCGCGGCTCATACCCGGTTGCAAAGATACAACGGCACGCGGATCCAATTCGTTGCCTTGCACGACTTGTAATTTGTAAGAAGGAAAAAGGGATACGCGCTCGGCAGAACAAGCTGCCAAACCAAGTAGGGCGGCCATGGCCAGACATAAGGTTTTATTCACGGTTTACCTTTCTATCGAAAATCGGAAAAAGAAAACGCTATCATCGCTTGAATAAGTTTAAAAAGCAAACGATAATCGCCTTCATATGTCGGAATTTAGGAAAAGCGCCATCATACGGTATTGGGATAATAAAGATAGTTTATTGAAAACCTTTATAATCTCATGATGGGCAAATGGCTTAAAAGTGCGTATTATAACGGTTATTAGACCACTGGGGTATTGAATATTATGGAAAATTTCAGCAATATCGCGCAATTGAAAGACAGCGGTTTGAAAGTAACCGCTCCGCGCCTGAAAATTTTAGATTTATTTGAAACGCATGCCGAAGAGCATTTGAGTGCCGAAGACGTTTACCGCATTTTGTTGGACGAAGGTATTGAAATCGGTGTGGCCACGATTTACCGCGTTTTGACCCAATTCGAGCAGGCGGGCATTTTGCAGCGCCACCATTTCGAAACCGGCAAAGCGGTGTACGAACTTGACAAAGGCGACCACCACGACCACATCGTCTGCGTAAAATGCGGCCTGGTAAGCGAATTCCACAATCCGGAAATCGAAGCGCTGCAAGACAAAATCGCCAAAGAAAACGGTTACCGCATCGTTGACCACGCGCTGTATATGTACGGAATTTGCGCAACCTGCCAAGCGAAAAACAAACGTTAATTGCAATATCGGCTTTCAGACGGCCTCAACATGATTTGAGGCCGTCTGAAATTTTATGGGTATAAGAAAAGTGAACATTCCTTTTTTGCCGCCGCAAGACTACCGTTTCCCCACCCCCGATTACGCACTCGAACAGGGCGGCGGCTTGGTCGGAGTGAGCCGTGATTTGGACGAAGGACGTTTATTGTCAGCCTACCGCAGCGGCATTTTTCCGTGGTTTTCCGAAAACGGGCTGTTTTACTGGTTCGCCACCGCCCCGCGTACGGTGTTGTTCCCTGAAAGAATCTACATCGGTAAATCGCTGGCCAAAACCTTACGCAACAAACCGTATGTGGTAAGCGTCAACCAAGATTTTGCCGCTGTAATCGGCTGCTGCGCCGCCGTGTTGCGCCCGGCTCAAAGTGGCACATGGATTACGCCCGAATTCCAGATGGCTTATGCGCGCTTGCACGAACTGGGCCACGCACATTCGTTTGAATGTTGGTATCCTGATAATGCAGGCAGTTTGAAACTGGCCGGCGGCTTTTATGGTGTGCAAATCGGCCGCGTGTTTTACGGCGAGTCCATGTTTGCCCTGGCGCCCGATGCATCTAAAACCGCCTTTGCCAGCGCCGTGCCGTATCTGGCCGAACGTGGCATCGCGCTCATCGACTGCCAGCAAGATACGGCACATTTGGCACGGTTTGGTTCTGAGCAAATCGATTTTCATGATTTTCAGACAGCCTTACAAGCATTAAACGACATGCCGTTGACGCAGCCCATCGGTTGCGAAGTAGTAAGGACGACGCTTTGAATGATTAACAGGCCGTCTGAACGGGGCACACTTTTCAGACGGCCTGATTATGCTAATAGCTGACGAAACCGCGTTTACATGGCAAAATAACAGGCTGGAACATTGCAACAGGCCGCCTGAAAATCATTTTATGCGTTCAGACGGCCTCCCTCCCCCACTTAACAAGGAATCAACATGCCATTGCAAAACATCATCGAAACCGCGTTTGAAAACCGCGCCGACATCACCCCGACCAGTGTGGCCCCTGAAGTCAAAGAGGCCGTATCAGAAACCCTGCGCCAACTGGATTCAGGTGAATTGCGTGTGGCCGAGCGTGAGTGCATCGGCAAATGGAAAGTCAACGAATGGGCGAAAAAAGCCGTGTTGCTGTCTTTCCGCATTCACGACAATGAAGTGTTGAACGACGGTGTGAACAAGTATTTTGACAAAGTGCCGACAAAATTTGCCGATTGGTCTGAAGAAGAATTCCAAGCCGCCGGTTTTCGTGCCGTGCCGGGTGCGGTGGCGCGTCGCGGCAGTTTTGTGGCGAAAAACGTGGTGTTGATGCCGTCTTATGTGAATATCGGTGCATATGTCGATGAAGGTGTGATGGTGGATACTTGGGCGACTGTCGGTTCTTGTGCGCAAATCGGTAAAAACGTGCACTTGTCAGGCGGGGTAGGCATCGGCGGCGTATTGGAGCCGTTGCAAGCCAACCCGACCATCATTGAAGACAACTGCTTTATCGGCGCACGTTCCGAAATTGTGGAAGGTGTGATTGTAGAAGAAGGCAGCGTGATTTCCATGGGCGTGTTCATCGGTCAATCGACCAAAATCCTTGACCGCGAAACCGGCGAAATCCACCAAGGCCGCGTGCCTGCCGGTTCGGTAGTGGTATCGGGCAGCATGCCTTCTGCCGACGGCAGCCACAGCCTGTATTGTGCGGTAATCGTGAAAAAAGTCGATGCGCAAACCCGCGCCAAAACCAGCGTGAACGAATTGTTGCGTGGTGTGTAATCCAATGTGATTTAAGGATTGGAGCGGCTCGAATCTGTTTGAATCAAACAAAAGGCCGAGCCGGTTGGCAGCCTTCAGCAGGTTGATACAAACTGCCTTTAAACGGCTTTGCGCCGTTACTGTTAGCAGCTTGAAATAAGAAGCACGGTTGGATGGAATGTACGGCGCAGCGTCCCGAAACGCTGTTCCATGACATAACGCGTTTTCGGCAACGCTTATTT
>NZ_PXYY01000045.1 GCF_003013245.1 Neisseria iguanae
GGGACCGGGCGAAGTGCGTCTTGCGCAAATACAATGAGGTTGGCCGTAAATCTTGCCTGCTGTTCCTGAAAGAATGCGGGTTCCGCTTTGACTTCGGCACACCGTCCGGGCAGCTTGAAATGCTGCGGCAATGGTGTGGTGTTTGGGGCTAATCTGCGTCAGCCCCTTGTTTTAAGTAGCGTCCGCGATATACCAAGTCTTCCTTCATCTTGCCTCAATGAATGATAGTCAATATACTTAAAACTTTGTGCGGTGTTGCCATCCGTACCATAGAGCCGGCAGATATCATTCCCGAAGGCAAAAAATGGGGCATGTCAGTTAAACAGCAAATTTTCCAAAATGCCACACAACCGGCCAACAATCTGAACAAATTCTAGGCGTGTCCGATTACCGCCCCCTGAATGCCACCGCCGACGGCGCAGACGGCGGTTTCGACCCGATTGCCGACGAAATGAGCCCTTACGCGCTGGCGATTGACAACTACACTCCGCCCAATCCGAATCAAGAGTAAGGTTTTCGCTATACTTGATCACAGCTAACGCGTCGATTGAGGCGTTCAGACGGCATCAGGTTGCTCAAATCACCCCAGCCAAATACCGCCCAATCATCCTATCCAGCGTTTGACGCAGATTCATCTCATCATCACTTAAGCAATACTCAAACATCAGCCCCTTCACCAAAGTACAAATATCCACCGACAATTCATGCACATCACTATCGGCTTGGAGAATCTGCTTATCTTTGGCATCTTGCAATTCCTTTTCACAGCGTGCCATCACCGTGCCTGCCAAAAACTGTCCTCTTGTTTGGCTCATATAAGCCGACAACGCACGGTTGCCCGGGGTATAAAAACTCTGTATAAACCCTTTGCCGAACGACAAATATTTATCAATCAAAATCCAGTACAGCTCGCCAATGCGTCCGCCGATGTCGTCAAGTGGTGTGTGCAGCACAAAATCATCAAAAGACGACTCCATGATAAACGACAACAGCAGCTCGTCTTTATTCTGAAAATAATGATAAAACGTGCCTGTGGCAATATTCGCCTGCTTGCACACTTGGCGGACGGTCAGGCTGTCTATGTCGTTTTGTTCAATCAGAGCTACGGTGGCGGTGATGATGGCTTGGCGTTGGGCTTGCTGTTTGATGGTAATGACCATTATAACTCCTTGAAATTTCTTTTTATTATATAAGATAAAAATAGAACAAAAGCGATATTTATTAGAACATGTTCTAATAAATACTTGACATCTGGGTGGTTTGTTTTATAATATTCGAACACGTTCTAATTTTAACAGGTATTCCTATGAAAATCACCTATTGGTCAGATTACGCCTGCCCCTATTGCTACATCGCCGAAACCCGCCTGCACAAAGCATTGGCACAACTTGGCATCGCAGACACAGTAGAAATTGAAATGAAAAGTTTTGAGCTTGACCCTGCCGCCGCACGTCATTCGGTAGGGGCAACGGTGGACAGATTTGCCAAAAAATACGGGCTTTCGCATGAAGGGGCTGCCCGCAAAATCCAGATGATTGAAACCCTTGGTAAAGCCGAAGGCATTGATTTTCGTTATGCGTCCACGCTGTACACCAACACCTTTGACGCACACCGCCTAACCAAATTTGCCTTTGCCAAAGGCGACAAAACCGCTTATCAAGCAGTCATCACAGGGTTATTTGATGCCTATTTCACTAAAAATCAAGAGCTTACCAACCGTGAAACCTTGCTTGATGTGGCTTATCATGCAGGGTTAGACAAGGCGGAAGTCATTGCCATGTTAGACAGCGAACAATATTCGGCAGAAGTGCGGAATGATGAACACCAAGCCCACGCAAATGGCGTGTACAGTGTACCGTTTTTTGTGCTGAATAATGAGTACAGCGTGACAGGGGCAAATTCTACGCAGGGTTTTGTGCAGGTTTTGACGCAGATTTTGCAAGACAATCAAGCTGAAAAACCAACAGAAAATCAAGCCGACAGCGGTGCAATGTGCGGCGTTGATGGTTGCTAAATTGAATAGGATTAAAGCTGATGACCACCCACCAACCCACCCCGATTATCATCAACCCTACCGCCCGACAAAGTGCAGTAATTCTACTGCACGGTTTGACCGCATCGGGACAAGCCTTTGTACCAATCGCCCATTATTTACAGCAATATCTGCCTGACACCCGCTTTGTGTTGCCCACTACCCCCGTGCGTGCGGTAGCGTGGGCAGGCAGACAACGGGTAACGGCTTGGTATGATTTGAACGGCGATAATTTCACCCGAAACGAAGACGCAGACGGCATTTTGCAATCGGCAGCTTATGTGCAAGGTTTGGTTGATGAGCTGATACAAAGGGGCATCGCTCCGCATACCATAGCAATCGGTGGTTTTTCGCAAGGCGGGGCGATTTCGTTGCTCGGCGGTTTGCTGTATCCCCAAAGATTGGCAGGATTATTCAGCCTGTCCAGCTATCTGCCCCTGCCTGCCGTGTGGCAAGACAAACAAGCCGACAGCAACCGCAACACACCGATTTTTATCGCTCATGGCGACAACGACCAACCCATTCCCTTTGCCCACAGTCAGGCTGGCTATCATCTGTTAAGCCAAAATCACGAACTGGATTTGCACCGCTATAGCATGGGACATGAAGTGGTAACACAAGAGTTGGACGACTTGGGGGCTTGGTTGGCAGGGAAATGTTTTCAGGCGGTATAATCTGTTTAAGTAAAACAAAATGCCGTCTGAACCGCACTTTTACAAGTCGTTTCAGACGGCATCAATATTCAATATGATTTATAGCTTGAGTTCCGACACAAAAGCCAAGCTCTACAAAAGCCGTATAACCGCCGTCCACAGGAAAAATCACGCCGGTCATAAACGGGCAAACGTCAGACGCTAAAAATACGATGGCGTTGACGGTTGGAGAATACGCCAGAAAATTGTGATAAAGCATTTGTAGATGAAATTGAGCAGGGTATGTATGGCTGGTTTTTGAATAATGTTCGTCAGGTTAAGCTTAAGCCGGTTCGCGGGCGTTTGCGTTTGTTTGACGTTGATGAGAAATTAATTGAATATGTAAATGATGGCCATGATTTTTTTGCAGAAACTAAACAATTTTCCACTGGGGAGCTCCCTACCGGGAAAAGCATCGTGCTAAATTATTAATACCGGCAATCGCTAGATTTCGTTGACAGCACCTTCGGAGGCTTTTTTATTTGGAGAATGAAAATGGCTAAATTAGGCGGACATTATCGTGCCGAGCGTAATTCCTACAAATTAAATTTAGCCATTGGTTCGCATTAAGGCATTGGATGCGAAGCGGCAAGAATCAAGGGACAACGGGCAAGGCTTTTTTTCTTTTATCGGGATCCCGATTGATCACCAATCAGATTTTATTAGCAATAAAACAGGCCGTCTGAAACATTTTTTTCAGACGGCCTTTCACCTTATAAACTGCTGCAAAATCAGTTAAAATACGCCCTTTCTGTCACTTTACCGCTACCGTTATGAATATTCTGCAAGTTGAAAACGCTTCTTTCGCCGTCGGCCATGTCGCTTTATTGGACAAAGCCGCTTTCCAGCTCGACAGCGGCGAAAAAATCGGTTTAATCGGCCGTAATGGTGCGGGTAAATCTTCGCTTTTGAAAATTCTGGCCGGCGTGCAAAAGCTGGATGGCGGCCAGATTATTGTGCAAAACAACCTGAAAATCGTTTATGTCCCACAGGAATCGTTCTTCGATAACACGGCAACGGTATTCGACATTGTAGCCGAAGGCTTGGGCGAAATGCGCGGCGTGTTGGGACGCTATCATCAAGTCAGCCATCGGCTCGAAAGCGGCAGCGATGAAGGTTTATTGAAAGAACTCAATGAATTACAGCTTCAAATCGAAACACAAGACGGTTGGAAACTCGATGCAGCAGTGAAACAAACCATCAGCGAATTGGGTTTGCCGGAAAACGAACAAATCGGCAATCTTTCCAGCGGCCAGAAAAAGCGCGCAGCCTTGGCACAGGCTTGGGTGCAAAAACCCGATGTGTTGCTGCTTGATGAGCCGACCAACCACTTAGATATCGATGCGATTATCTGGCTGGAAAACCTGCTGAAAAACTTTGAAGGCAGCTTGGTGGTGATTACCCACGACCGCCGTTTTTTGGATAATGTCGCCACACGGATTGTCGAGCTCGACCGCGGCACACTGCGCTCATATCCGGGTAGTTTCTCCAAATACAGCGAAAAAAAAGAACAAGAATTGGCGGTAGAAACCGAACACAACCGCTTGTTTGACAAATTCCACGCGCAAGAAGAAGCGTGGATACGCAAAGGCATTGAAGCACGCCGCACACGCAACGAAGGCCGTGTGCGGCGTTTGGAAGAATTGCGCCGCCAGCGTACCGAACGCCGCAGCGTGCAAGGCCAAGTCAATTTCAAGCTCGACAGCGGCGAGAAAAGCGGCAAAATCATCGCCGAATTAGAACACGCATCCTTCCGATACGGTGACAACGTGATCATAGACAAATTCTCTGCCATTATCCAGCGTGGCGACAAAATCGGCTTAATCGGCCCCAACGGTATCGGAAAAACCTCTTTTTTAAAGCTGATTTTGGGCGAACTGCAACCGACTTACGGCCGTATCCGCATCGGTTCAAAACAAGAAGTGGCCTATTTCGACCAATTTCGCAGCGCGTTACATGAAAACGACACTGTATTTTACACGCTCGGCCAAGGCAATGATTTTGTCGAAATTGGCGGCAAAAAACGCCATGTGATGAGCTATTTGGAAGATTTTCTGTTCCACCCTGCGCGCGCGCAATCACCCGTTTCTTCACTCTCAGGCGGTGAACGCAACCGTCTGTTGCTGGCGAAACTGTTTACCAAACCCGCCAATATCTTGGTGTTGGACGAACCGACCAACGACTTGGACATCAACACGCAGGAATTGTTGGAAGAACTCTTGCGCGATTACCAAGGCACGGTATTTTTAGTGAGTCACGACCGTATGTTCCTCGACAATGTGATTACCCAAAGCATTGTATTTGAGGGAAACGGCCGTCTGAAAGAATACATCGGCGGCTATGAAGACTATCTCGATGCCAAAAAACGCGAGCAAACCCTCCAGGCAGCCTCAGCCCCTAAAGCCGTTGCCGAACCAGTCAAAGAAAAACCGAAAGCCAACCGAGCAGTCAAACTATCTTACAAGGAACAGCGCGAACTCGATGCCCTGCCTGATGAAATCGCCGCACTGGAAGCCGAACAAGCCGAATTGAACACGCAGCTTTCCGATCCGGAAATTTTCAAAGATTATGAAAAAGCCGGTACATTGCAAGCACGTGCGGAAGAAATCGAAATGCTGCTTTTAGACAAACTGGAACTATGGGAACGCTTGGAAGCCAAGCAAAATGGTGTACAGTAAGGTTTGCTCTTTAATTAAAATGCCGTCTGATCCATTTTTCAGACGGCATCTTGCTTATATGATCCGACTTTTTAGGGCGTCTCCTCATTTCATCATGCGGCATCTTTCCGGCATAAAAAACCGTCTGTCGTACTGAAAATGCGCGCAAGGTACGCCGACCTTGCCGCGCCGGCCGGTTTTACCGGCGCGGCGTGTAAAACTGCCCTCTTTGAGTATCGCCCCGCATAAGCACTTTTCTGCTCGAAAATCTGCGATGCAGACAAAATGAGGACACATCCTGGAATTTAGAATATGTTCTTGAAAAAAATTTGTCCGGACAAAAGCTGATACCATTGCAAAACTCAGACTGAAACCACGAAACGGTACCAGCCATTATAGGGACCTGCCCTGATAATGACGGATTCAGACGGGTTGGATGTGATTAAGATTCCAGACCGCCCGCAAATATTTTACTCACATATTTGCGGGCGGCTCCGGATTTATTTAAATCTCAATCCAAATGACTGCTGCTCGGTGCCAACACTGTGCGGTTGCCGTTGGATTCAGCCGGCGACACAATACCGTCGGCTTCCATTTGCTCGACCAAACGTGCCGCGCGGTTATAGCCGATACGCAATTGGCGTTGTACGCTGGAAATGCTGGCTTTGCGCGTTTTCACCACATAGGCAACAGCTTCATCATACATCGGGTCTTGGTCGCTGTCGCTGCGGCTGCCCATACCCGGCAACTCGTCGCTGCCGCCGCTCAAAATCTCTTCAATATAATCTGGTTCGCCGGATTGCTTCAAGTATTCGACCACGCGGTGTACTTCATCGTCGGAAGCAAACGCGCCATGAACACGTTGCGGATAGCTGGTGCCCGGCGGCAAAAACAGCATATCGCCCTGACCCAGAAGATTTTCCGCGCCCATTTGGTCGAGGATGGTGCGGCTGTCGATTTTGCTGGAAACCTGAAACGCGATGCGGGTCGGGATATTGGCTTTGATTAGGCCGGTAATTACATCCACGCTCGGGCGTTGGGTGGCCAAAATCAAATGAATGCCGGCAGCGCGGGCTTTTTGTGCCAAGCGGGCAATCAATTCTTCGATTTTCTTACCCGCAGTCATCATCAGGTCTGCAAACTCATCCACCACCACCACGATAAACGGCATCTTTTCCAAATATTCCGGATTGTCCGGCGTGAGTGTAAACGGGTTGGCGATTTTTTCGCCACGCGCGGCGGCCTCGGCAATTTTTTGGTTGAAACCGGTCAAATTACGCACACCGGCATGGCTCATCAGACGGTAGCGTTTTTCCATTTCGTTGACACACCAATTCAGCGCGTTGGCAGCCAATTTCATGTCGGTCACTACCGGCGCGAGCAGATGCGGAATACCTTCGTAAATGCTCAATTCCAGCATTTTCGGATCAATCATAATCATGCGCACGTCTTCCGGTGATGCTTTAAAAAGCATGGAAAGTATCATCGCATTCACACCTACCGATTTACCCGAACCGGTCGTACCGGCTACCAGCAAATGCGGTGCTTTGGCCAAATCAGTTACTACCGGTTCGCCAGTAATGTCATGACCCAAAGCCAAAGTCAATTTGGATTTCGACTCGGTAAACACTGGGGAATTGAAAATCTCGCTCAGACGGATCATTTGGCGGCGCGGATTCGGCAATTCCAAGCCCATGCAGGTTTTGCCCGGAATGGTTTCGACCACTCGGATAGAAGCCACACCCAAAGAGCGTGCCAGATCTTTTTCTAAGTTCAACACGGCATTGCCGCGTACCCCTACATCCGGCTCGATTTCGTAACGTGTAATCACAGGCCCTGAATAAGAATCAACCACCTTGACCTTCACTCTAAACTCGGCCAGTTTGTCTTCGATCACAATGCCGTTTTCAATCAAGGTTTCTTCGGTTTGGGTTGCAGTTGGGTCAAATTGCGGCGGCAACAGCAAATCCACGCTCGGCAAACGTGCATCAGACGGCATAGCCGTTTGTTGGTGAACCGCACGCACTGTTTGGCTGATTGAATGATTCGTTGCGGCGGATACAGGCGCCACAGGCATGTCATTGGCGTCGGCAGATTCAGACTGCGGCAAGGGGGGGGTATCATTTATTTCATTTTGTACCGCCGTATATTCGTATGAATCCGCTGCTTCATCGTACGGATTTTCAAACGGCATTAGCCCGCTTTCAGTCCGATACACACGCCGTTCGAACACGGATACTGTCGCTTCATCCAAGGCTGTCTGAATAGAAGGGCCCAGCTCGGTGATGATGTCTTCTGTTTCGCTGATTAAAAAATCTTGCAATGAACGTAGGGGACGGTTGCTCACATGCGCGTTCACCGATACTTCGGGCAGCGTCAATGAAGGCGGCTCTTTGAAGCTTGGCGGCTCGGAAATCTTCACCGGCAACGGATCGACTTTCGGCACGGCAGGCGGCTCGACCACAGTGGCATTGGGCGCAGGCGGACGGGCGATAAAGGCTTCATTGCTTTGAAAGCACGACGTTTTCGGTGCCGGTTTGGCAGGTTGCACCACTGCGCTGCTTTTCTCAACTACCACGGAATCGGGAATCACGCTTTCGCGCGTGCTGGTATCAATGCGACGGATCGGCTGTACGCGGCGATTGGACGGCGATCTTCTTTGAGACAGATTCGCCAAGATTTCATCGTCTTGAATGATGGCCGGCTGATAATCTCGAATCGGTGCCACTGCAGCGGCCAAGCGGCGGCAGGCGGCGGTTTGGTGCGCCAGATTCGAGTGGATTTTTTCTACATCGATTTCATCCCATCGGCTCGGAATGTCTTTGATGGGAATGGTTTCCTGCTCCACCGTGCGCAAGGCATTTTGTGCAGATTCAATGCGCGGCTTTTGAGCCGGGCTGATGTGGATTTCCTCCACTTTCGCCAACACGCGTTCACGCGTCCGACGCAAAGCAGGGTCATTCGAATCAATCACTTCCAAGTCTTGCCGCGGGCGGCGAGAAGGTTGGTATGAGGCCGTCTGAACGGATGGCTGCCCAGGGAAAATCTGTGTTTTGGCACTTTTTTGTTCGGTCATTTCCTGGAACACGGCTTCACCCAAGGAGCGTGTGGCATCTTCCAGAGTAATTTCTTCAAAGACTGCACCCTGCACTTTACGCGGCACATACTCGGGAATTTCTGTTTCTTCAAACGGGACAATGACCGGATCGGGCACGTCAGACAAACGTTTGGACGGGCGCGCCGGACGGATGAACTCTTGCGCTTCGGCCAGCGGCTGTCCGGCTTGGTTGGCTTGTTGATGGGTATGCTGATGAAATTCGCGTTGAACTCCGTCTTCTCCAGCGGCATGTTCTAATTCGGCTTCATGATAATATTGCTCGGAAAATGCTGAAGAATCATTCACATACTCCAATTCTTGCGCTTCATTATCCGTTGGTTCCGGTGCATGGTGCTGCGCAGCGAGCAAACGCAAACGGGCGACGGTTTTACCGCAAGCGGCCTTGGCTTGGCGGCCGAATGTATGCGCGATTTGCGCTTCTTCCGGGTTTTGGGCGTATTGCGCCCATTCGTCCAACACCCTACCCTCGCCGTTTTCCATGCACCCGAGCTCCTGACGCCACTGTTGATCTTGCCGGTAATGGAACCACAACAAACCGCCTATGGCGCATAACAGAAGAAAAACCAACACTGTCCACAACATACGAAACCTTCATATCCGATTCAACTGCGAAGGCGCTTATTTTATCGTGTTTCTGTATTAAAAAGAATAAGCAAACCACTATTGGCACAATATTTTAACGATTCAGCGTATAATACGGCCGTCTGAATATTGGGCCTGTATTCCTTATGATTTTTCAAGCCGGGTGGTTTTCTTCTGCCGCTTCCATTACGGCATGGCTGCTCTTGGCCGTCCTGCTCGCCATGTGCGCCAAACCTGCCTTCAAAGTATTTGCCGCGCACTGCTCTGCCGTGGCTTTGGCCATCTTGATTCTGACCACGGCATGGCTTTTGAATGCCACGCCCGACGACGGCCAGCTTGCCGGTATGAGTTATCATTTGCTGGCGGTAAATCTGGTCGCGCTCATGATTGGCGCCTCAGCAGCCTTTTGGTTGGGTGCATTGCTGCTTTTCCCTTATATTTGGCTGTTTGGCGGCGGTTGGCAGGCGTACCCGATCAATGCGCTGGCTTTGCTGCTGCCGCCCGTCGCAGTGAATTTACTGTTTCGCCGTTTGGTTAATTTATTGCCTGCCAATCTGTTTGTTTTTATTTTCATCAACGGATTCATCGGCTCGGCTGCCGGCATTTTGTTTACCGGTTTGGTGTTGGTTTCGGTCTTGGATTGGGCCGCTGCTTTCCCGAGCGAAGTGTTGTGGTCGACCGCCCTGCCTGTTTTTATCCTGATTGCTTGGGCAGAAGCTTTTTTAAGCGGCATTACT
This sequence comes from Neisseria iguanae, assembly GCF_003013245.1. GTDB lineage: Bacteria > Pseudomonadota > Gammaproteobacteria > Burkholderiales > Neisseriaceae > Neisseria > Neisseria iguanae. The sequence goes on from NZ_PXYY01000045.1 coordinate 9,819, forward strand.
ACCGCGATTTTTGTCGCTTTACGGCCGCAGTGGCTCAATACCTTTGACGACAACCGCTATTTAAAACCTACCAACCAAATCTGGTAATTTTCAGACGGCCTTCAGGGAAAAATATCCCCCGTTTTTCTTTTGCTTACGGCCATCGGTGCAGTGTCGGCATCCGCCGGTTTTTGGGACTTTATTTTACCTATATTGCCACATCATTTTCGTTCGACCCTTTGGCTGCCGGCCGGATAGGCGTATTGCTCATCGGGATATGTGCCGAACCGGTTCGCCAGCCGCAATATAGAAGCTGCACTTGATGACCGGTTTTCCCGGCAGCCTGACCACGTTTTCCGGCTTTTCAATTAGGAAGGGTTCGGTTTAGGCAGGCAAGGCACAGCGCTGGCGTGCGGTCTTTGATGCCATGGCGTGACATGTTTTCCGGCTCTTTTGTATCGACAGCCTTGAGAATTTGGCCGGCCCGGTTGCTTAAGGCCGTCTGAAACGTTTTCAGGCGGCTTGATACTTTCAGTCTATCCCAATATCCAAACACACCACTTCGCCGCAGACTGCGTCTGCTGATTCACCCATGTGTGCCGGTTTGCACGCGCCAAAAGCATAAGTAGTGTCGGCGCGAAAAGCATGTTCGTCACATTCTGCCGTGTCGCCGTTCAAACCTGTGGGTATGTCCAGAGCAATTTTCAGGCTGTCTGAATCATTCAAGGCTTGGCAGAGTGTAACGATATTTCCCGGTAATTTTCCACCGAAACCCGTACCAAATATGCCGTCAATCACCACACCGTAAACGTTTTCTTTTTTCAGACGATCCAATAAATCTCCGCCGTCAAGAAAAGTGATGTGGGATAAACCGTTCAAGCGTTTCCGGTTGAGTTCTGCCAAGCCTGATAAATGGTTGCCGCACACCAAAGCAATATCCACCTGCCAGCCGTGCTGTTGCAATACCCGGGCAATCACCAAGGCGTCGCCGCCATTATTACCTTTACCGCATACCACCAATGCGTTTTGCGGATTGATGCAACGCCGCAAAATGTCCGCTGCCGCAGCCTGCCCTGCATTTTCCATCAATTGTTCAAATGATGTTCCTTTATCCGCCGCCGCTTGCTCGGCTGCACGCATTTGTTCCGCATTGTAAATTTTCATTTCTGCTTCCGATTTTAAACCGCCATCATCATGATTGGAATCCTGTCATAAATTATACTCGATTCAAATTAAACCAATACTGTGTTTCCGTGCCTTGCCGTACTAAGCGTACTGTCTGCAGCACGCCGCCTTGTCTTGATTCAATTTGAATCAACTATATATCGCCATCAATGTATGATGGCATATTTTTTGATTCGTTTGATGCATATGCATGAATAAAACAGGCCGTCTGAAAAGCATCACACTTTTCAGACGGCCTTGATGACATTACCATAGGTCAACGAACCTGCACCTATGCCCACATAGCCGCCGACACGGGTTGGGAAGTCGCCGCCGTTATTCAGACCAATCGGACTGATATACACAGTATTTTGCGGATTGGCTGCGGTTGGTGCGGTAATCGTTACGCCGTTGCGGTTGACAACTGCGTTACCGGCGGTGATGCTGCCGGCATTCGGGTCTGTAACGGTTGTACAGCATAAGCTGTAGGAAATGCCGGCGTGGTTTGCATTTTTTGCTTTTACCTTGAAGACCCGTTTGGGGATTGCTGCATGTTGCCAGGAATGCCGAAAAGATGGCAAAGCCGGACAGTTCCTGATAATACTAAAAAATCCCCAAACAATCGCTTCGGCAGAAAACAACAGCTGTTCCGCATAAAAAGTGCCAACAATCCCGCCTCTTCCAACAGCTCTTATTCCAACGCTGCCAGTAATTTATCATGAATTCCGCCAAAACTGCCGTTGCTCATCACCAAGACCTGATCGCCGCTTTGCGCCTGCCGCACAATTTCGGCGACAAAGGCATCGAAATCTTGGCCGACGTACAGTTTGCCGCCCAATGGCGCGAACGCTTCAGCTACGTCCCAATCGACACCGCCGGCATAACAGAATACTTGGTCAGCTTCGCGCAGACTTTCGGGCAGCACGGCTTTCATGGTGCCGAGTTTCATGGTGTTGGAACGCGGCTCCAATACAGCCAATATGCGTGCACGGCCAACTTTTTGGCGCAAACCGGCCACGGTGGCGGCAATTGCGGTCGGGTGGTGGGCAAAGTCGTCGTAAACGGTAATGCCGTTAACCGTACCTTTGATTTCCATGCGGCGCTTCACATTTTTGAATTGTCCCAAAGCTTCGCAAGCCGTCTGAACATCGACGCCGGCATGACGTGCGGCAGCAATCACGGCCAATGCGTTCATGCGGTTGTGTTCGCCCGATAATGTCCAGATCACGCGGCCGACTCTTTCCTCTTTGAAAAACACGTCAAAGCTACCTTGTTCGTCCACCCTGCCGACTTGCCAACCGGCTTGGTTACCGAAGGATTCGACCGCCGTCCAGCAGCCTTTGTTTAAAGTTTCACGAATGCTTTTTTCACGGCCGTTGGCGACAATCAGGCCGTCTGAAGGCACGGTGCGCACAAGATGATGAAACTGGGTTTGAATCGCGCCCAAATCGGCAAAAATATCGGCGTGGTCAAATTCGATATTGTTCAAAATCGCGGTGCGCGGACGGTAATGGACGAATTTGCTGCGTTTGTCAAAAAACGCGGTGTCGTATTCATCGGCTTCAATCACGAAAAACAGCGGCCTGCCGTCCGAATCTTGGCGCGGCGTTTGCGGCAAACGTGCCGAAGCACTGAAATTTCGCGGTACGCCGCCAATCAGGAAACCCGGTGCCAAACCTGCATATTCCAACACCCAAGCCAGCATGGAAGCGGTGGTGGTTTTGCCGTGCGTACCGGCCACGGCCAACACCCAATGGTGGTGCAACACGTTTTCCGCCAGCCATTGCGGGCCGGAAATATACGGCAGGCCGCGATTCAACACGGCTTCGATGACATCCGTGCCGCGCTTGGCAACGTTGCCAATGATATACACATCAGCTTGAAATTCATCCAGCTGCGCGGCATCAAAGCCTTCATGAACGGCAATGCCCAAGTCTTCCAATTGGGTGCTCATCGGCGGGTACATCCTGGCATCACAGCCGCTGACTTGAAATCCCGCCTCTTTGGCGATGGCTGCCACGCCGCCCATAAAAGTGCCGCCGATTCCGATAATGTGGATGTGTTTCATGATACAAATATCTTGTTCAAAACGTACATTATAGCGGAATTTCTCTCGAACAGCCGTCTGAAAACATGGTATGCGGCTATATCGGTTACAATGTTCGGGATCACCACAACAGAAAGGGCCAATCATGAAATTTTCATCAAAACCCGCGCCGCCATTGACTGAAAGCCTAACGAACCTTTAAAAATCGAAGAATTGGATTTAATGCCGCCGTAAAAAGACGAAGTGTTGGTGCGCATTGTGGCGACCGGCGTTTGCCACACGGATGCTTATACTTTAAGCGGACAAGATTCCAAAGGCGTATTCCCATGCGTCTTGGGACATGAAGGTGCCGGCATTGTCGAAGCGGTCGGCGAAGGCGTCACCGATTTTGCCGTCGGCGACCATGTGATTCCGCTTTACACCGCCGAATGCGGCAAATGCAAATTCTGTACCTCCGGCAAAACCAATCTGTGTCCTGCTGTCCGCACCACGCAGGGCAAAGGTTTGATACCGGATGGTACGGTGTGCTTTTTCAAAGACAGCCGGCCGATTTATCACTGCATGGGCACATCAACATTCTCTGAATACACCGTCGCCCGTTAACCGAAGTGGAATCAGGAAAGAAATAATCCGTTGTCAAAAATGCGTTATGTCGTGGAACAGCGTTGCGGAACGCTGCGCCGTACATTCCGATACAGCCGTGCTTTTTATTCCATGCTGCTAAAAGTAACGGCACAAAGCCGTTTAAAAGCGGTTTTTGCCAACCTAACTAAAGCCTGCCAGCAGATGTTACCGAAGTTTCCTTAGCCGAAATCCAACCGGAAGCCGATTTGAAAGAAGTTTGTCTGCTCGGTTGCGGCGCCACCACCGGCATGGGTGCGGTCATGAACACAGCCAAAGTCAAACGCGGCGATACCGTGGCTGTTTTCGGCTTGGGCGGCATCGGTTTGGCAGCGGTGATTGGCGTACGCATGAGTGACGCAGGCCGTATTATCGGTATCGACACCAATCCGTCTAAATTTGCACTGGCGAAGAAACTCGGTGCCACCGATTTCGTGAGCCCGAAAGATTTCGACCACCCGATTCAAGGGGTGATTATCGAGATGACCGGCGGCGGTGTAGATTACTCCTTTAAATGTATCGGCAATGTCGAAGTGATACGCGCGGCTTTGGAATGCTGCCACAAAGGCTGGGACGGGAGCATCATCGGTGTGGCACCTGCCGGTGCGGAAACCTCAACCCGTCCGTTCCAATTGGTAACCGGCCGCGTATGGCGCGGCCCGGTATTTGGCGGTGTAAAAGGCCGTAGCGAATTGCCGGGCATCATCGGCCAATACATCCGCGGCGAATTTGCTTTGAGCGATTTCATCACCCACACCATGCCTTTGGAAGACATCAACACCGCCTTTGATTCAATACGCGAAGGAAAATCGATTCGCAGCGTGATTCATTATTAATCGTATTATGATGTTAAAGGAAACAGGCCGTCTGAAAGCAATAGGTTCTTGCTTTCAGACGGCCTGTTGTTTGATTTTATCACTTACGGCCACAGCCATGCCCACACGCTGCGGCCTTCACCTTGCAATAATACCAGCGTACGGCAAGCCGAAGCAGTGCTCATGCATTCTAAGCCGATACCGCGTGATGGGGCTTCGGCGATGATTTTCGGATGGATAAATTCTTGTTTTACTCCGGTGCCGGCAATAATCACTTCAGGCAAAGCTTCGTCTTATGACGCCGTCTGAAAAAAATCGCTGATTTGTGACTCAGGCGGCCTTTTATCTGTCATCAACGTAATTACATCTGATCTTAAAACAATCGGTTGATGCCACATCTGCCCACCTGCTTCAATCACACCGCGGCGGTATGCAGTGATGGCGGCAGCCGTTTGGGCGGTGTTTTCTTCAATCAGCATAATATTGTTATCCTTGTTTTTTAGTCATTTTTGAAGAGGTTTTTGCTGTTACTTCGTGCAACCGGTTTAAATTTGCTTTCAGACGGCATGATTCATTGTTAAAAATCAATCATGACATAATTTTATTCCGAAACGGAGATTCTTTAAAAAAGGTGCAAAAACAGGCAATTTCGGGTAGCATTAACAAATTTACATCTGCACCGCGCCTGTTTAGATTTGAGGCTGCATTCCGTGTGCGACAGTTTACGCTATTAAAAATTTCGGCTCAACAAGGAGACACAATGAAGCCAGTAAATATCGGTCTTTTAGGTTTAGGTACAGTAGGCTGCGGCACCGCAACCGTTTTGCAGGAAAATGCCGCAGAAATCAGCCGCCGTCTGGGTCGTGACGTGCGGCTCGCTGCCGTGTGCGACAAAAGTGCCGGAAAAGCAGCCGAAATTGCGCCGAATGCGGCTTTTGTACAAGATCCTTTTGAGTTGGTACAACGCGATGACGTGGATGTAGTGGTCGAATTGTTCGGCGGTACCGGCATTGCTAAAGATGCAGTCTTAAAAGCCCTTGAAAACGGCAAACACGTTGTCACCGCCAATAAAAAACTGCTGGCCGAACACGGCAACGAAATTTTCCCATTGGCCGAGTCGAAAAACGTGATGGTGCAATTTGAAGCGGCGGTAGCCGGCGGTATTCCGATTATCAAAGCCCTGCGCGAAGGTTTGGCTGCCAACAACATCAAATCCATTGCCGGTATCATCAACGGCACCAGCAACTTCATCTTGAGCGAAATGCGCGAAAAAGGCAGCGCGTTTGCCGATGTTTTGAAAGAAGCGCAGGCCTTGGGCTATGCCGAAGCCGACCCGACTTTCGACATCGAAGGCCACGATGCCGGCCATAAAATCACCATCATGAGCGCATTGGCTTTCGGCACACCCGTCGATTTCGGCAGCTGCTATCTGGAAGGCATCAGCACACTTGACAGCCGTGACATCAAATACGCGGAAGAGCTGGGCTACCGCATCAAATTATTGGGCATCACCCGCAAAACCGACAAAGGTATCGAATTGCGCGTGCATCCGACCCTGATTCCGGAAAGCCGCCTGCTGGCAAATGTCAACGGCGTGATGAATGCCGTGCGCGTCAATGCCGATATGGTGGGTGAGACACTCTATTACGGCGCAGGTGCAGGGGCATTACCCACGGCCAGTGCCGTCGTGGCCGACATCATCGACATCTGCCGCATGTTAGGCGCGGATGCGGCCAACCGCGTACCGCATTTGGCCTTCCAACCCGGAAGGGTAAAAGCGCAGACCATTCTGCCGATGGACGAAATCACCAGCAGCTACTACCTGCGCGTTCAGGCCAAAGACAAACCGGGCACGTTGGGTAAAATCACGGGCCTGCTGGCCGGACAAGGCGTATCCATCGAAGCCTTGATTCAAAAAGGCGTCATCAACAAAACCACCGCTGAAATCGTGATTCTGAGCCACACTACGATTGAGAAAAACATCAAAGCCGCCACCACCGCCATTGAACAATTGGATTGCGTGGAAACGCCGATTACCATGATCCGCATGGAAAATCTGCATGGCTGAGCAACCGTTAACCCCTGAAGAACAAGCGGCGAAAACCAAAAAAGCCAAGGCCAAAATCCGCACCATCCGCATTTGGGCATGGATTATCATGGCTTTGCTGCTGGGCTTTTTCTTTTTATCACAATGCGCTTTATCCAAACCCAAAGCCAAACAGGCGATTATCGAATCGTGTGTGAAAAACATTCCGTTTGCCGACAAATGGCAGGCCGATTTAAAAGCCCACGGCTTGGAAGGCAAAGGCGGACAAGTGATTGGTGATTACTGCGTGTGCATATGGGACGAACCTTTGGAAAAACTCAGCGAAAAGCAAATCCAATCGTTCAGCAAAATCAGCGCACAGGAACAGCTGGAGCTGCTCGGTGGCGCCGCTGCCTTTGAAGCCCGTGGCCGTCAGTGTATTGTCGGTTTGAAAGCCGAATAAGCTGGCAAATTACTAAAGGCCGTCTGAAAACAATTTTTCAGACGGCCTTTGTTTGTTTTATCTTCAAACTAATTTATTCATAAAATCATCGCGTTTAATCAATACATAAGCCAATACCACTGCCAGCAATGCCGTGCCTGCTCCGATAAAACCAATGCTGCCTAGGCCCAGCCAAACGGTGACATAATGCCCAAGCAGTGCGCCACCGCCGATGCCAACATTATACAAACCCGAATAAATCGACGTAGCGACATCGGTCGCATCGGAAGCAAAATTCAATACCTTGGCAATCATCGACAAGCTGACCACGCTGATGGCAATGCCCCACACAAAACACAGCGGATAAATTACCCATGCCGAACCAGCAAACGGCCACAGTAACGCCGTCACCAACACCACCAGGGCAGCTGCGCCGATAAAGAATTGGCGCGGAAACTTGGCAAACCATTTGCCGAATACAAACGAAGCGACAAAACCGGCCGCTCCATACAAACCCAGTACAATCGTAACCTGCTCCGGCTTGAAGCCGCCGATTTGCAGTATAAACGGCTCGATGTAGCTATATGCTGTAAAATGCGCAGTCACGATCAGAATGGTAAAACCATAAAGCAACATCAGGTTTTTGCGTTTCACCAGCAACGGCAGGCTGCTTAACGAACCGGAATTCACACTCGGCAGCAAAGGCAGGGTTTTCGCCAACACCACCATCACCGCCGCGGCGCAAACGCCAATCAACAAGAAACTGATTTGCCACGAATAAAACTGACCAATCACCCTTCCCAACGGAATACCCATCACCATCACCATCACCATCACCATCACCATCACCATCACCATCACCATCACCATCACCATCACCATCACCATCACCATCACCATCACCATCACCATCACCATCACCATCACCATCACCATCGCCATCACCGTACCGGTACTCAGCAAACCCAACGCCTGCGTGCTTTTTCCTTGCGGCGCAACCCTAACGGACAAGGAAGCCGTGACCGACCAAAACACTGCATGCGTTAAGGCAATGCAAATCCGGCCGGCCAACAACACACCGAAATTCCATGCAAAAAACGACAACACATGCCCGGCCACAAACAAGGCAAACAAAATCAGCAGCAGTTTGCGGCGTTCAAAATTTTTGGTTACCAGCATTAAAGGCAGTGACAGCAAAGCCACAATCCACGCATACACGGTCAGCATCATACCGGCTTCAGTCGAAGCCATGCCGAAGGTTTGGCCGATGTCACTCAACAGCGCAATCGGCATAAATTCGGTGGTATTGAAAATAAACGCCCCCACCGCCAAAGCCAACACGCTCAGCCATTGCCTCTTCTCTTTTGCCGCCGACATAACCTTACTCTTCCCTATCAAAATCAGGCGCGTATTCTACTCTGTTCATGCAATAATTAAAACGATAACAATCAACACATTTCATTTGATTTCAAATGTTTCAGACGGCCTTTAGGAACATAGTCCTGGACCTTTGCAAAAAAACAGATTTGAGCGTAGTTCGAAGTTAGAGCACAGAAAACGCAGACATATTACAAAGATAGGTAAGCTTTCGAGCAACGCATAACCCAAAAATGCACCAAAGACAGGGATTTTACAAAGATCCCGGAGCGTCTGAAAAAATACTTGACCCAGCCCCTATGGTAAGGTTTATATTTACTGTCATCTGACATCTAATGGGTGAAAGAAAGGAAAATCATGGAAAGCATTACCTTAAACGTAGAAGGCATGACCTGCGGCAGCTGCGTAAAAAGTGTTATCCGTATTTTGGAAAATACCGACGGTGTTGCCAAAGCCGAAGTGAGCTTGGAAAACAAAAATGCTGTGATTGAATTTGATGCGGCCAAAACCAATGTCGCTGCCTTAATTAAAGCAATTGAAGACAGCGGCTTTGATGCTTCACGTTGATAACAACCTTAAGGTCGTTTGAAAGCATTATTTTCAGACGGCTTCGGCCTTATATTGGAGCCTAGGAAGCAAATCTAATCCAACGGCATATTCCGTAACATTTCCAATAAAATTGCATACAGGTCATCATGTCTGTGATTAAAGTGGAATCCCGTTTCTTCCAGGTGCCAATAAAACGTCCGTCCGGATACGCCGTTAAATTCAACCGGCCTGTTTTTTTTGCATAAGTCCAAAATGACCCCATTCCGCTGATATGCCGAACCCCTCCGGCAAACCCGTTATCTGCGTGACGGACACGGAAGTGTTTTTCACAGCCCATATCAACCAGAACCACGCCGGCCACCGGTATTGGTAAC
>NZ_PXYY01000046.1 GCF_003013245.1 Neisseria iguanae
GCACGGTTGAATGTATCCATGGATGGGTACTTATGGATGGGTACTTGTATAAATGAGGCATTGGGTTGGGAATGCCTTTGAAAATTTGAAGCATTTTCGTGCTGCCGCTACCTGCTACGACCGCTTGAAGCCTCACGACGAAGGCATAGTTGCCTTGGCATGTGTGACGGCTGCCCTTATGATAAGGAATTGGCAGGACGCCCTAGGAAGCAAAAATATTAAATCAGATTATTTCGAATTATTTCGAAGTATCTTCGTTAGTAGCTGCTGCAAAAGCGGATACGGTAACGGAAAGGAGTAATTGCAAAATTGAAGACAGCCGTTATTTTTTTATTAAATGAATATGAGGATTGGGAAAGCGCATATATTGATTCAACATTAAACTGCAGTCAAGATTGGCAGATTGTCACTTCTTCAACAAAAAAAGAAATCTTATCCATCAGCGGGTTTCGAACCGCAGTTGACTGTCTGCTTGAAGAAACCCAAAGATATTGATTTATTTCCATTAATCGGTGGAAACGCCTAGTCTGAAGACGTCTCTCCCGACAATGCCGGACAAGGGTGAATTGGGTTCGCATCAGGATGTAATCCTGAGTCTGATTTTCAAAAGTAGACAGGATGGATGCTGCGGACACTGATAGCGGTTATTTTGGCGGTATCGGAAGCGGTTAACTCAAGCGCGGAACAGCGGATTATTGCGCTGAATTTTTGCTCTGAAATTTTGTTGAACTTTTGATATTTATTTTTTAATTTTATATCAGGAACTTATCACGTTTTTGGGTGATTTTTTTCCTAAGCCCCATATGTAATAAAACATATTCAAACATCAAAGTAGTGAGATTGGCTTTTTAGGAAGTTATTGAATTAAATGTAAGAGACAACCGCGTTGTTTACACAACAGATTGAGAAAAATAAGTCTGTAAAACCTCAAAAGGCGTATCGCCTTTCAAATCCTTATGCGGCTTAACCGGATGATAAAAATTCACAAAACGGCATAACGCCTTTTGCCGGTGTTCCGAATCCTTAAACGCAAACTTATCCTGCCCCATTTTCATTAAGTTGCGGATAACCCGCTCTGCTTGGCCGTTTGTGGTCGTCGGGCAATACGGGGAAACTTTCGACCGACTATTGTTTTGCACACAGGCAGCCGGAAACGGATGTGCCGTACTGCCCCGATATTTCCATGCCGTGATCTGATGGTATAAGGGCAGCAATCGATTACATCGCGCAAAAGAACCTTTTACAGCACCGGCAGCGGTACGGCCAGGCAAAATGGCGCGGCATACCGCCCTCTCGAAAAATCATCAATGGCAACAAACAGGCAATCTCTTGGGGCGGTAGCTTTTTGATTCTGCAATCAAGGCAGCCGTTTGGTGTCGGAGTGCGCCGTTTCACCCGGATAAGGTTTTTGCCTGTTTTTTGAGTGTTTCTTCGATGGGCTTCCCAACTTTAGCCAAACGTTTCATGTCATACTTGGCTTGTTTGAAACGGTTGCCGGTACTGTTTTGCGGTGTCGGCAGTTGCCATCGTGCCGCCGTAAGGATACGGTAAATGGTTGCTTTGCTGATTCTACACCTTGGGCGCAGGCGTTGCCCCTGACAACACTTCGGGCGTGGAAGGCATACGGCTTGTCAATACAAAGTAATTTATGATAAAAACAAATTTGCGCGTAGCTTCCACTGGAAGCTGGTATTCCCTGAAGGTGCCGCTTATCTGCCGCCTGCCCTTAAAGCGGAGCCGCAAGTGATTATCCACGACGTGGCGACCACACCGCAACGCATCTGTCAAGAATGGAATTAAGTTGAAAAAAGTTTGGTTATGTACGGCCTTGTTGTTAGGCTTGAATACGTTTGCCGGTGCCGATACCGTCAGTGAGTACATGAAGCGTAAGAAAGTCATCGTCGATACCACTAAAGCCGAATTGTGCTTTGCTGATGACAAGCAATGCCATCCTGTACTTATCGGTAAAACCACGCCGAAAGGCATTTTCCCGTTAACCATCATGGCTACGAAAAAATCAGGCTATGGTGGCGAGGTGATTGGTTTTAAGGAAGAACGGGATTTTTTGTTTGCCCTACACCGCGTTTGGTTGGGCAAACCTTCCGAACGCCGCATGGAACGGATTGCATCGCCTGTGGCGGCCGACCGCATCATGACTAACGGCTGCATCAACGTCACAGATAACGTATATCAGAAATTGCGCCATTATTTCACTTTGGAAGTGATTTAAGCTGAATGGCCGTCTGAAAGGATGCCGGATAACTGACATCCTTCATCTTTTTTTATTTTTTATTTTTTTTGTTAAAACCTGTTTTTGCATTCGGACAGACTTGATAAAAATTTGCCAGCCAATCCAAGTTGGCATAGGATTTTGTGCATCAATGAACGGAGAGAAAAGCATGAAACCGATTGCCGTGTTGATTTATCAGGGTGAGGGGGCAAGCGAATTGCAGGCGCTGTGGCAGGCGGTAAAATGCTGGCAGCAGCAAGGATTAAAAGTGGCAGGTTTACTCAATCTTTTGGATGAGGCCGGCAATAAACTGCGTGACAGGGTTCAGTCCTTAACCGACAGCCGCGTTTATACCATTATGTATGAAGAGGGTTGTACCATCAATGGCTGTTTGCTTGATCCACATGGCCTGGCGGCATCTTCGGAAGTGATTCGGGAGGCCTTGCAAACGCCGCTTGATATTTTGGTGTTTAATAAATTCGGCCACGCGGAAAGTGAAAACAGCGGCCTGATTGATGAATATGCACAAGCCATTGGACAAGGGATCGCCGTGGTCTCGCTGTTGCAAGATAAATATTTGCCGGGCTGGCGTGTTTTTACCGACGGTATGGGTGAGGAATTGTTCGATCTGAAAGACCTTTTGGCGTGGGGTGAATGTCAGGTTCGGCGTAATAAGGCGGATTGAGCAAAGCGCAAAATATTCGCAGGTTAAGACTTTTGTAAAACTAAGGTTAACCCGGAAAAATAATGTCCGATTATGGCGGTCTGAGATGTGTTCAATTTTGCCAAAGTCCCGGCTTTTTCTATAACCTTAATTAAAATTTTAACCAATGTGTATCTGGCTCAGGTTTACAAATTTAAAAAGGCCGCCTGAAACATTTCAGACGGCCTTAGTTTAATGAAACCAATCAACCTTCAAACTTTTTGAATACCAGCGTACCGTTGGTGCCGCCGAAACCGAAAGAGTTGGAAATAGCGATCTTGATGTTCATGTCGCGGGCTTCGTTGGCACAATAGTCCAAATCGCAGCCTGCTTCAATATCTTGTTCTTCTAAGTTGATGGTTGGCGGCGATTTTTGGTCGTGAATGGCCATAATGCTGTACACGGCTTCTACGCCGCCGGCTGCGCCCAACAAGTGGCCAGTCATCGATTTGGTCGAGTTAACCACCACATTTTTGGCATGATCGCCCAAAGCCCGTTTTAGGGCGTTGGTTTCGTTGGCATCACCCAGTGGGGTAGACGTGCCATGTGCGTTGATATAATCCACATCAATTGTATTCAAACCGGCATCTTTCAGCGCGCGGGTCACTGCCAGCGCAGGGCCTTCTTCGCTCGGTGAGGTAATGTGGTAGGCATCGGAGCTCATGCCGAAGCCGATGATTTCGGCATAGATTTTCGCACCGCGTTTTTTCGCGTGTTCCAATTCTTCCAATACCAACACGCCAGCACCTTCGGCAATGATGAAGCCGTCGCGGCCTTTGTCCCAAGGGCGGCAAGCGGCGGCAGGATTGTCGTTGCGGGTAGATAAGGCTTTCATGGCAGCAAAACCACCGACACTCAGGAGGTTGATGGAGCCTTCTGCCCCGCCAGCCACCATAACATCGGCATCACCGTATTTAATCAAACGGACGGAATTGCCGATGGAGTGTGCTCCGGTGGTACAGGCTGAAACCATGCCGAATGAAGGGCCGCGGTAGCCTTTTAAAATGGTCACGTGACCGGCAATCAGGTTAATCAGTGAACCAGGAATAAAGAACGGATTGATTTTGCGCGCTCCGCTTTCTTGCACGGCAATACCGGTGGCTTCAATGCTCGGCATGCCGCCGATGCCTGAGCCGATGTTGACGCCGATGCGGTCTTTATCCAAATCAGGGGTATCGTCCAAACCGGCATCTTGAATGGCTTGCAGGGCAGCGGCCAAGCCATAGTGGATAAAAGCATCCATGCGGCGGGCTTCTTTGGCACTGATGTATTCGCTGATGTCGAAACCGCGCACTTCGCCGGCAATTTGGCTGTTGATTTCCGATGCGTCAAAGCGGGTAATCATGCCAATGCCGCTTTTGCCTGCGAGCAGGTTGCTCCATGCGGTGGCGACGTCGTTGCCGACCGGTGATACTTGACCTAGGCCTGTGATGACTACTCTTCGTTGACTCATGATAATCTCGCTGTCGTTGATCGGGATAGTGGACGGCAAGGCAGGAGAGCTGCGTTTCGGGCCGTCTGAAAATTAGAGTTTTTCTTTTTCTCTAATTTCAAGCATGTCTGAATATAAGGTAAAAGCCCCTGTATGCGAAATTCGCAGCAGAGGCCGATTATGTTGGGAGGCTACGGATTAGCTGTTGCGGGCAGTGATGTAGTCGATAGCCAATTGTACAGTAGTGATTTTTTCGGCTTCTTCATCGGGGATTTCGCAACCGAAAGCTTCTTCCAAAGCCATGACCAATTCAACGGTGTCCAATGAGTCTGCACCCAAATCGTCTTGGAAAGATGATTCGTTTTTCACTTCGGCTTCATTCACGCCCAGTTGTTCAGCAACAATTTTTTTAACTTGTTGTTCGATATTTGACATGTTAGTCGTTCCTTATATGCCTTGCGGCGGGTTTGAAAAAATAAATCGGGTTTATTTTACCGAATTCGTTTAGAGTTTTCCATCTAAAAATACATTTTCTGCATTTTCGGGGAATGGTTCTGTTACGCTGCATATTATCATAGGCTGATTTTATCCTACAAGCAGCATTTTGTTTTTGTTTGTTATCAGCTGGTTAGGCAGTTAATTTTTGCTTTGGTACAGGTTTGCCGGCCATTTGGACGGGTATTTTGCCGTTCAGACGGCTTTTTTAGGAAGTGTCCTTATTTTGTCTGCGTCTCTGCATCGCCGATTTTCGAGCAGAAGAGCGTGTATGCAAGGCGGTACTCAAAGAGGACGGTTTTACACGCCGCGTTAGTCAAACCAGCCGGCGCGGCAAGGCCGGACCTTTTGTGCGCATTTCCAACGCAGCAAACGGGTTTTATACCGGAAAGATGCCGCATGATGAAATGGGGCTGCATCCTAGACTTTGGTTTGCAAAAAAACGTTTAAAAACGTCAGGATACAGGCCAGTTCGTTGGCGGAATCCCGTTGCGTGCCGTTGCCGGTATGGCCGCCGTTATCGGGGCAATACAGCCACGATTGCGGGCTGAGTTGACGCAGTTTGGCGTAAAACTTAAGCGCATGGGCCGGATGGACGCGGTCGTCACTCAGGCTGGTGGTGATGAAGGCGGGCGGATAGCGGCAGCCGTCTGCAAGATTGTGGTAGGGTGAATGCTGCTGCCAGTAATTGCGGCAGATGTCGTATTTTTGTGTGTTGCCGTATTCGTCTGTCCAACTGGCCCCGGCTGACAATAAAGGATAGCGCAGCATGTCGGTAAAGGGCATTTCGCACACCATCGCGCCGAAACTTTCGGGCTGGCGAACAAAGGCAGAAGCCACTACCAGGCCGCCGTTGCTGCCGCCTTGCAGGGCGATGTGTGGGGGTGAACTCAGCCTGCGGCGGTTCAAATCACCGACTATGGCGAGCAAATCGTCGGTGCTTTTGTGTTTGTGCAAACCTTGAGCGGCTTGGTGCCAGTGCGGACCGAATTCGCCACCACCTCGTACGTTGGCTAATACAAAAGCATTACCTTGTTCCAGCCAGTACTTGCCGATGCTGCCCAAATAATGCGGCAATTCGGGTACGCCGAAACCGCCGTATACATATACCAAAGTCGGCGTGTGTTGCATAAGGCCGTCTGAAACGGCTTTGCCGACATGGTAATAGGGAATTTGCGTGCCGTCTGCCGATGCCGTCCGGAATTGCTGCACCTGAATGCCGTCGGCTGCAAACTGTTGCGGTTGGCGGCGCATGACGGTGAGTTCCATCACGTTCAAATCCAAGGCGTACAGGGTCAGCGGCGTAATGAAATCGCTGGCGGCCAGATACACCACATCGCTGCCCCATGGCTGATCGGTTATTTCCAATGCGCCCATCGGCAGACGCGGTAATTCGATTTCCTGCCATAAGCCATCGACAAAACGCCATGCTTTCAGACGGCCTTGTACGTTTTCCAAAGTGCTGGCAACCACAAAACGCTTGGTCGTTTCCACGCTTTCCAAGGCTTGTGTGTCGTTGGGGGTAAACAACAATTGCGCTGCGCCGAGTTGGCCTTTGTTTAATTTTACCGCTACCAAGCTGCCGCTCGGATAGTTTTGGTTGGCGCGGCGCCAGTCTTTGTGCAAGGTTAACATCAAATGGCCGGACAAATAACCGACCACATCGCAATCTTCCGGCAGATTCAAAGGCTTGGTTTCGCCTTGCGCGGAAACTTGCAAATAGGTTTTGGTGTAAAACCCTTGCGAGGCTTCAATCAAATCAATCGGCGAGCCTTGCGGATCAAGATAACGCCAGGCGTTGACCATCATGCCATCGGTTTCGATTTGGTAAACCGGTGTGCCGTCTTCAAAACTTTGGCCGCGTTCGACCAGCCACACTTCGCGCGGATAGCCCGATTGGGTGAGTTGGCGTTCATCCCATGCGGGGCAGACCCACACGCTGTTTTCATCGCGCCATGAAATGTGGTTTTTGCCTGCCGGGAAATGAAAACCGCCATTTGCCAGCGTGCCGGAGGCCAGATCCATTTCCAAGGTATAGGCCACGTCGCTGCCGGTGCGGCTCAAGGTCAGCAAGGCCAGATTCGGTTCTTCCACCAAATGCGACACGCCGCCGAGATAGACATCATCGCCCAAGATGTCGTCAAAATCGGCTACTGAAAACAAGATTTCCCATTCGGGATAGCCCGATCGGTAGGATGCTGCGGTGCAGACGCGGTACACGCCTTTCGGATATTCTGCGTCTTGGTGGAAATGGTACATGCGCGCGCGGTGTTCTTGGCAAAAAGGAATCTGGCGCGTGTCCTGCATTTGTGCAAGAATGCCGTCTGAAAGGGTACGGATGGATTCGTCTGCCATAAAACGCGCTTGGGTTTCGCGGTGGGCTTGGGCGGCGAAGTTTTGCGTGTCGTGAGAATTGAGGTTTTCAAGATGCTGGAAAGGGTCGTAATGCTGCGTCATGGCGGATTGGACCGTCTGAAAAACGAAGAGCGGATATTTATTATAGCGCAAAGGCCGTCTGAAAGGTTTCAGACGGCCTGATTAATCATCGCGTGCTGCAATTTTTATCCGCCGTTTTAAGCGTGCTGCTATAATTGGGGTTTGGATTTTCAGCGGTACAGACAAAATGGATTTCAAAACCAGACGCCATCAAACCCAAGCCATGCTTGACAATGCCGAATTGCTGTTCAGCCAAGAAGAATGCCAAGCCGCGTTGCAGAAAGTAGCCGACGACATCACCCGTGATTTGGGCGACAAATATCCGCTGCTGCTGTCCGTGATGGGCGGGGCGGTGGTGTTTGCCGGCCAATTGCTGCCGCTGTTGCGCTTTCCGCTGGACTTTGATTACGTACACGTTTCTCGTTACGGCGACAAATTGCAGGGCGGTAATTTCAATTGGAAACGTATGCCCGATGCCGAGCAAATATGCGGACGTCATGTGGTGGTGTTGGACGATATTCTCGATGAAGGCCACACCATGCATGCAATTCAGCAAAAGCTGTTGGAAATGGGCGCGGCCAGTTGCCGTGCGGCGGTGTTTGCCAACAAATTAATCGGCAAAGAAAAGCCGACAAAAGGCGACTACGTCGGTTTGGATATGCCCAACCGTTACGTGTTCGGCTACGGTATGGATGCGGCGGGCTGCTGGCGCAATTTGGGCGAAATTTACGCGCTCAAGCAGGATTAGGATAAATGCCGTCTGAAAATAATACATTGAAGACGTAAAACTGCGGTAAAAAACGTTCAAACGGCCTTGTTTATCCGCTTGTCCGCAACCATTTCAAAACCACAAAAAAACCTTATTTCAGGAACGAAAATGATTGGTTTGCTTATCATCACGCATGAATCTGTCGGCGAAGCCTACCGTGGTTTGACACATCATTTTTTCCCGCAAGGCAGGCCTGAAAACGTGCATATCTTGGGCGCACGGCCGGACGAGGACCAAAACGACGTGATCAACCGCGCGATTTCCATGATTCAGGAATTTCCGGAAAATTGTCACGGCGTATTGATTATGACCGATATTTTTGGTGCCACTCCGTGTAATGCTGCCCGCCGCATGGTGCGTACCGGCAAATCGGCGATTCTCACCGGCCTGAATGCGCCGATGATGGTTAAAGCCGTGCAGTATGCGTCCGAGGCCGAGGATTTGACCGTTTTTACCGAAACAGTAAAAGAAGCGGCAATTCGCGGGATTTTTGCCATTACCGCCGAACCGGATGATTTGATATGCAAAAAAGCGGCAGAGGCTGTCTGAATCACATTAATCCCAGATACGCCGCAATACAGGCTGTTTTCAGACGGCCTGAAATGAGGCGGGCCGTCGGCAACCTGTTCCATCAACAATAAACACAATCAGGAAAAGCCATGCTCAAGCAAGAAATCGAAATCATCAACAAACTGGGCTTACACGCGCGCGCGTCAAGCAAATTCACCCGAACCGCCTCGCGATTTCAAAGCGAAGTGTGGGTTGCCAAAAACGGCAGCCGCGTCAACGGCAAAAGCATCATGGGGTTGATGATGCTCGCCGCCGCCAAAGGTAGTGTGATTGAAATCGAAACCGAAGGCACGGACGAAACTGCCGCCATGAAAGCCTTGAGCGATTTGATTAACGATTACTTCGGCGAAGGCGAATGATATGAGTATCGTACTACACGGCGTGGCAGCGGGCAAAGGCATCGCCATCGGCCATGCGCACTTGGTGTCGCGCGGCAGCACCGAAGTTCCACAATACGACATCGGGCCCGAAGACATCGAGACGGAAGTGGCGCGTTTTGATGCGGCGGTGAAGGCCACACGCAAAGAATTGGAACGACTGCGCAACGCCATTCCCGAAAACGCGCCGACCGAGCTGGGCGCATTCATCTCGCTGCATTTGATGCTGCTGACCGACGTGACGCTTTCGCGCGAGCCGGTCGATTTATTGCGTGAGCAGAAAATCAATGCAGAATGGGCGTTGAAGCAGCAAAGCGACAAACTCGCCGCCCAGTTTGACGAAATTGAGGATGCCTACCTGCGCGAACGTAAGCAGGATATGCTGCAAGTGGTACAGCGTATCCACAACCATTTGGTCGGTCAGAGCAACGAATTGAACTTGGCCAATAATCTGTTTGAAGACACCATCCTGATTGCGCATGATTTGTCGCCGGCGGATACCGTGTTGTTTAAAGAGCAGCACATTACCGCGTTTGTGACCGATGCCGGTGGCTCAACCAGCCATACCGCGATTTTGGGCCGCAGCTTGGATATTCCGTCTGTGATTGGCTTGCGCAACGCGCGCAAGCTGATTACCGAAAACGAAATCGTCATTGTTGACGGCATAAAAGGTATTTTGCTGATTAATCCCGATGATGTCGTGCTGGCCGAATACCGCCGCTTGGAACGGGAATACCGCAGTCACAAACGCGAGTTGAACAAGCTCAAAAAAACCGCCGCTACCACCGCCGACGGCATTAACATCGAGCTGCTTGCCAACATCGAATCCGCCGAAGATATCAAAGCACTGCATAATATCGGCGCCGACGGCGTAGGTTTGTTCCGCAGCGAGTTTTTCTATCTCAACCGTGAACACATGCCGTCTGAAGACGAGCAATACGCAGTGTACAGTGAGATTGTGAAAAAGCTTAAAGGTAAGAGCTTGACCATCCGCACCGTCGATTTGGGCGTGGACAAAAATCCACGCTGGTTCGGCCAAAACGCCACACCCAACGGCAGCCTAAATCCGGCCTTGGGTTTGACCGGCATCCGCTTGTGTCTGGCTGAGCCGGTCATGTTCCGCACGCAAATGCGCGCCGTGCTGCGTGCGGCCCGATATGGTTCTGTGCGCCTGATGTGGCCGATGGTGACATCCTTATCCGAAGTTCGCCAATGCCTGATTCATTTGGAAACCGCGAAAAAACAGCTTGCCAAGCGCGGCGAAGCATTTGGTGAAGTCAGCATCGGCTGTATGATTGAAATTCCGTCGGCGGCGATGACTGTCGGCAGTATTCTGAAAATGGTTGATTTTATTTCTATCGGTACCAACGACCTGATTCAATATGTGTTGTCGGTTGATCGTGGCGACGATGCCGTCAACTACCTTTACCAACCGGGCCATCCGGCAGTGTTGAAAATGATTCAGCATGTGATCCGTACCGCCAACCGCATGGACAAAAGTGTTTCCGTGTGTGGCGAAATGGCCGGCGACACTGCCTTCACCCGCGTGCTGCTGGGCATGGGCTTGCGCTGCTTTTCCATGAATACCAACAATCTTTTGTCGGTAAAGGACATTATCCTGAAAAGCGACACCAATCAGTTGGAATACCATTTTGCCAAGCTTATGCGTAACGATGATCCGGAGAAATCGGAAAAGCTGTTGAAAAAACTGAATCAGATTCCGAACGGGAGATAAAAAAAGGCCGTCTGAAATTCAGACGGCCTGAGTCCTTTGTACCATCCCTAGATTTGAGTACCGTTCAAAGCCAAGCAAACGCGGAACATGCAGACACATCATGAAAAGGCAGGATGTTCGAGAAGTGCATGGCGAAGAAATGTGCCAAAGATGGGATTTTACAAAGGTCTCGGCCGTGTTTCAGTCATGGATCGGATTATCCGGCAGATACAAGTCAAAACGCGTGTTTTTACCCGAATATTGGTAAGCCGGTTTTTCGCCATTGAGAAATTCGCCCAAGCGCGGACGTTTGACCACGACGCGTTTTTTGGCAACGGCACGGGCGGTATTGAGCAGGCCGGATTCGTCTTGTGTTGTGCCGACTAAGCCGTGGAAATAAGCCATTTCTTTTTTGACGGCGGCGGATTTCTGCCGCTGCGGATACATCGGGTCGAGATACACCACGTCCGGGTGGCCTATTGCTTGTGCGGTTTGCGGCATGAGGATGGACGTGTTGCCGAAATGCAGGGTCATGCGCCGGGCGATTTCGGCGGTGTCGGGGTGTTGTAAGGCGCGATTCAGCCCGTCGTGCAGCAGGCAGGCAACGGCGGGGTGTTGTTCAAACGAGTGTATGTTCAAGCCCATTGAAGCCAAGACGAAGCTGTCACGGCCCAAGCCGCCGTTACCGTCCCATACGGTGGGTCTGGCGGTGTGGTTGACCGCTTTGCCAATAAGTTCGCCGCCGCCTTTGGTGCGTCGGTATTGGGCGGCACCACCGGTAAAATCGACTTGTACGCGGCCTTTTTCGCCGGCACGGCAAAGACTGATGCCGTCTGAACCGGCATAAAGGTATTCGCCGTCGACGGGCAGCTGGCAGATTATAGTCAGGCCGAATGCTTGCGCCAGCTCGCGGGCGGATTTGTCGGCAGATTCGGCAATATAAATGCAGGTCATGTGTTCAGACGGTCTCGGCAATGAGCAGGCCGTCTGAAAGTATATGTGCATTTGTATGAGAGATGCCTATATGCCTGTGTTTGACTGTGCGGCAATGCGATTTTTTCAGACGGCCTGGGTGTGTTCAGACGGCATTGGATCGAATCAAGGCCGCCTGAAACGTTCAGTTGATATCCAAACGCTCCATCCGGTAACGCATCGAACGGAAGCTGATGCCCAAGAGTTTCGCCGCCTGCGTGCGGTTGTAACGGGTTTGTTCCAGGGCGTTTTGGATGATGTCGCGCTCGATTTTGTCGAGATAATCCTGAATCTGCATGTTACGCGGGTCGAACGGGGCTAAAGGCGCTTGATTTAATGCGGATTCGGTCATGGCATCGGCAATATCTTTCACCGAAAGGCTATGATGTCTGCGTGGCTCTTTATCCGCAAGTGTGTTGTGGATTTGCAAATCATCCAGTTGGATAACGGTGCCGACGGTCAGGGCAACGGCGCGTTCGAGAATGTTTTCCAACTCGCGAAAGTTACCTGGGTAACTGTAATGCAACAGGGCTTCTTGCGCTTTGGAGCTGAGCTTGTAGGTTTGGTTGCAGTGGCGGTGTTTGTAGAGCAGATACAGAATCAGTGCGCCCAAGTCTTCGCGCATTTCACGCAAAGGAGGCATGTGCAGCGACACAACGTTTAAGCGGTAATACAAGTCTTGGCGGAATGCGCCGTTTTCGACCAAGGCTTCGAGGTTTTTGTGGGTGGCGCAGACAATACGCACATCGACAAAGGTTTCGCGTGCATCACCAATGCGGCTCACGGCTTTTTCCTGAATGGCGCGTAAGAGTTTCACCTGCATAGCCAAAGGCAGGTCGGCGACTTCGTCAAGAAACAGCGTGCCGCCGTCGGCGTGTTGGAAAAATCCCAAACGGTCTTGGTCGGCGCCGGTAAAGCTGCCTTTTTTGTAACCGAAAAATTCGCTTTCCATCAGATTTTCGGGAATCGCGCCGCAGTTGACGGCGATAAACGGTTTGTCGGCGCGTTCGGACAATTCGTGTATGGTGCGTGCGGCCTGTTCTTTACCTGTACCTGATTCACCGGCGATATAAACCGGAACTTCGCTGCGGGCGAGACGGCGGATCAAATGGCGCACTTCGACCATTTGCGGCGACGTGCCTAAGAGACGCGGCATATCGGCTTCACCGCCCGGTTGCGGTGCTTCTTGTGTTGAGACGCTTTCGCCGCTGGAGAAACGTTCTTTCATAGAACGCAGGCCGTCGGGCACGGAAATCGGTTTGTTCAAGTCGCGTGAAGTAGATTTTGCAGCGGGGGATGGTGACTGACGTGCAACCATAGCGGACAGAGGCTTATTCAAGGCAGCCGTTACCGGAGCAGGCGGTATTTTGGCCGGTTGCGGCGGTGTCGGAATCTCGGCATTATCGGCTACGGAAACTGCGGATTTGACCAGTGAGCGCAGTTGTGACAGGGTAATCGGTTTTTGCAGATAGTCAAACGCGCCGGCTTTTAAAGCTTCGACTGCCTGATCGGCATTGCCGAATGCGGTAATCACGGCCACAGGCGTATCGAGCATCAGTTCGTCAATGTATTGCACGACTTCCAAGCCCGATCCGTCGGGCATACGCATATCGGTCAGCACCAGCGAATAATCGTTATTGTCGAGCTTGTCTTTGGCATCTTTGACACCTTCGGCGGTTTCCACACGTAGCCCCATTTTCATCAGGGTCATTTCCATTAGGTCGCGGATGTCGGCTTCGTCATCGACAACTAAAACGGGATTTTGCAGCTTACTCATTGTTGTCCTTCGGTAAAATTAATTCGAAACCGTTCATTTCAGGGTGATAGTGCAGCTGACCCAAGTTGGCGTGTGCCAATTCGCGGGCAACGTACAAACCCAAGCCGGTGCCTTGTTTTTCGGTGGTGTAAAACGGCTCGAACAAATGGTTGCGCGCTTCCGGGGCGACGCCTTTGCCGTTGTCGGCCACCACAATCGAGATGTGCATGCGGCCGCTCGGACGGATTAACACGGTAATAGCGTTTTCATCCTGACGGCTGTGGCGCCAAGCATTGTTGCACAGGTTCCACATGATTTGCTGCAAATGCACAGGGTCGGATAATACCGTCAGGTTGGAACCTTCCATGTTCATGCGCAGGCAGCCGATGGCGGTGGGGTTGTTTAGGGTGAATTCCTGCTTGAAACCGAGCCAGAATTTCATCAGGTGAATCGGTTCGCGGCTGATGTTGTCGCGCTTGTTGAGCAGGGAAATGTCTTCCAGCATTTTGTCGATGCGCCGGATGTTGCTGTCGATAATGCCGTAGAGCTTTACTTTTACCGGATCGATGTCTTCATCGTCTTGCAGTAAATCGCTGGCATGGCGGATGGCCGACATCGGGTTGCGGATTTCGTGTGCCAGATTGGCGGTAAGCTGCCCTAGTGAAGTGAGCTTGGTCGACATGGCTTCGGCTGCGACTTCGCGCAATGAACGAACATACAGCATCAGCAATTCGGTTTGTTCTTGAATTAAGGGTACCGCACGCACGTGCATGGCGTGTTGGAAAATGTGGATGTCGGTTTCAAAGGCTTTGTCGGGCTGGTATTGCCAACGCGACACCAGTTCGCCGAACACAAATTCTTGTTGGTCCACCGCCAGGCTCGGAAAATAATTTTTGGCCTGTTTGTTGAAGAGCCAAATGCGCTGGCCGGCATCAATCACAATCACGGCTTCCTGTACGCGGTTTAATACTAATCGGTTCAAACCGCTGATGCGGTGGTAGGCAAGCTGGTGTTTGCTGGCTGATTCGGTGGCCTGCTCAAGGTATTTGGCGACAAAAGCCGTCAGTGTGGCGACCAGATAGCTGGCACCAATCAGTAAGACGCAAGTAATGACGCTTTGATTTTTCCACTCCGGCGGCGAAAAATGGATGCCGCCGCCTAAAAACAGCAAAATCACAAACAAGAGCGACGCATAGCCTGCATAGAGCATGGGGTAGTGGCCGTAGCTGAGCAGGCATGAAGTGGCGATAAAGGGCAGTACCAAAATGGCAAAGCCCGAATCAAGTCCGTCGGCGATATATACCAGAATAATCATCATGGAAATATCGACTACAGCGCTGGCATTGGGTAAATCCTGCGCTTGCCATTGCCAGTCCGGCCGGAATGCCGACAGCAAAATCAAAAAGGAATACAAAGCCGCCCAGCTGTAAAATTCGATGGTCGGAAACGCTACGCTTTCCATTTCGATGCCGCTGTATGTCCCCAAGACTTGAAAAACCAGCAAGGACAACACAATCACGATGCGGGCTACATTAATCAGCCCGGGGATGCGTTCGCCCAGATTGTCTAATTCCGGATTACTGAATTTTGTCATTCTCAGCACACCTTAACATATGGTTATTTTTATGAATATTTAGGGTGTGTCCTCATTTCATCATGCGGCCTCTTTATTTCGGCATAAAAATACGCCTGCTTGCGTTCTTGCGTTGAAAATGCGCGCAAGGTGTCCAACCTTGCAGTGCCTTTCGCTTGGTATACACGCTTTTCTGTTCGAAAATGTGCGACGCAGACGAAATGAGGACACGCCCTAGAATGAATGATTCGGGCAACCTGTCTCGGGCTGCCGGATCTGCTGCCGGCTGGTTGTATTGGTCGGAAACAGCATAATCATTATCTTAGAATATCACGATTTTGCATAAAGTGTGACGATATCGGTCAAATCATGTTTGGATGATACGGAACTTGCACCGAATAATTTTTTCAGACGGCCTGAAAGAGGTAAAGGCTTGCCTTTTTTACCGCGTTTGCCACTGATGTCGGCAAGCTGAATGCGTTCTTTATACGCCGCGCCGCGTTTGCCTTCGCTTTCGGCATGGATTTCCGGTGTGGACACCACGGCGATGTGTGCCAATCGTTCTTTTTCGCCCAGGCTGATGAGTTGCAAACCGCGGCCTTTGGCCATGACTTTGAGTTCGTTCAGGGTAAAGGCCAAGGCTTTGCTTTCTTCCCATAAAGACGTTTGGCATTCGGTCACCGCCACCACTTTACAATCCGGATTAATCAGCGACGAAACGTACACCGATACCGGCGGCAGCACAGTTTCGCCTGACTCCATATTCATGATCGCTTTGCCCGCTTTCACACGGCCGGCCATGTCGCCGAGTTTGGCGATAAAGCCGTAGCCGCCGCTGTTGCTTAATAGATAATGTTGATCCGGCAGGCCGGTGAGCATGGCGACCACTTCTGCGCCGTTTTGCACATCCACTAATGATGCTACTGGTACGCCGTCGCCGCGGCCGCCCGGGATTTCCGACGCGTCAAGTGTGTAAGTACGGCCTTGCGAATCGAGCACCACCACCGGCCACACCGTGCGGCTCTCCAGCGTTTGTTTCAAGCCGTCGCCTTCTTTAAACGTGGTTTGTGCCAAATCCAAATTGTGGCCGACGCGGCTGCGTATCCAGCCTTTTTTCGACAAAATCAGCGTGACCGGTTCGTCGGCGGTGGTTTGCGTGAGTGTGGCGCGGCCGGCTTCTTTGACCAGCGTGCGGCGTTCGTCGCCGAATTGCTTCATGTCGGCCTGCATTTCTCTGATGATGAGCTTTTTCTTTTCATTCTCATCACCGAGCAACAAATTCAGATGGCCTTCTTCTTCGCGCAGTTCGGCCAGTTCTTTTTCCAGTTTAAAGCCTTCCAAACGCGCAAGTTGGCGCAGACGGATTTCGAGAATGTCTTCTGCTTGGTTTTCGCTTAAATCAAACGCCGCCATCAAATCGGCTTTCGGTTCGTCCGATTCGCGAATCACCCGAATCACTTCGTCAATGCTTAAGAAAACTTTCAGACGGCCTTGGAGAATGTGCAGGCGTTTTTCCACTTGAGTCAGGCGGAACTTAAGACGGCGTGTGACGGTCATCACGCGGAACTCCAGCCATTCCTGCAAGATGGTTTTCAGGTTTTTCTGAGCAGGGCGGTTGTCCAAGCCCATCATGACCAAGTTGACCGAAACATTGCCTTCTAAAGATGTTTGCGCCATCAGCGTGTTCATAAAGGCGTCAGGTTCGATGCGGCTGGATTTGGGTTCGAACACCAAACGTACGGGATGCTCGCCGTCGGACTCGTCGCGCACTTTTTCAATCAAATCCAACATCAGTTTTTTGGTATTGAGTTGGTCTTGGTTGAGCTGTTTTTTACCGGCTTTCGGTTTCGGATTGGTTTGTTCTTCGATTTCAGCCAAAATTTTGGCGGCATTGGCGTTAGGCGGCAATTCGGTCACAATCGCCCGCCATTGGCCGCGCGCCAGTTTTTCGATTTTATAACGAGCACGCACACGCACGCTGCCTTTGCCGCTTTCGTAAATCTGCTGCAAATCGGCGGCGGGGGTGATAATTTGGCCGCCGCCGGCAAAGTCGGGCGCGGGGATATAGTCCATCAAATCGGCCGTGTCGAGCGACGGCTTTTTCAACAATGCAATCGCCGCTTTGGTGGCTTCGGTCAGGTTGTGCGACGGGATTTCAGTCGCCATGCCCACAGCAATACCGCTGGCGCCGTTGAGCAACACCATCGGCAGGCAGGCAGGCAGGTGGACGGGTTCGTCAAACGCGCCGTCGTAGTTGGGCGTGAAGTCGACTGTGCCCTGATTGATTTCGGAGAGCAATAATTCCGCAATCGGCGTCAAACGTGCTTCGGTATAGCGCATGGCCGCCGCGCCGTCGCCGTCACGCGAGCCGAAGTTGCCGATGCCGTCAATCAGCGGATAACGCAGTGTGAAATCCTGCGCCATGCGTACCATTGCTTCGTAAGCCGAGCTGTCGCCGTGCGGATGGTATTTACCTAAAATTTCACCGACCACACGTGCCGATTTCACTGGTTTCGCGCCCGCAGTCAACCCCATGTCGCGCATAGCATAGAGAATGCGGCGCTGAACCGGTTTCTGGCCGTCTGAAACCTCAGGCAGCGCGCGGCCTTTTACTACGCTCATGGCATATTCGAGATAAGCGCGTTCGGCATATCTGCCAAGAATCAGATGGTCGGATTGGATAGGTGAAACAGGGGTTTGCTCGTTCATGGTGCAACTAAATATAAATAAGAGTGAAATTCAATCGCTGTATTGTAAAGCAAAACCGTGTTTCCTGCTTAGTTTTAAAATACCCTTAGAATTCCCATCGCAAGTGCGACAACTTTCCAAAAGAACAGGCCGGTATTCGGCAGCAGACCGCTTCCCGACAAGAAAGACTGCCATCCGCTACGCACACCTGACCCGGGAACAAAAATACGGCATTTGCCCGGAACACCGCAAGCCATCTCAAAGCAGCAGTACCCCCACCACCGTCAAGCGTGAATCGGACAGATACGGCATGAACGGCAAATACGGCGGCTTGTACGCCCGGCACAGCATGAAGCCGGAAAGAAAAAGCAAAATGCCCGCAAAACGACCGGCAGGCCACCGCTGCCGCCAATGATTTATAGCCGATTAAAATCGAATCAGGACGGCAAGCCGTGCCAACCCATCCCCCAAGCCCTGCGGCAGTGTATGGACAACAGGAAAAGTACCCGGCAGAACAGGCATGGAAAAACGACCGGCCGTTGTTGGTGGAAAATCACCTATAGCCGTTTTACTAAATAACGGGCACATAAATACCCAAATGCCGTCATTCCCGTACAGGCAGGAATCCGGAACGTTGGTTTTCAGTAATTTTTTACAGGTTCCCGTACCGGCAGAACCGGATTCCCGCCTGTACGGGAATGACGGATTTCAGGTTTCAGATGGCATGAGAAAAATTTGTACCCATTTTTAAGTTAACAGGCTATATAGGCGGTTGGGACGTCGGCACAGGTCAAAAGGGCGGCTTATTGGTTGCAACCGAGGATAAGGCCAGTAAGCCGCAGTTTGCAAAACCAACAACTTCAAAACCGGGAATACGGCGGATGCGGCCATTCATGCCATGAGAAAATTTAAAAAGAAGGTATCTGCCCTGCCTTTGGATAATGGCAGGGGGTTTTACAGACACAAAAAGTTTGCCGGAAAGCCGGGCGTCAAAACCGGCTTCGGCCGTCTTTCCCATCCATGGGGGAAAGGCTTGGTGGCAAACACCGGCGGATTGCTGCAGCAGTCTTTCCCGAAGCAGACGGATTTCAACCTGATGACAGATAGAAATAGGAAAGGCGGTTGGCAAACCCACCTGCCAACCGGGAAAAACGCGACCGAAAAAAACGCTTGCTTAGGTACGCCGGGTAATCGGTTCTTGGACGTATTCAACCGTTGCTGCACTTGGCAGGTGAATC
>NZ_PXYY01000047.1 GCF_003013245.1 Neisseria iguanae
TATACCGCGAAGCGGCGGAAGCGGCTTTGGACGGACCGGAAGAGGAATGGAGCGGAAATACCCGAAAGTGATACAGTCATGGCGCAGCAAACGGCCGCTCCTGTCTGCCTGTTTCCGCTGCCCCGGAACCGTACGCAAACCGATTTATACGACCAATGCGGCAGAGGCGGTACACCGCCAGTTTCGGAAGCTGGCCAAAACCCAAGGCGCATTCCCCAATGAAACCGGCTTGTTGAAGCTTTTATATGGCGGTATCGGTAAGACTTTGGGGAAATGGGCGATGCCGATTGCAAACCGAGGGCAGACGCTCCCGCAGTTGGCGGTTTGTTTTGACGGCCGGCCGGACGGCATTATCCGGTTGTAGAATTCAAGCTGACACAGGATTTTGAACGACCTCTTTTGGGAAAGGGTTTTGCAAAGGTTTCGGGCCGTCTGAAACAAATTCTGTTTCAGACGGCCTTTTTATCTTTAATTACTCAATCGTCAAACGTTAATCAATCGGCGGCGTATAGCTCCCCGAAGCAATCGCATCTTTAATGCGTTCGGCTTCCTGCTGCACTTGTGCCAACAGCGTTTTCACATTTTCCAGCGTAACAATCGGACTGAGCAAAGTCAATTTCAATGATTGAACACCGCCCACTTTGGTCACGCCGATGTTCGCTTCACCGCGGGCAAACAGTTCGTCCGCCACATTTTGGTTCAGACTGTCAATGTTTTCGGCCGGATAGCCTTGCGGATTCACGCGGAACAAAACCGACGCAAACTGGGGCGCGAGCGTCATTTCCAAGCCTTCGGCGGCGCTGATGTACTGCCCGACTTCTTTTGCCAGCTTAATGCCGTTGTCGATAATCGAACCGTACAGCGTTTCCCCTAAGGATTCGATAGTGAGCCACAATTTCAAAGCATCGAAGCGACGCGTGGTTTGCAGCGATTTCGATACCAGATTCGGCACACCGTGTTCGGCATCGTAAGCTGAATTGAGGTATTCGGCTTCATAATGAATGAAGCGGAAATTTTTCTCATTTTTCAGTAAAAACGCACCGCAGGAAATGCTTTGGAAAAAGTGTTTGTGAAAATCGAGTGTCACCGAATCCGCCAATTCAATACCGTCAATCATGTGGCGGAATTCACTGGAGAGCAGCAATGCGCCGCCCCATGCCGCATCGATGTGTACCCATGCGCCGTGGCGGTTGGCTTCGGCGCGGACAGCTGTCAAATCGTCAATCGCACCGGCATCGGTGGTGCCTGCGGTAGCCACGACGCAGGCAATGATTTTACCTTCGGCAGCCAAATTGTCTAGTGTTTGCGCCAATGCGGCGATATTGATTTGGCCGTAGCGGTTGACCGGCACGGTCACCACCGATTGAAAGCCCATACCCATCACTGCCATGTTTTTCTGCACCGAAAAGTGCGCGTTTTCCGAGCAAACTACTTTCACTTTCTGCAATGCTTCAGGCGGCAGGCCGTCGCGTTGTACGCTCCATTCAATGCCTTCTGAAGTTTGCCAGTGTTTGGCAATGCAGGCATCGCGTGCAAGTAATAAACCCATCAGATTGGATTGCGTACCGCCGGAAGTGAACACGCCTGCCGTGCCTTTACCGTAGCCGAGCTTCTGCCGCAACCAGTCGATCATCTGCTCTTCCATCAAGGAAGCTGCCGGACTTTGATCCCACGAATCCATCGATTGGTTGGCCGCATTAATCAACACTTCCGCCACTTGGCCGGCAACTAAGGTCGGGCAATGCAAATGCGCCAACGAGTGCGGGTGATGCACTTTCAAGCTGTTGTTTAAAAACAGTTCCACCGCGCGTTGCAAAGCATCGTGTAAGCCCAAACCGTTTTCAGACGGCCTGAACGACACTTTTTCACGCAATTGGCGGATGCTGCCGCCGGTGTACATTTTGTCTTCGTTTAACCACGCAGCCACTGCCTGCACCGCATCATTCATCGCTGCCTGATAACCAGACACTGATTGCTTATTGTTACAAAGCAGCGCGCGTTGGTGTTGAGCAAAATCTGCCATTATGCGCCCCGCACTTTCTTCAGCGCGTCAGCCAAAGATTGGCGGAAACGGCGCAAAAATTCTTCGCTCTCTTCGCGGCTGATAATCAGCGGTGCCAATATGCGCACGACTGTGCCGTTACGGCCGCCGCGCTCCAGCAGCAATTTGTTGGCAAAGCAAGCCTTTTGGATTTCCGCGGCTAAGCCGGCATCGGCAGGCAGCGAACCTATGTGATCAGCCGGCGGGCGTTCGTCGACAATTTCAATGCCGATCATCAAACCACGACCGCGCACGTTGCCGATGCATGGAAATTCCTGCGCCATTTTTTTCAATCCGGCTTGAATAAAATCACCCTGTTCTTGCGCGTTTTGCGCCAAGTTTTGCTCTTTCATCACTTGCAGCGAAGCATAGCCCGTGGCCATCGCCAATTGGTTGCCACGGAAAGTGCCGGTGTGTCCGGCAGGCTGCCATGCGTCAAATTCTTTTTTAATCGCCAACACCGCCAACGGCAAGCTGCCGCCGACCGCTTTCGACATCACCACGACATCAGGTTCAATCTCTGCATGTTGGAAGGCAAACATTTTGCCCGAACGGCAGAAACCAGCCTGCACTTCGTCAACAATCATCAAAATGCCGTGTTTGGCCGTGACTTCGCGGATTTTTTTCAGCCATTTGACAGGCGCAACAACTACGCCGCCTTCGCCCTGAATGGCTTCTAAAATCACTGCAGCTGGTTTGACTACGCCGCTTTCCGCGTCTTCGATAAAGTTTTCAAAATAATACGTCAGCGCATCGACACCGGCCTCGCCGCCGATGCCCAGCGGGCAACGGTATTCGTGCGGATACGGCAGAAACTGCACGCCCGGCATCAGGTTTTGCACCGCATTTTTTGCACTCAAATTACCGGTCAGCGCCAAAGAGCCTTGCGTCATGCCGTGGTAGCCGCCGGAAAAACTGATGACATTACCGCGGCCGGTAAAGGTTTTCGCCAGTTTCACCGCCGCTTCAGCGGCATCCGCACCTGTGGGGCCGCAAAATTGCAGACGGTAGTTTTCTTTTCCGCCGGGAAAATATGCCAGTAAGGCTTCAGAAAACGCGTCTTTCAGCGGCGTGGTGATGTCTAAAGTATGCAACGGCAAACCGTTGGCCAAAGTGTCTTGAATACTTTGAATCACAGCAGGATGATTGTGCCCTAAAGCCAAAGTGCCGGCACCGGCCAAGCAGTCTAAATAATCATTGCCTTCAACATCAGTCACCCAACAGCCATGTGCCTTGGCAATCGCCAACGGCAATTTGCGCGGATAGCTGCGGACATTGGATTCCATCTCGTTTTGACGGGTTAAGTAATGCTCATTGCTGGCATTGGAAATAGGATTTACAGGCGTAACGCTCATATCTGATTACCATCTCGGATAAGGGTTAGCGGGCGGAGAAATAAAAATTGCCCGAAAGAACAGGTTTTACCGTGTGATAAAACCCCCACAATGGATGCTAACAGCACAAAGCTGCGCACCCCGTGCAGTACGCGGTCTCGAATAGCAGTCTGCACCCCATTATGACCATGGGTTGAACCGGCAGATACTAAGCAAAGAAAAAACGCCCGGAATCGGCAAAACCGACCCGTAGCGTACTGGCAAGTAGGGTATGATACGCCGATTTTTTAAAAAATAAAGTGTTTTTCAGGTTTTTATTAAAAATATTTTCTATTAAAAATAAAATATTGATTGATATTAACGATATTAAGATTAGCATAATAATGCCATATATTTATTTTTAGGGCTGAAGCAGACTAGCAGTCATGTCAGACGGCAAAAATAAAGATAACCATTGCAAATTAACAAAGAATACCCAAAGAAAACTCCTCCGGTTTTTCGTACCGGAAGCCACAGCCCGTGCAGCCGCTGATATTTTGGGTATCCAACCCGGTTGGGCTGTGTTGTCCTACCGCAAAACCCGCCAAGCGGCTGCCTGTCATTTGGCGCAGGAAGCCGGCGGGGTTTTCAGAGGCCCTACCGGGCCGGACGGGGGTTATTTCGGCGGTCGGCGTAAGGGTAAACGCGGATGCGCGGCAGCAGGGAAAGCGGCTGTATCCGGCACCTTAAAGCGGCAGGGAAAGGTTGGTACCGCCGTTGTGGGGGGATAACGGGAAGGATACGTTATTTCCGGTTATCAAACAGCAAACAACACCTGACGGCATTGTTCATACCGGTAGTGACAGGGGCTGTGGCGTGCTTGATGCGGGCAGGTTCGCGCATCAGCGTATCAACCGTTCACGGTTTTTTGCAGACTGTCAAAACCCTATCGGCGGCATTGGAAATTGTTGGAACCGGGCGAAGTGCGTCTTGCGCAAATACAAGGAGGATTGAGCGTAAACCTTTCCCTCTACCCTTGAAAGGATGCGGGTTCCGCTTTAACTTTGGCGCACCGTCCGGGCAGCTTGAAATGTTGCGGCAATGGTGTGGTGTTTGGGGCTAATCTGCGTCAGTCCCTTTTTTTTAATATTCCCGTAACAATCCTAAACCGGATTTCAGACGGCCTTGGCAGCGTGGTATGAAACGCATAAAGGCTATTTAAACGGGCGCGGTTTTGATGAGGCAGGAAAGAAGCCGTGGTGGTACACCCGTAAGAAGCCGGGAAGTGCGTATCACAGCCTGAAACGCAATTTGAACCTTTTGTCCGCATTTGGACGGGACAGGAAATCGGGGATGCCGGGTACGGCCAAGATGAAAAATCATCCCAAATATCCAATAGGCCTAAATTTGGTATGTTTATGCTTGATGTAAGGAAATGCCGATGATGGTAGCCGTTACCAGTCTTCCCTTTTTTCTGTTTGTGCTACTTCTTTCTCGTATCCTCTAATATTTGATTGTAGAGACTCTTGTTGTCTGCTTGCAAAGTTTTTACTTCATTTTTCCATTCATTGATAGCGAAGACGCTCTCCTTTTTCTATAAGCACGAATTCAGCAGACGTATGCACACACGCTATAGATTCAAGGGCTATCTAAAATCTCATGAAATCCTGCAATCAAAGCATCACTCCAACACCTTCTTGGCCGCTTCAATCCCCCAATATGCCGCCTCTTCAAACACCGAATAACCGCTTAAATCGCTGTGGGCAAACAATAATTTTGAGTGATGTTCCCGTAGGGCAATCAGACTGCTATCGTCAAGATAGCCCGCTTTGGGGACACTCATGGCATGGCCGCGGACGGTCAGGTCAACGTGTTCGACGTGTTGCCAAAATGATTGGCCGTACACGCTCAATAAATCTTGGGCTGCAGTTTCCAATAATGCCCGGCTGCTTGCTTCAAGCAGCCAGTAGCGGATATTTTGCGGCGTGTCGTGGCTAAGGGCGGTATAGGCGGTGAAGATAGTGCGCTCGGGCTTGGCAACGCGGATGTATTGGTGGGTGGCGACGACATAGCCTAAAGATTGGCTTCCGTAAACGACATTGTCCCACGCCAGTTCACTGTTGCCCTGCTCTTTAGGAAAACTATTGAGTACAAAATTTCCTACCAGCCACGGCGTGTATTCGGGTGTACGCAAACCGTATTGCTGCGGTTTGTCGACGATGTGTGCAGCCACCATCAAGGGCATGGCGCTGATGACGTGTCGGGCGGTAACGGCATAGGTTTCGCCACTATTCCGGTCATACAGCAAAACATCCACGCCGTCTGAATGTTCGTGAATCTTCAATGCGGAAGCATGGATAGAAGCAGGTTGCGAGAAGCGGATAAGATTTTCAGACGGCCATGAATTTAAGTTTTGAAGGCCGCTTTTTTCGCGCAGCTTGGCCGACAAATGTGCCAGGCCCTGAGGCCAAGTCAATACCGTATCGGCGCTGTTGCGGGCAGCAAAATAATGCAATCCGGCAAACGCGGAAACCTGCGCAATGCCCTGCCCGTAATCATCGCGGCAGCAATAATCGAGATACCAGCGCAAAGTTGGTGAGTGATAGCGTTCCTGATCCAACCATTGCGCAAAAGTCAATTTATCGAGCGCACGCCATTGCGTATCCTGCGATGACAAGGCAATCGGAATGGCAAAGATTTTTTTGCCGTCGCTGCCGTAGGCTTTTTTCAAACGGCCTATCAGCGTAAAAAAGCGGCGGCTGTCGTCATCGTCTTCAGGCAGCAAATCTGCCTGCCACGATTGGCGGTAAAACAAACGTGCTTCGGGCGCATGAACCAAATCGGTCTCGCAATAACTGCCGTCGAACTGCAAAATATCAAAGTCGCGCAACATGTCGCGGATATGGCTGCTTTCTTTCGACGGCAGCGCCAAATAATGTGCGCCGCCTGGGGCAGCCAAGCCGTCTGAAAAACGGTAGGCAGCATTGTTGCCATCCGGTTCAAGGCCTTCGGCAAGCAACACATTGCGGTGGCCGTGTTTCGACAAATACCACAACGCGCTCAAACCCGCCGCACCACTGCCTAAAATCAGGGTTTGGCACTGGTAATGCTTCTTCGGGGTGTACGGTAGTTTGCGGTCGCGCAACAAGTGCCCCAACGGCAAACCGACACGGTTGACCGAAACAGTAGGTGCGGCATTGAGGTGGCGGTAGCCGAGACAGGAAAAAACGGAAGCGGCGGTCAGGGCTGCGCTGTAGCCGATAAACTGGCGGCGGGTGGTGTTCATGAATATTGTCGGAAAGAATAAGGCCGTCTGAAACGGCGGGCGGGATCCTTCGCCAAACACTCATCTTAGCACATTTCTTTCACGCCGCGCTTCTCGAACACTTGCCTATCTGTATGATGTGCCTACACGTTCTGTGATGCGCCTGCTTTGAAGTGCACTCAAATTCTGGAGTTGCAAAGGTTTCAGCAATAAGTAAAAAATATCAGGCCAAACGGCTGCCCCGGCGTTGTACTGTCCATTCGCTGTGCGTGGCTTGCAATGCTTTTTGCAATATCCGGCGTACGGTTTCGAGTTCGCTGCTGCCACAAATGAAAGCGTCCACGGCAGCAAAGCCGTGTTCCGGCCAAGTGTGGATGCTGATGTGCGATTCGGCCAACAGCAACACACCTGTTACGCCGCCTTCGCCGCCGAATGAGTGAAAATGGCTGCCGAGTATGGTCGCACCTGCCGCTTGTGCTGCTTCGGTGAGCCAGCCTTTGAGACAACCTTCGTCTTTTAAGGCTTCGACATGGCAGCCGTATAAATCCAGCAAACCGTGATTTTCAGACTGCATTATTTGTGTCCTCCGGCCGAACCGCCGACGTAGCCGCCGCCATGGGTGCGAGAGCCGCTGGAATCACTGTCGCTGACAATAGAATAATTGTTGAAAGTCACCATCAGCACAATCAGCGAAGCAAACATAATATAAGCGGTTTTAGACATTTTGTTTTCCTAATCGTCGTCGCTGCGGCCTAAAAACCAGATAAAGGCGATACCGAAAATGGTCGGAATCATTGATTCGTTAAAGATTTGTTCCGAACCCATCATCAGCCATGCCGGTGCGTTAATCATCAGCAAAATACCCATCATCAACAGGCGCAAGCTGTTACTCACGCCGTCGGAACGCATGTTGGCGGTGTATTGCGGCGCGCGGCTTTGCGTCAAACCGAAGGCTTGGGCAATTTCGCTGTAGCGGATGGGGGTGTTTTTGCTCCACGCCAATTCATTTTTCGACAGTGCCGCACTCAATTTACCGCTGCCTTGGCGGTAATCGGTGTAATAATTCAAATCGCCCTGCCGCACCTGCCAATAAAACGCACCTGCCGCTACTTCCACACGGCCGCCGTAATCGTAAAGCTTTTCACAACCTTGCGGCTGATTGTATTGGTTTAAGCGCGGCCATTCGTTGAGTGTTTCGGAAACGCTCCATTTTCCCTCTGCCGTTTGCACCAGCCAACCGAAACCATGTTGCGGGTGATACAGCAGATATTCTGCCCACCAGCTTTCCGCTACCAAAGCGTGGTTTGCCATACCGAACATTTTGTCGAAAGTCTCCTGCGCACCGGTTTCGCTGTAACGCACTGCGCCCATCACATAATAATCGCGGTTTTTCAGACGGCCTTGACTGCCCACTGGCAGCATAAACAGCTTTCCCTGTGCCTGCCGCATGTGGTTGGCTTCAATCAGTCTGATTTTGTCTTTATCTGCCTGCAATTCACTGGCACAGCTCGGGCAGACGATATGTTCGGCCAAACCGCTGACCCAATGCACGGATCCGCCGCAATTCGGACAACCTTCCGTCTGCCGCAAACCTTTCAGACGGCCTGCGCTTTCGCGGATTTGATCATCGCTGCGGGTATTGGTCAAATGTAAATCATCAAGTTTGACCATGCGCCCGACAAAGGCTTGCGGTTCGGCTTCAGCATAATCCAAGGTCAGAAACAGGTTTTCGCAACGCCAATCGGCCGTGCGGCTAACCGTTTTGCCCTGAATCCGAAACGGCAATTCGCCTTGCACCGCCGTTTGGCTCAAGCTGATTTCGCGTACATCAGATGCCATAAACTGCTTGCCGTTGTGGTTTAAGGTGCTGAAACCGGCACGGATGTCGTGAAAATTCGGCATTGGCTGGAGCAAACGGTCGGACATGGTCATCACATACAAATCGCCTGCTTCCGAAAGCCAACCATCGTGCCCGTCATCAAACAGCACATACCACTCGTTCCACACCCCGCCATCATAATATGCCTGCAATCGGCCGATAATAGAAAAACCACGCAGCAGAAAGCGGCCAGTCGTGCCGATTTGCAGCGGGCTGAAATCTTCCAGCAGCGCGGAATCGCGGCCGGTATCAGCTATGCTGCCGTCGTGGCGCACCAGCATGCTGTTGCAATAGCTGCACACCAGCGTCACAGCGGTAGCCGAATACGCTTGCACTGGCGCGCCGCAGCTTGGACAATCGGTTTTGAAAAAAGGCGTTGTTGACATGGATTTGTTTATTTTATCGGGAACGTTTCAGACGGCATGCAGGCCATCTGAAGTCTCTTTTTGTCTTAATAACTGAACATACTGTTCAATCCGCTCAGGCGTCGCTTCAAACTCAGGATTTGATAAAACTCTACAAAATTTAATACATTGCTCAATACTGAAAACTTCTTTTTCATGCATCTGAATATAATGAATAAGGGGCTGACGTAGATTAGCCTCACCATTTCCGCAGCATTTCAAGCTGCCCGGACGGTGCGCTGAAGTCAAAGCGGAACCCGCATTCTTTCAAGGACAGCGGGAAAGGTTTACAGCCAACCCCATTGTATTTGCGCAAGACGCACTTCGCCCGGTCCCAACAATTTCCAATGCCGCCGATAGGGTTTTGACGGTATGCGAAAAGCTGTGAACGGTTGATACGCTGATGCGCGAACCTGCCCCGCATTAAGCACGCTACAGTTCCTGTTACTACCGGTATAAACAATGCTGTCAGGTGTTGTTTGCTGTTTGATAACCGGAAATAAGGCATCCTTTCCGTTATTCCCACAACGGCGGTACCAACCTTTCCCTGCCGCTTTAAGGTGCCGGATACAGCCGCTTTCCCTGCTGCCGCGCGTCCGCGTTTGCCCTTACGCCGACCGCCGAAACAACCCCCGTCCGGCCCGGTGGGGCCTCTGAAAACCCCGCCGGCTTCCTGTGCCAAATGACAGGCAGCCGCTTGGCGGGTTTTGCGGTAGGACAACATAGCCCAACCGGGTTGGATACCCAGAATATCAGCGGCTGCACGGGCGGTGGCTTCCGGTATGAAAAACCGGAGGAGTTTTCTTTAGACATTCAACGGTACGCGTTGCATCAAGCTTTGATAAAACTTGTACTTTAATAATTTGCTCACCAATCGCCCCTTTAAGCGCCGTTTTTTCTTCCCTATTTAAATTACTTTGCTTCTTTTTATTACTATTTTGTCGTGATTTTCTGTGTCTGTTCGGTTGATGGCCTGCCATTTCTACAACCAAAAACATACACACAAAACAGACCGCAATGACAAAAATAATTAAACCTAACATTCTTTTGTTTTTACCAATCCCAGCCGTCTGAAAACCAAAACCTTTTCAGATGGCCTTTTCACCTTAGCCTATCAGTTTTTTCAACACTTCGGCCTTCGCTTGGTTGTAGTCTTCTTGCGAAATCAAACCTTCATCGAACAAGGTTTTGAGTTTGGCCAGCTTGCTTTGTGGGTCTCCTGCTGGTTCGGCGGCCGGCTGAACCGGATTGGCCGGCGCAGCTTGGGCTTGGTCTGGTTGCAGCATTCCGGCCATTGCACCGGCCATGGTTTGCCCCACGCCCGCGCCTACGCCGATGCCGGCACCGATGCCGGCCAAGCCGCCTTCGTTTTCTGCGGCCTTGGTGATGGCTTCGGCGGTTTGGTATTGGGCGTATCTGCCCAAATCGCCAATAACGCCCATAGAGATTTTTTTGTCCAAAGCTGCTTGAATGGCTTCGGGCAGGGAAACGCTCTCAACGGTGAAGTTTTCCAGCAGCAAACCCAGTTTGGCAAATTCGGCGGCCAACAACTCAGCTATTTTTTGCGACAGCAGCACTTGATTGGCCGCCATGTCGAGAAACGGAATACCTGATGTGCCGAAGGCGGCGGCCAATTGCGTTACCACAATATTACGCAGTTGCGCTTCCAATTCTTCGCCGCTGTATGCCGTGGTCACGCCGGTGACTTCTTTGAATAATTTGGCCGGGTCGTTCACGCGGTAAGAATACATGCCGAACGAGCGCAACTGCACCGCACCGAATTCCGAATCGCGCACGGTCACCGGCTGGGCGGTGCCCCATTTTCGGGCAAGCTGTCGTTTGGTATTAAAGAAATAAACATCTGATTTAAATGGCGATTGGAATAATTTATCCCAGTTTTTCAGATTGGTGAGCACAGGCAGCGTCTGCGTGTTGAGCGTGTAACGCCCTGCATCGAATACATCTGCCGTCACGCCTTCATCGACAAACATCGCCATCTGTGCTTCACGCACAGTAAGGCTGGCGCCGTTTTGAATTTCTTCGTCCTGCATGGGAAAACGCCACATCAGTAGGCGCTCATCTGGATCCGGCCATTGAATGACGTCAATAAATTGTTTTTTGATAAAGTCGAATAAAGCCATTTTTTGCTCCCGAATATTTAGGTCAAACATGCCGCGTTTAATAAACCGATAGACACGGAAACTGCGCCAAACAGCGCACCCACCGCGACGTTGTTGTTAATCAACTCTTCATTGGCGCCTTTAATCATGCAAGTGGACGCGAAATACACCAAAATCTGCACCACTGCCGCACCCAAGCCCCACAAAATAAAATCGGCAAATCCGACGCTGTGGGAAATACTCGATGCCAAGGTCACGCAAAAACCTACCAATGCGCCGCCAAACGATAATGCGCAAGCCAAGTTGCCGTTTTTAATCAGGCGCAATTCTTCGGCAGGCGTGATGCGCAGATAAACCGCGGCAAACACCACCGTCATCGCCACACCGGCAAGTATGTATTGCAGATACAGAAAATACTGGGCTGGGGAAATGCTCACGATAGAAATCCTTTGATTTGGTATAATTGCCGGAAACTTTTGCTGATTATGCCATTGGCTATCGCTGCTGACAATGCACATGCCATCTGAAATCTCTATTTCAAGCTAAGCTTTTCAGACGGCTTGAGACCTTTGCAAAATCCCTATCTTTGGCACATTTTTTAGTTATACGTTGCTCGAAAGCTTACCTATCTTTAGTAAGATACCTGAACTTCCTGTGCTGCTGTAACTTCGAACTGTACTCAAGTCTAGGGTTCTGCAAAGGCGTCAGCCTTTTTTGTTTTGAAAATACTATATTACTGCCCCACCCGCCACAGGCCGTCTGAAACATGAAACCCAACCGCACGCTTATTATTTCCGTTTTCATTGTCGCCAGTTGCGGCTTGGCTTACGAACTCATTCTGGCCGCACTTGCCAGCTATCTTTTAGGCGACAGCATTCTGCAATTTTCATCCATCATCGGCCTGTATCTTTTTTCAATGGGCATCGGTGCACATTTGTCGAAATATGTCAAAGACGAAGACACGCTGGCGCGTTTTATCGAAATCGAATTGCTGGTCGGCATTATCGGCGGTGTTTCTGCGCTGGCTTTGTTTGTGGCATTCGGCTTTTCTGCCGCGCCGTTCCGCACTTTGCTTTACGCACTTGTGTTGATTGTCGGTACCATCGTCGGCATGGAAATTCCACTGGTAATGCGTGTGTTGGACCAGCAAAAAACCGACTTCAAAGAATTAGTCGCCAAGGTGCTGACCTTTGATTACCTGGGCGCATTGGCCGTATCGCTTTTGTTTCCGTTGATACTCGCCCCCAAACTCGGCATGGCCCGTTCGGCCTTATTGTTCGGCCTGTTTAATGCCGCCGTCGCTGCACTGACCGCGCGTGTATTCAAAACACAATTGAAAAATTATAAAGCGCTGCAAATCCGTTCGGCGGCAGTGCTGCTCATTTTGGCGGCAGCATTTTTATACGCCGACCGCATTACCTTCCAAGCCGAGCAACGCTACTTCGGCGACCCGGTTGTCTATGAAAGCCACTCACCCTATCAGCGGTTGGTGGTTACCCGCTGGAAAGACGATACACGCCTGTATATCAACGGCAATTTGCAGTTTTCATCACGCGATGAAGCGCGCTACCACGAGGCCTTGGTACTGCCTGCCATGCAGATGAGTGCGCAGCGTGAAAACATATTAATCCTCGGCGGCGGTGACGGCTTGGCCGCACGGGAAGTGTTGAAATATCCTGAAGTGAAAAAGGTTACGCTGGTGGATTTAGATCCCGACATGACCGCCACTTTCCAAACTTCCGCCACTTTGAGCGCACTCAACCAAGGTGCGTTGTCGCACCCGAAAATGAATGTCGTCAACGATGACGCAGCCAAATGGCTGGAAACCAATCATGATCAATTTGACGTGGTGATCATTGATTTGCCCGACCCGTCGAATTTTTCCTTGGGTAAACTCTATTCCGTGCCGATGTATCGCTTGGTCGCACGCCATTTGAAACCGCAAGGCCGAACCGTGGTGCAATCCACTTCGCCTTATTTCGCGCCGAATGCTTATTGGTCGGTGGTTGCCACGCTGGAAGCAGCCGGTTTCCATACCGCGCCGTATCATGTTTATGTCCCTTCATTCGGAGAATGGGGATTTGTGCTGGCTGCGGCGGAAAATAATTTTACGATTTCGCAAAGCTATGATGTGCCTACCCGCTTTCTCAATGCCGAAACTACTGCGGCAATGTTCCACTTTCCGCCCGATATGGCACGGCGCGATGTGAAACCGAATTATCTGAATAACCAGATTTTGGTCAACTATTTCGAACGTGATTGGAACAATGTGATTCGGTAGGCCGTCTGAAAAAATAAAAGAGCTGTCCGAACAATGTGAAGAAGTTGTTTCACACTGTTCAGACGGCCTTTTTATGGCTGTTCAAACTTAATCTCTGCCCCACACTTCAGCAGCAACTTCTTCCACCAGGCGCACTTTTACCCATTGTTCGGCTTCGGTCATGATGTTGCCTTCTTCGGTAACAGCCCTCATTTGGAAATGTCTGATGGCGAAGT
The DNA here is from genome assembly GCF_003013245.1 of Neisseria iguanae. Classification (GTDB taxonomy): domain Bacteria; phylum Pseudomonadota; class Gammaproteobacteria; order Burkholderiales; family Neisseriaceae; genus Neisseria; species Neisseria iguanae. The sequence continues at coordinate 13,519 of NZ_PXYY01000047.1, forward strand.
TGAAATTGACAAAGTGATTTTAGCGGACAACGTCAAGGTAAATACAGTCACTGTGCGGCCGGCAAAGTCGCTGTCTTCAGGATTTTGAAGCGAAACGGTAACGTTTTTACTGTTGCCGTACCCAATAACCTTGCTGCCAATTCTCCGCAAACAGCTTAACCTTGACAGCATTGTTTATCGGATTGTTATCGTCGTTATGATGCGTTGGATATACGTGAATTTAACCATTTTCGTCTCAATCACCGTACACATTTTGCGGAAAGACAAAACCATACTAACGGAATTGAGCATTTTTGGAACCAAGCAAAACGCCATTTACGCAAGTTTAATGGTATTCCCTACATTTTGAGCTGTATTTGAAGGAATGTGGATGGCGTTTTGAAATAGTGAGATAAAAGCTCAAATTTCTATTTTAAAACAATTAGTAAAGCAGAATTTTTCCTGGTTATCCGGGACAGCCCCTAAAATTTTTATCTGTCCGCAAATCAAATATAAATGAATTCGCTGATAGCCTGAAGCAAAAAGAAATAAAGAACTTACTCATTCACGTGATTCAAACCCATAAAGGTAAAGGCCGCCTGAAGAAAGATTATGGTATTTTAAACATCCTTTTCAGACGGAGCCCGATTCATATTGTTAAACCTCAATACTACGCACGGATTTGTTGCAGGAAACGGCGGGTACGCTGGTGCTGCGGATTGTCAAACAACACTTCCGGCACACCTTGCTCTACAATCACGCCGCCGTCCATCACCACCACAACGTCCGCCACTTCCATGGCAAACTTGATTTCGTGGGTCACGACCACCATCGTCCAACCTTCCTGCGCCAGCCCTTTCATGGTGTCCAACACATCCTGCACTAATTCCGGATCGAGGGCGGAAGTCGGCTCGTCAAACAGCATTAACTCCGGCTGAATCGCCAAAGCGCGGGCAATGCCGACACGCTGCTGCTGGCCGCCAGATAGCTGGTACGGATAAAGGTTCACTTTATCGCCCAAACCAACTTTGCCCAGCAAAGCCAAAGCTGCTTCGCGCACCTGCGCTACCGGTTTGCCCTGCACCGAGACCGGCCCTTCCATTACATTTTCCAATGCGGTTTTGTGTGGAAAAAGGTTGTATTGCTGAAACACCATACCTGATTTTCGGCGTAAAGCCAAAATCTCAGCTTTACTCGGCTTTTCTGCGAAGTTAATACGCAAAGGAGCGACGTTATCGAATTTAATTTGCCCCTGCTCGGGCATTTCCAAAGCGTTTAAGCAGCGTAAAAATGTGGTTTTGCCCGAACCGGACGGCCCTAAAATCACCACTACTTGGCCTTTATCCACATCCAAATCAATGCCGCGCAAGATGGTATTGTCGCCAAATGTTTTATGGATATTACGGATTTTAATCATCTTTTTCCCTTATTTAGCCACATAACGGTCGAAGCGTTTTTCAACTTTTGCCTGAATCAGGAACAATACCCAACAGAAACACCAATACACCAAACCTGCCTCGATGTACACCGGCAAAAAGTCATACGCGCGGTTGGCCACTTCGGAAGCGGTGCGGAACAGTTCCGTTACCGTTACAAACGAGGCTAGAGATGTATTTTTGAATAAGCTGATGAACTCATTACTCAAAGGCGGCACAGACACCCGGAAAGCCTGAGGTGCGATAATGCGGCGGAAGGTCTGCATATAGGTCATGCCGATGGAAAAACCAGCTTCCCACTGGCCTTTGTGTACCGACAAAACCGCCGCTCGGATGGTTTCCGAGGCATAAGCACCGACATTCAACGAAAAACCGATAACTGCCGCCGGAATCGGATCAATGTAAATGCCTACTGCCGGCAAGCCGTAAAACACCACCGCCAACTGAATCAGCATAGGCGTACCACGGATAGAGGAAACATAAAATTTGACTGAACCCGATAAAATCTTGTGCAACCGGTTTTCAGACGGCATCACGCGAATCACCGCCACAACAATGGCAATGACCATACCGATGAGAAACGAGGCCGCGGCTAGCGGCACCGATATCAAAAATCCGGCCTTGACCATAGGCCCAAAAGCACTGATTACCAAATCAGCACGTGTCTCGGTCATAAACGGCAATGAAGCCAGTAGATTATTTAACACTGATGTCTTTTCCGAAGAATTGTTCGCCGAGTTTTTTCAATGTGCCGTCTGCCTGTAATTCTTTCATTGCTTCGCTGAATTTCGCTAAGGCTTCACCATTGCCTTTATTGACAATCAGACCGGCACCGACTTTTTCATCGGCAGGCGCTGTCCAAACAATTTTCACACCGGCATTCGGGTTTTTTTTCAGATAATCCAATATAGCCAATTCATCATTCAGCGTAACTTCGGCACGTTTTTGCTCAATCAGCATCAAGGATTGCGCCAAACCGTCCACCGACACGATTTCTGCTTTGGCTGCAGTCGCGCGTTCGCCGTAGTTACTGGTTAAAGATTGTGCCGCTTTTTTACCGGCGATTTCTTCAACCGATGTGATAGAGCTGTCGTTGCGGGCGATTAAAACTGGACCGCTCCAGCTGTAAGGCTCGGATTTATCGAATGTAGCTTGGCGCTCAGGACTGGTCAAAGCCACTTGGTTGGCCACCACATCGAAACGTCCTGCTTTTAAGCCAGCCATCATGGCATCCCATTGGGTTTCTTTAAATTCAACCGTCACGCCCAGTTTTTCTGCGACAGCGCGAACCACTTCCACATCGTAGCCGGTCAGTTTGCCGGATTTATCGTGGTAGGTAAATGGTGCGTAAGTGCCTTCGGTACCGACGGTGATGGTGCCTTTATTATTGATACGTTCAATCAATGAGCCTGAGGCATTGGCCGCCGGTGCCGCACCCGAAGCAGCCGGGCTGCCTTCGCCGCCACAAGCAGCCAAAACCAAGGCAGTCATGCTGCCCAATAAGAATTTTTTCAACATCGTGTGCTTCCTGTATGTATATTTTAAAATAGGTATTTTAATGGATATGGCTTTCAAACACAAAGAATGCTTTCTGCTATGACTTAACAGACTTATAACCAAAACATATAATAAGGCCGTCTGAAACAAAATATTACAATATTCTGCTTCAGACGGCCTTGCATTATTTAATCTCAAACCATTAGATGCTTGCTCATTTGCGCGGTATTGCTATCTTCAAATTTAATCAAACCAGCGTAGTTTTTATGGCCCAACACATAGGCGCAAACCGACATCGGCAATTTACGCAATAAACGGTTATAGCGTTCTGCCGAGCGGTTGTAGGCGCGGCGTAAATGCAATATATCGCTTTCTGCTACTTCCAGCATTTCAAGCTGATTACTCAAGCAGGCATCTTCGCGGTGTTTCAATTCGTTTAGCAAATGGTTTTGCAATTGGCGCAGTAAAGCGGTAAGTTTGCTTTCGGCTTTGCTCAATGTTCTTAATGACTCTTCCGACATCGAACGCACCGCTTGCGATAACACCCATTCAGCTTCGCCGCAAGCTTTGGCTAAGTTTCGATTTAAATCTGCGTCATTGAGCAGATGAAGCTGGGATGCTTCCAAAACGTGTTTGGCAGCTTGATGACGGCAGGATAAAGCAATTTTCAATGCCATAAAAGACTCTTGATAATTTTGTTTTCCAGCGGTTAATTTTTGCTTGCAGATACTGGCCGCTCCGACCAGTAAAACAAGAATTAATAAAATTGCCAGCATTCCCATAGCGTTTTCCTTGTTTAATTTTATCGTGGACAGGTTTTACATTTTTACGATGCGCAGAGACAACAAAACTGCTTTTATGCCGACATTATAACCTAAAGTGAATAAATTTTCCATTAATCATAAAAAAAGACCGTCTAAATGTATTTTAGACGGTCTTTATTATAAATATAAGTATATTTACAATATTAATAAAGTTTCTAAATTATCAATCAAACGCGTGCTGCCTAAACGTGCCGCAGCCAAAATTACTAAATGTTTGTCGCCCACACGTGCTACTTCCAAACTTTCAGCGTGGCGGATTTCGACATAATCTACTGTCCAACCTGCCTGAGTCAGGTTTTTAATTGCTGCTTGTTCGATTTGCGTATATGCAACATTATCTGCCTGCAATTTCGCCGCGGCTGCCTGCAACTCACGGTATAAACGCGGTGCTTCAGCACGCTCGGTTTCACTCAAATATTGATTGCGGCTCGACAAAGCCAAGCCGTCGGCCGCACGGCTGGTGCTGACCGGAACGATTTCGACATTAAAGTTTAAATCTTCCACAAAACCTTTAATAATCGCCAATTGCTGATAATCTTTCTTGCCGAAACAAGCAACATCTGCCTCAACAATATTAAACAATTTACTCACCACAGTCGCTACACCGCGGAAATGTCCGGGGCGGAATTTGCCGCACAATTCGTTTTGCAGATAGGGAAGCTCAACGTTGTAGCGTTGCTCGGCATTGGGATACAGCTCTTTTTCATCAGGAACGAACACCACCGCCACACCTTCATCAGCCAATTTATCGGTATCCTGTTGCAAAGTGCGCGGATATTTATCGAAATCTTCGCCTTGGCCGAATTGAAGACGGTTGACAAAAATACTGACCACTACATTATCAGCGCGTTTTCCAGCTTCACGTACCAAAGCCAAATGGCCTTCGTGCAGATTGCCCATAGTCGGCACAAATGCCACTTTGCCGGCCTGTTTACGCCATTCGCGCAATTCTTTAATGGTATGAATGATTTGCATAAGTCTGAATAATCCTTAAAGACGGCAAGGCCGTCTGAAAATAACGGCGTGATTATACGCCTTGCGACTGTGGTAACCAAATTTGTATGCTTGAAAACAACCATACCGAGACCTTTGCAAAACCTTTCCCTAAAACCTCAAAAAATTTACTTAAGTTATCAAATTAAGTTTTTTTTTGCTGTCCAAAGCCCCCTATATTTTCTATATTCCCCATTCCCCGTCTTCATAGGGCATTTCCGTCTTTCAGACAGCAGCAGGCACACGAAGCCTGTTGGCAGCCTTCGGCAGGTTGATACAAACCGCCTTCAAATGACTTTGCGCAGTGACTTTCAATAAACCAAAATAAGCCGCACGGCGATAGCGGAATTTACGGTGCAGCGTACCAAAGCCCCGCCCCACCGCATAACGCGTTTTCGACAATTGCTTATTTCTTATCTTCTTCTGTTAATGGGTAACCCCGGTGCGCCTTACGCATAATGCCGTCTGAAAGCCCTTTATGTTGCAGTAACGTTCGGTTGGCTTTGCCGTCATATCCTTTAAACTCTGATTCCTTCGGCAATATCTTGCAGCAACGGTTCAAAGTGGTTGCACCCGTGTCCGTCTGCAGGACTGATGTGCAGTTTCCCGATATAGCCCTTAACGGCCGGTACGGCTATGCTGTTTGTAGCCGAGTTTGAACTTACCGTCCTTCTTCACCCGGCGGGCA
>NZ_PXYY01000048.1 GCF_003013245.1 Neisseria iguanae
CACCACCGAATTTTTTAGCCAAAATAGTAGTCAACGCAGCAGTCAGCGTGGTTTTACCATGGTCAACGTGACCGATGGTGCCAACGTTTACGTGCGGTTTGCTACGTTCGAATTTTTCCTTAGCCATGGCAATAAATCCTATTCTAAGTGTTCAATTAAAAGTACGGGTAAGTAAATGAGATGGTGCCCATGGGCAGATTTGAACTGCCGGCCTCTCCCTTACCAAGGGAGTGCTCTACCCCTGAGCTACATGGGCTAAATTGTCTATTGGAGCGGGTGAAGGGAATCGAACCCTCACCGTAAGCTTGGAAGGCTTCTGCTCTACCATTGAGCTACACCCGCATACTCACTTTTACTCCAAGTAAGAATTTTGGTGGAGGGAGAAGGATTCGAACCTTCGAAGCTCACGCAACAGATTTACAGTCTGCCCCCTTTGACCGCTCGGGAATCCCTCCAAAAGAGAATATTAGTTTATTTATTTCTTTTTATCAAGTCAAGCAATATTTCCGATATTTTTTTAAAATATTGCAACAATCTGATTTTATGAAAATTTACTTGAACTGAATGATTTTTTCGTATTTCGCCATCAGTTCGTCATGCGTTTCCGGATGCTCTTCATCAATCAAAATACAGTCTACCGGACACACTTGCTGACATTGCGGCTCGTCATAGTGGCCGACACATTGCGTGCACAGGCTCGGATTGATTTCGTAAATTTCCTCACCTTGAGAAATGGCATCGTTGGGGCACTCAGGCTCGCATACGTCGCAGTTAATGCACTCATCTGTAATAAAGAGCGACATTGTATTTTTCCTTTTTCATTAAAATTTCAAAACCGATGGGCGCGGATTATAGCACAACCACATTCGGAAAACCTTTATAACTGCAAATGTTTACACCCTGGTAATGATTCTCAAATTCCATACTATTCAGCTACTTGCGTATAGCGTAATACTTCAAACTTGCTCATGCCCGACTTCCCTTCGCGGTAAACTTCCAACCATTCCGGCTTGGTCGGTATCACACTGGCTTCAATATAGACCATTGCCCCGTTTTTCAAGTGACTTTGCAAAGATTCAAACAAACGCGGCCAATCCTGCCAGGCAAACGGCGGGTCGAGAAACACCACATCAAACTGCCCGCGCTGCTGTTGCAGATACATCAGGCTGTCTGAAGCGATAATTTCCACCTGTGCCGTACCCAACTCGCGGCTGCTGTTTTGCAAAGCGCACACCGTTTGGCGGTTATTTTCCACCATCATCACCCGCGCCGCCCGTCGAGAAGCCGCTTCCAAACCCAGCGCACCGCTGCCGGCAAACAAATCCAATACCGTTTTACCGGCCAAGTCCTGCCCCAGCCAGTTAAACACCTTCTCGCGCACCATATCCGGCGTCGGCCGCAAGCCTTCTGCCGATTGGAAATTCAATTTACGGCCGCGGTGTATGCCGCCGATAATACGCACTTGATTGCTGTGTTTGCTGTTTTTAGAAGTCATGATTATCCATTTGTATGGCTGTATCAGTGGGCTTGTCCTGTCAGACAAGTGTCGGATTACGGCGTACCGCCTAATTCGACCTATCATTGCAGAAACCCCAAAAATAACAAAAAAAGCCGCCTGAATCCTTCAGACGGCCTCTATTATATGCCGAAAGCCGCTATTGCTGCATACCCGCGACTTTGCACAATAATTCGATTTCCTTATGCTTTTGCGCCAACAAATCCGGCGTGTGTTTGAGTTCCTGTTTCAGAATCGTTAACTCGGTAGCAGTATCACCCATGATATTGGCAATATTGCTGTTGCCCTCATTAATCTATAATACGGACCTATTTTTAGACTGTATCAGGTCCCATAAACCTACACCAAAAATCGCCGCAATCTGTTCCAAACACAGAATACTCGACTGCGTTTCCCCACGTTCAATTTTGCATACCCACCCGCCGACATCTCCAGCGTCTCCGCCATATCCTCCTGCAACCATTTGTTCAATTCGCGTATTAAGCGGATTTTTTCGTAGGTATCCATAGGCTGCCTTTACTTAGTGTAGGTAGTTAAATCGAAAGTATAGATTTTAATATTCGCTGGTTTTCAAATTGCCGTTTTTATAGAATTTTTACGGTTGCTCACATTTTACATGATAAACAGCCTTAAATTTTAGAGATTTATTACAAATCGCCTATGGTTTTTCGTCGATTTATATTCATTACAAAGGAAAACCTATGTTGAACCTTAAAACCTTAACCCTCCCTGTTGCTCTGGCAGCACTGACTTTAAGCGGCTGCGCTTCTGTTCATATGCCTGTAGCAAATAATATAAATTCAAGCTGAATAAGATTTTGATACAAAAAATCTTATTCAGCTTGATTCCTATTTACCATTTGAGGTTTTATTGAAAATGAAAAAACTGTTATTGCTGCTTCCTCCCCTTATTTTAATAACAGGCTGTGTAAACACTGCCGTTCAAACCCGGCCCGTGCATAAAAAATACCAGCCGTCCGACTTTAAGCAGCCTGCCAAACTTTTTACAGTCCGACTCGAAGCTGATTTTTCCCCAAACGGTAACCTTCTGCCGCAAGCCAACAACTTACTTTTTTCTTTAGCTGAAGATTCTTTGAAAAACAGCCGAATTGCCGTTCCCTATGCCCAAGCCGCAAACGGTTTGAAAATTTCCGGCAATAATATTGCTGATGTAGGCGGTACATTTTAAAAGGGCATGCAGGCCTGGCCTACTATGGGCATTGCGGGCAACACTGTTTCCGATTACTATGGTTTTCATGCAGTTATATGAATCAAAATCAGATATTACATTCCGAACAATATGAGTATGAAATTATTACTACTGTCGGCAAAGCCACAATCCAAATGCCATTTACCACAACAACCTGAATGACGCATTCAAATCCGTGGTCAATGACATTATGATTAACTGCTTGGGTGATTTACAGAAAACGGTTATTTGATTGAAAAATAAATCTTATCTTCAAATAAATACAATATTTATACCGTCTGAAATCAGCCCGTTTCAGACAGCATTTTCTTTCTCTTGAATTGTCAAACCGCCGCCGCATTCAACGGCAAGACAAAATCATGCGGTTGCTGCTCGGCCTGCCATAAATCGTATCTGGTCTGCATACCCAGCTATAATTCGCTGCTGGTTGACAGTAAAATAGACAGGCGCACGGCCATGTCTACGGAAATGGCGGCCTTGCCGTTTAAAATACAGCTCAACTCGGCGCGGGTTACACGCAAACGTTTGGCGGCTTCGGTAATGCTCATGGCGCAGTATGCGCGGCATGAGACCGCATTGCCCACGGCGATTTCGATATTGACTGGGTGGTCGTATGGGAGACCGTTCAGGCGGCCTTGCCTGATTTGTTGGATAAGCTGGCAGAGATACGGATATAACGGCGGTATTATTGTTAATATCAAGGAAAATTATGCAAAACGATAATACCATTCGAATCGTATACCTGCCCAAACAGACAAACTGCCCAAATGACAGCAGCAAGGACGAAAACAGCGTTTGGGGCAGCTGGTTTGGCAGCGTATGAAGGTCCTACTGATTTTATGAATGGGCGTAAACGGCTTGAAGATTGAAAAGGCCGTCTGAAATAGTTCGGGTTTCAAACGGCATTAAGGAAATGGTAGTATCCTAAAAAGTATGCTGGATGTTCGAATGCCCAAAAATCCCCTTACGCCGCCATTCCCGTGCAGACAGGAACCTATCGTTGAGATTCAGCAACCTACTGTTTCAAAATAAGTTACCTATCCTTTGAGCTGGATTCCTGCCTGCACGGGAATGACGACATTTATAGATTTCTGAATCGTTTTGTTTTTAAGTGCAGCATGCTTTTTAGGACATCACCAAGAAAACAAAATGCAAAGGTACCCTACATCCGGGCTTGGTATTGCGCGAATATCTGGAAGGTATCAGCAATAGGCATTGTTTTCGGTAAATCCGGGATAATCATTCATCCGTTTCTCTGAAATCATCACCCGACACCAGCAGACTGCCTGTGAAACCGCAGCCTGTTTCCCTGTTACCAACTTACGCATTTTCGGTTCGGCCCTGTAACAGTCTGTTTGACGGCAGCGGTCATTTCCCATGCGGTTTTGTTTTTCTTTCCGGCGCCGCTGTGTTGCTGTGCCTGTCGGTAACGGTATGTTCTGCTTTGATTTTGCGGCTGGCGGCGGAGGATGGTTTGTGCGGTTTGGCTGGGGGATTGCTTGCGGTCGTGTCCGGAAATGCAGTCGTTGCCTTGCGGTCAGTTGCGTGTCGGCCATGTTGCGATTTTTGTTGTCGGGAAAGGCAGTATGCTACCGCATACTGCCTTTTTCTGTTGGTGGAACGTTACACTTGTCAGGTGAATGTAAGGCCGTCTGAAAAATTTCAGACGGCCTTTGTCATTACACCAACCCTATTCTTTCGGTGCAGGCGGTTCGATTTGCTCTTTCCAACCGCATTCTTTTTGCGGGCAGACTTTTTCGACGCCCCAGCGTTTGGTGGTTTTGATGGTCAATACCGGCCATTGGCATTTCGGACAGGTTTCGACGATGGGCGGATTCCAAGTGGCGTAGTTGCAGTCGGGGTAGGTGCTGCAACTGTAAAACAGCTTGCCGTAACGTGATTTGCGTTCGACCAGATGGCCTTTTTTACATTGCGGGCAAACAACGCCGGTGTCTTTCGGTTTTTCAAAAGGTTCGATGTGTTTGCACTTCGGATAGTTGGCGCAACCGATAAATTTACTGCCGGTCCGGCTGTATTTGTACACCAGCCGGCCGTCGCATTTCGGGCATTCGCGGCCATCGAGTTCGGCCTGCTCGGCGGCTTCCTTGGCTTGGCGTTCGGCTGCCTCTTCGGCAGTTTCATTCACATTGCGGGTATAACCGCATTCGGGATAACCGGCACAGGCGACAAAGCGGCCGTTTCGGCCGAATTTGATTTGCAGCTTATGGTTGCCGCATTGCGGGCAGGTTTCATCCAGATCTTCGGTGGTGAATTTTGCGCGCTCGATACCTTCCTTTTCTTCAACCTGCTTGCTGAAGCCTTTCCAAAACTGGCTCATCACGGGTATCCAGCGGCGTTTGCCGTTGGCGATTTCGTCAAGCCGGTCTTCTAGCTTGGCGGTGAAGTGATAATCGACGTATTGGGCGAAATGTTCGGTCAAGAATTTATTGACGATGTCGCCGGTGTCGGTCGGCATAAAGCGTTTTTGTTCCAGCGTGACATATTCGCGGTCTTTCAACGTGGAAATAATGCTGGCATAGGTCGATGGACGACCGATACCGAACTCTTCCAAGGCTTTTACCAAGGTCGCTTCGTTGAAACGCGGCGGCGGCGTGGTAAAGTGCTGTTCGCCGTAAAGTTTATCAACCGGCAATTTGTCGCCTTCGGCCATTTCGGGCAGTTTTTTGTTTTCTTCGCCCTCGTCATCGGTGCTTTCTTCATACACGCTCAAAAAACCGGCAAAAGTCTGCACTTGGCCGGTGACGCGGAACACGCCTGCGCCGACGGTAATATCGACGGTGGTTTGGTCGAATTTGGCCGGTGTCATCTGGCAGGCGACGGTGCGTTGCCAAATCATCTGATAGAGCTTGAATTGGTCGGCGCTGAGGAAAGGTTTGACGCTTTCGGGCGTGCGGTAAACCGAAGTCGGGCGGATGGCTTCGTGCGCTTCTTGGGCGTTTTTCGATTTGGTTTTGTACTGTTTGGCCGCTGCCGGTAAATATTCTTTGCCGATTTTGTTTTCGATGTAGTGGCGGATTTCGACCACGGCTTCATCGGCCAAATTCAGGCTGTCGGTTCGCATATAGGTAATCAGACCAATCGCGCCTTGGCCGACGTCAATCCCTTCGTAAAGCTGCTGGGCGGTGCGCATGGTGCGGTCGGTGGTCATACCGAGTTTGCGCACGGCATCCTGCTGCATAGTGGACGTGGTAAACGGCGCAGCCGGATTGCGGCTGCGTTTTTTCTTTTCCACGCTGCCGACCACGGCTTCTTTGCCGGCCAGCTCGCTCAGCACACCGGCTTGGGCGGCTTCGTCGGGCAGGGAGAATTGGTCGAGTTTTTCGCCGTTGTATTGTGCCAGCTTGGCGGTGAATTTGCTGCGGCCTTTGTGGCTGTCAAGATGCACGGTCCAATATTCCTGTGCTTCAAACGCGCGGATTTCGTTTTCGCGCTCGCATATCAGGCGCAAGGCAGGGCTTTGTACACGGCCGGCACTCAAGCCGCGGCGGATTTTTTTCCACAGCAACGGCGATAAGTTAAAGCCGACCAGATAATCCAAGGCACGGCGCGCTTGTTGGGCGTCGACCAAATTGATTTCCAATTCGCGTGGGTGGGCGATGGCATCAAGTACGGCATTTTTGGTGATTTCGTGAAACACCACACGCTGCGGTTTGATGTTTTTCAGACCACGCTTGGACTTGAGTATTTCTTGCAAATGCCATGAAATGGCTTCACCTTCCCTATCCGGGTCAGTCGCCAGATAAATATTTTCGGCTTCTTTGGCTTCGGCCACAATCGCGTCGACGTGTTTGGCATTGCGCGAAACCAATTGGTATTTCATCGCGAAGTCGTTTTCGGGATCAACCGCGCCGTTTTTCGGCACGAGATCACGCACATGGCCGTATGAAGCCAGAATTTCATAATCCCCGCCCAGATATTTTTTTAAGGTTTTGGCCTTAGACGGAGATTCGACGATTACAAGGTTTTTAGCCATTGTTACTCTCTTTTGTTATTGTAAATTTCAGACGGCCTTTGAATGAAAGGCCGTCTGAAAAAAATTAATGCATCACAGCGTTGCCGTTTAAAGCCGCCATCAAATCATCGCCGACCAATACCGGCAATTCGCTCTTATGCGCCCACAGCACCAGTAGGGTCAGCACTTTTGCAATATCTACGGTGATTTCATCGGCCGGAATGTGCATCAGCGCATGCACCACAATTTCACGCTGCTCATAATTAATCGCGTGTTCGGCAATCAGATAGTGCAGCAAACTCATCACTTCCTGCGACAACACATCGGCTTCTTCCACGCTGTACACGCGCAAAGCCGTGGCGTCAATCGGCTCGATGGCGAATTCGGAACTGTTGAGTAACACTTCCATCATCATCAGGGTATTGCCGATTTCCATCGCATCAAAGCCGGCATCTTCGAGCAGCCGCCCCAAATCTTCCGGCGGCGGGCAGGCATCAAAATCCTGAAAATGTTCGATTAAAAAAGCAATGACTTCAGCCATGCGTGTTCCTTAATGTTATGTTTTAATCCGTTGGTAGCGTCCGCCGGCCAGCAGGGCAATGACGCCGTCGAGTTCGTACTCCAATAACTGCGCGTAAACATCAGTGGCCGGCCAATGGAGCGATTCGGCCAGCGTATCGGGATGAATGGCATCGTACCCCATTGCGTTTAGTAAAGTATTCTCTGCCGTTGGTTTGTTTTCAGACGGCCTTGTGGTTTCAGACGATCTTAACGCTGCGCTTACGGCAACTGGTTTTTCCCTTGCTTCAGGGGTAGCTTTCGGTGCGGCGGCAGGTGTAGTTTGTTGATGCTTATATATAGAATATGATGGTAATGGGGTATTTTGCAATAGCTGCGGGCATTCCTGTACGATATCTTCCAAGCTTTCCACTAATTTTGCGCCTTCTTTAATCAGCTTGTGACAGCCTTTGCTGTGCGGATTGTCAATCGAACCGGGTACGGCCATTACTTCTCGACCTATTTCAGCGGCGAGCTTAGCCGTAATCAGCGAACCAGACTCCACCGCTGCTTCCACCACCAAATCAAACACGACAAGGCGGCAATCAGGCGGTTACGGCGCGGAAAATTGCCGGCATACGGGCGAGTATCCAAGGGAAACTCGCTGACAATCAAACCGCATTCGGCGATTTCGTAGGCAAGTTTTTTATTGGATGGAGGATAAATGCGGTCTATGCCCGTACCCCACACGGCAATGGTACCGCCGTCTGAAAGCAGCGCTCCCTGATGAGCGGCGGTATCGATACCTGCCGCCATACCGGAAACAACCGGAATGCCCTGTTCACTCAAAGCCATCCCGAAATCGCGGGCAATGCGCATCGCCTGCGGCGTGGCATGACGGCTGCCGACGATGGCCGCAGAAGGCTTGTGCAGCAAATCAGTGTTGCCGCGCAAAAACAATAAAGGCGGCGGCGTGATGCCTTCAGTCAGCATATCGGGGAAATCATCATCCTGCAACAGCAGCAAACGGCAGTTGTCTTGTTGCGCCCAGTTTAACGCGGCCTCGGCAGCAGCCTTGACAGCATCGCGTTTGTCGTCATCCCGCCACGCGGCCACGGCTTGTTTGTGCCGCACCAATTTGCCGATGATTTCAGACGGCGCGGCCAATGCCGCTTGTGCACTGCCGAAATGTTGCAGCAACATCAAGAAGCTTTCCGCACCGACATAAGGCGTCAGCGCCAGCTGTAACCATGCAAAACGCTCATTATCGTTCATGCCTGCATCCTGTTTCAGATGGCTCCAACAGCAGATGCTTGAGCGCCATCCAGATAATCATTTACGTAATATTTTTAACAGCGATGATTATACAGACATTGGGATAAATGCAAACAGATAATCCGGGGCCGTCTGAAACATTTTTAGTGTTCAGACGGCCCCGGATTATCTCATACATCAGTCTTCGGATTTATCGCTGTTGCGGCGCGAAACGCTGATACCAAGCTGCTTCAGCTTGCGGTATAAGTGTGTGCGCTCCAAGCCGACTTTCTGTGCCACGCGGCTCATGTTTTGGTTTTCTTGGGCAATGTGGTATTCGAAATAGCGGCGTTCCAGTTCTTCGCGCAACTCACGCAGCGGCATATTGAAATTGAAGCCGCCAACCATTTCCGATGAAGAAGACGGCACATTCTGTCCCAATGCCGCCGCAGCCGCTTGCTCCTGCACTTCTTCACCGTCGGCTTCCAACGCCAAATTCTTCACAACGGTGCGCAATTGCTCGAAATTGCCCGGCCACTCATATTGGCGCAATACAGTCAACGCGCCACTGCTGAATTTCACCAACGGGATTTTCTGCGTTTCGGCCAATTCAATTAAAATTTGGCTCACCAAAAACACGATGTCATCCGGCTGGCTGCGCAATGGCGGTACATTGACGATGATTTTCAACAAAAGGTTCGGCAGTTTGTTGTCTGCCGCGGCTGATTCGGCCAATTCTTCCGCCGATCGGCTGCTGGCGGCCACGATACGCACATTGTACCGATCGGCTTTACCTAATAAGAACACGATGCCGTTTTGAATATTTTTGCTGTATTGCGTGATGTCTCCCACATACAGAATGCCGCCACTTGCCTTTTGTAACAGTTCCAACGGGGTATCAACGATGTGTTCAACCTTGCCTGTTTCCACCCAAGGCGTGCCGTTTTTATGGAAGTAACGCGCCACCCATTCAAACGGCGAACCTGCTTCACCGATAAGCAATACCGGGCCGTTTTGTTTGGATGCAACTTCCAATTTCTGATTCAATTCTTGAATCACCGGACTGTTGCCCAATCGATCCAGCGACAAACCTGCCGCAGCCTGCATTTCGCCGTGTTTCAGTGCACGGTCAACGGTAGAAAGCAGCTTTTGCAGGGCAATCGGTTTTTCCAAGAAATCCAATGCGCCGATTTTGGTGGCTTCCACCGCCGTGTCAATGCTGGCGTGACCGCTCATCATTACTACCGGCATATTGAGTTGGCCGTTTTTCGCCCACTCTTTCAGCAAGGTAATCCCGTCACAATCCGGCATCCAAATATCCAGCAAAACCATTGCCGGACGGGCTTGGTGGCGCAATTGGCGTGCTTCTTCGGCATTTTCTGCCAAAGTCACGGTATAACCTTCGTCCTGGAGGATTTCCGACAATAAGTCTCGGATACCCACCTCATCATCTACAATTAAAATATCACTGCTGCGCATAAGTTTCTACCAGTTGGGGTAACGCTATTTTGACACATGCACTACCGTCGGCCTGATTGCTCAGGCTGATACGGCCACCGTGCTCTTCAATAATTTTCTTCACTACAGGCAAGCCCAGCCCCGTACCTGTCGGCTTGTCGGTTACATAGGGCTCAAAAGCATTATGTAACATTTCTTTGCTGAAGCTTTTACCGTTGTTGCAAACGGTCAAAACAGCTTGCCCATCGTCGCTCAAGGCGGTTTCAACGCTTACCTGCGGATTCGGGTCACTTTCTGCTGCTTCAACCGCATTTTTGAATATATTGTGCAATACCTGCCGCATCGCGGTGGTGTCTGCGTTTATGGATAATACTATATTACTGAATTTAGCAGAAAATGTACATGTACTACCTTCATAAAGCACCAATACTTCTTCGACCAAACGGTTCAAATCGTGTTTTTCCAAACTCAGCGACGGCGCGCGGGCGTAGTTGCGGAAGGCTTCCACCATTTCCTTGAGCGCGGCCACTTGCTTGACGATGGTATCGGTTGATCGGGTCAGAATTTGGGCGTGTTGCCTATCCAATTTATCATGCAATTTCCAAGCCAATCTTTCGGCCGACAACTGAATAGGCGTCAGCGGATTGCGAATTTCATGCGCCAAACGCTTGGCCACTTCGCCCCATGCTGCTTCTTTTTGCGCACGCATGAGCAGGGTAATGTCGTCAATCACCATCACCAAACCACTGTCGTTGTCTTCCGGCAAGAGCGTAGCCTTGCCGAGCAGAATCCTCGCATCATCAGGCGCGGCGTATTCCACCTGCACCGGCTTGTTGGTTCCGGTCGTCGCTTCAATCGCAGCAAACACATCGGCCAGCAGCGTTTGCTGAGGCGACTGTCCGCGCCAATCGTGCCAGTTACTACCTCTCAACGGTACCAGCGATGCGCCTAAAATTTGTTCGGCAGATTTGTTAAATGTTTTCAGACGGCCTTTTGCATCCAAGGTAATCACGCCGGTAGTCAGGCTTTCCAACACACATTCCAAATAATGGCGGGCGGCCTCCTGCTGCTGGCGGCTGCGTTCGTCCACATCTTTGGCAATTGCCAGCTGCTGGGTCATGTGGTTGAATAAATGCGTCAGGCGGCCGAATTCGTCGTTGCGGTACACCGGACGCTGCTGGCTGAAATCGCCCTGCGCCACCGCCCGCGCGCCTTCTGCCAGCGACAAAATAGGTTCGACAAAGCGGCGGGCGAAATACAAGGCCATCACTAAGGCCAAGAAAACCGCCAACAAAGCCGCAACCAATAAGGTTACCAGAAAGAAGGTTTGCAATCCTTGTTTGGCATAACTCAATTCGGCATACTTCGCCCGAGCCGACTCAATCAGGGTCGCATCCTGCGCCACATTGTGCGGAATCGGCTGACGGAAGAAAAAAGCATATTCCTGATTATTATATGCACCGACCGACAACCAGCCCTGCGCATACAATACATTGTCAATGTTTTCCAAACTGCGCAGCGAACCGGCCTGCTGCAATTGCTCCTGCCCGGCTTTATCGATTTTCGGCTGGTTCAGGTTCAGCGGATTGATGGTTTTCTCAAAACGGTCGCGGCTGAGGTTATATAACGCCAACTGGGTAAAATCGTTGGCATTCGACGCTGCGGCCAACGCGCTGCCCAAATCATTGTCTAAAGAAGAGGCACTGATTAAATCGATCTGAATCGGCGTGGCATTGCTGACGGCATTATCCACTGCCAATTCCAAAGCCGATTTACTCAAATTTAAGCTGCGCTCCAGCGCTTCTTCGGTGTCTTTGCCGAACCAAGAATTAATTGTACCGTTAATAAATTGCGCGGAAATACCGAATAAAAACACGCTCGGCAATACCACCACCAAGGTAAACATTCCCGACAGGCGGCGTGCGATTTGCGAGCCGAACACACCGTTTTTGCTGTCGCGCATCAACAGCAGAACATAACGCCCCAGCACCGCCGCCAACAACAGCATCAGCAAGCCGCACAACACGATAATCCACCAGAAGTAATCGGCAATACGGCTGCTGCTGCCGGTCGCGGCTGTCAGTCCGTAGAGCAAAGCCACCGCCAACAAAACAGCGGTTAAGAGAAAGCGGCGCATGATTTATTCCTGCATTACCGACAAAGCTTTCCAGCCCGAATCCAAGCTCCAGCTTCGGGAAGTCAATGCATTGATTTGGAAAGGTTTAGGCAATTTGGAAGTGGATAATTGCAAACGAATTTGTGCTTTGATGTCTTCCGGCCGGCTGCCGCGCAACGTGCCTTTGTTCAACACTTTCCAGTTGGCAATCGCCCCAACCGCACGCAAGGCTGAATTCAGGGTATCGTATTCGGTGGAAAAAGTACCCACTGTGACGCGGTAGCGGTTGGTCAGCGGATGAAACGACAATTTATAGTTAACCGTGTTGCCGTCGTTTAGAAGATGTTCCAAGCGGAAACGGTAGGCCGCAATCGTCGGCTCCGACAATTGGTAAGACAAAGAAAAATTCAGTGGCACACCCTGCTGCAAGGCTTGTTTGAGCTGGTCGGGCAATTCGGTTTCAAAACGGCTGCTGACTGACAATTGGCCGCTATCCGTCAAGCTGGCCTCGGCACGGGTCGCACTGATGCCTTCTGCCACCGCGTGCAAAGACGCAGCCAGCAGAACTGGCAGCAGCAGCAATTTACTGCTTTTGAATAAGCGCGTAATAAAAGCCATCTTGGTGTTTGTTCGGTAAAAGCACATGCGATTCCAGCAATTTGGCATCGGCGTGGCGGTTAAGGAATTTTTGCAGCTGCTGATCATTTTCTTCGACAAAAATGGAACAGGTCGCCAACAGCATTCTGCCGTTTTTTGTCAGAGTTTGCCATAAAGCGTCCAACAAAGCTTCCTGCTGGCGTGCGGTTTTCAGCGCATCACTCGGACGGCGCAGCCATTTGATGTCTGGATTGCGGCGTGCCACACCCGAAGCGGTACACGGGACATCAGCCAACACGGCATCGAACTGTTTACCATCATACCACGCAGCCAAATCCTGCGCATCGGCGCAATGCAGAGAGGCCGTCTGAAAGCCCAAACGGTCAAGATTGCTGTGTACGCGCGCCAAACGGCTTGCATCAATATCTAAAGCGGTCACATGGCAATCAGCCAATTCCAGCAAATGCCCCGTTTTACCGCCCGGAGCGGCACAGGCATCGAGAATACGCTCTCCGTTTTGCGGATTCAACAGATATGCCGCTTTTTGTGCGCCGAAATCCTGCACCGACACAAGGCCGTCTGAAAAACCAGGCAAACAGCTCACCGGTACAGCTTCGGTCAACGTCACCGCATAATCATCCAAAGCCTTTGCGCCAATTCCTTCCGCTGCCAGCTTGTGTAGGTAATCTTCAGCATTGTCGTGGCGGCGGTTGACGCGCAATGTCATCGGCGGATGCGATTGCAACGCGGTAGTGATGTTGTGCCAATATTTCGGATAATGGTTTTGCAGATAGGCCACCCACCATTGCGGCAGATTGTGTTTGGCCGTGTCATCGTATTTACACGCTGCTGCCAGCTTGTCACGTTCACGCAGAAAACGGCGCAAAACCGCATTGGCAAACGAGCGGTACTGGCCGCGGCCGATTTTGGCAATGTGCCCCACTGCCTCATTCACCACCGCATGCGGCGCATTGCGCGTGTAATGCAGTTGGTACAAAGCTGCCAGCAGCAGGCTTTCCAGAACCGCATTGTCAATCGGCTTGTTCAGCATTTTGCCGAGCATAAATTTCAGACTGCCCAGATAACGCTGGCAACCGTAAGCAATGTCTTGCAGCGTACCGCTCTCCTGCGCGCTCAATTCGGGGTTAGCCGAACGGATTGCCGCCAACACGTCTTGCAGGTTTTGCCCAGCTGCCACCGCAGCGATACTGTCGGCGGCCAGCTTTTGCGCCAATGCCATGCTCATAGGAAAACTTTCATTGTCTTATCCATCACATTATCCACATTTTGTTTTCAGACGGCCTTGAAACCAATTGAGACCGTCTGAAAACGGATTTATCTTAATTTATCTTTGCAGCGATACGGCTTTGAAACCTTTGCAAAAACAGACTTTTATCAAAAAAAACCATGCCTTATCGTCAGCTGCGCCAACCCGTGGGCTTAGATTGCAGCCAGTTCTCGTTTTTGCAAAGGCTTCAGTTTATATGACGTTCAACGACACACGCTGATTGCCCTGTCTGTCAAAATTCGTATCACCCAACCAACGTTCGAAGCGCGCCCTAATCTGCGGCCATTCGCTGCCTATCATCGAAAACCAAGCCGTATCATCGCGGCTGCGGCCTTTATATACCGTCGTCTGCCGGAATGTGCCTTCCATATCGGAATCCCAAACGCAGAGCCGCCCTGCATGACGGCTCGTTTAGGGCATCGCATTTCCACTCATAACGGCGGTATTGTAGCGTTTCAAATACATATTTAGCCAACAGATACTGCGCCTCAGTGGCAATCCGAGTGCGCTTGAGGCAGTCTGAATAAATAACCCAACCGACTTCGGCAACGCGGCTGGCGGTGTCTATCCGCATCAATGCGAATGTACCGACCGCTTTATTTTCACGATTTTCGATGCGCCAAAGCCTCTAATAATTGCACCACCTGCACCTTATCCGGCAGCGGCTCAATCGGAAAATACGTCCAATTCCGCAAAGGGCTGCCTGCGCCGTAAACGTCATACAAATCATTGCCATGCTTGGCAACAGACAGTTTTTCCAACCGGCAGCTGCCCCCACAACAAAATTGCCGACGGTTTATCTCCAGCACAGAATCCGGGCAACTCTCTGCCGACAGGTTGGTCAAATTCGCTGTATATCATGGTTTATCCGTATTTCAACTGAATCAGCCCCGCAACCTTCGGCATGGTGTAACCGTACGCATGCGTGGCTGCATGGCGAAGTTTCAGGCACCCTGATGGTTTGGTCCTATCTGGCGGCGTTATTATGATGGCGCCACATGCGCAGTTAGCTAAATCGTACCTACATTGCTTACAGCACCATTCCAACTTTCACTGTCCGTCCTGCCGCAAAAGCCTGAATGCTCATGCGTTTGCTGCCTGCCGGTTGCAGCTCGGTGATTTTCAGCGCATTTTTGCCGCACGCGACCACTAGGCTGTCTGAAGTACAGCTCAACACTTCGCCTGCTTTGCCGCTTTGATTCACGGTTTCAGCTGACCAAATTTTCATCGGCTTGCCGTCAAATTCCGTCCATGCGCCAGGTACGGGATTAAAGGCGCGGATTTTGCGGGCAACCACATCGGCGGATTCCTGCCAATTGATTTTGGCTTCTTCTTTGCTCAGCTTTTGTGCATAGGTCACGCCTTCTTCGGGTTGAGGCGTGCTGTTCAGACAGCCTCCTGCCCGCAAACGTTGCAAATCGGCAACAATGGCGGCAGCACCGATATCCATTAACGCATCGTGCACTTCGTTAGCAGTGTCGGCCGGTGCGATAGTGTAGCGGTGTTCGCTGATGACGTTGCCGGTATCGAGGCCGATGTCCATCTGCATGATGCACACGCCGGTTTCGGTATCTCCGGCTTCGATGGCGCGCTGAATCGGGGCGGCGCCACGCCAGCGCGGTAACAGCGAGGCGTGGATATTAAGGCAGCCGTGGCGCGGTGTGTCCAGTACGTCTTGCGGCAAAATCAGGCCGTAGGCGGCCACCACCATCACATCGGCATCAACCTCTTTGAGCATTTGCAAGGCTTCGGCGTTGTTACGCAGCTTTTCGGGCTGTTCCACGCGCAAACCCAATGCCAGCGCAGTCTGTTTCACGGGCGGGGCTTGCCGCTGCATGCCGCGGCCTTTGGGGCGGTCCGGTTGGGTCAACACCAGCGGAATCTCAAACCCTGCGGCAGCGGTGGCTTTCAGTGCGGCGGCGGCGAAAACAGGCGTACCGGCAAAAATCACTTTCATGGCTGTCTTTCTCAAATTGTGTTTTCAGCCTGTCCGCAGATCGCGCGCAGACAGGCCGTCTGAATATTTTATGGAATCAATATGGTAATTTGACGTATATTATAGCAGCCAAACAAACAATGCCGTCTGAAAACGGGAAATGTTTTCAGACGGCATGATTGAGATTAAATCCTGATTACAGGTTGTGTTTCTGACGTTTTTTCAGCTTGGCTTTGATGCGGTTTTGCTTCAGCTGCGACAGGTGTTCGACAAACACTTTGCCCATAAGGTGATCAAGTTCGTGCTGGATACAGATCGCCAACAAACCATCGGCTTCAAGGGTGAATTTTTCACCTTTTTCGTCCAACGCTTCGACTTTGACGCGTTCGGCACGGGTCACCGTATCGTAAATGCCCGGCACCGACAGACAACCTTCTTCGTAGGTGGTTTCACCGTCTTTTTCAATGATGACCGGATTGATGAATACGCGCGGTTCGCTTTTGTCTTCAGTCAAATCCATCACCACCACGCTCTCGTGCACATCGACTTGGGTGGCCGCCAAGCCGATGCCGCGCGACTCATACATGGTTTCAAACATGTCTTTAACCAGTGTTTGGATGCGTCCGTCAATTTTCGCCACCGGCCGGGCAACGGTGTGCAGGCGTTCGTCTGGATATTGGAGGATGTTTAACAATGCCATTTTTTTATCTTCTCAATCAGAAACAGTAAATTTGTGTATGTACTTTGATACGCTTTATCGGGACAATGCCATTATTTCTAGAATGACGGTAACATTCAATGATAAAATAGCGTTTTATGAATTTTGAATCAGTTTATCACTGAATAAATATCAATAGGCAAATTCTAACACAGCACCCTGCGTTACGCCCATTGTTATTTTTCACAACACGATTGACGCGTTCTTGATTCAGCCAAATTGATGACAAACCGCATTATTTTCAAGGGGAACGGTTATGCGAAAACGTATTATAACCCTGCTTTGCATGGCAGGCGTGGCAATTTCTGCTCAAGTTCATGCAGCGTCGTTGAAAGTGCGCCCGAATGCACCACAACGCTACGTGGTGAAACCGGGCGATACTTTGTGGGGTATTTCAGGCAAATATCTCTACAGCCCGTGGCAATGGAACCGCCTCTGGGGCGCCAACCGAAACACAATCCGCAATCCGCACCTGATTTATCCGGGGCAAGTGTTGGTATTGCGCTATATCAACGGCCAACCGCGCTTGGGTTTTGAAGGATCGGGTATGGGTTCGGACGGCATTCCGACCATCAAACTCAGCCCGCGTATCCGCGAAACCTCCGGCTACGGCATTCCTACCGTAAATGTCAATTTCTACCGCCTGTTTATGGCGCATCCGCAAATCATCTCGCGCCAAGAGACTGCCGATGCACCGCGCTTGATTTCCGGCCCCGACAACCGTCTGCTCTACACCCAAGGTAACCGTGTGTACGGCTACGGCAACATCGAACCCGGCCGCTACCTGACCTACCGGATCAATAAAAACATCACCGACCCGGATACCCGTAAATTCCTGGGTCAGGAAGTCGTGTTCAGCGGCATCGTCAGTACCCTGCCTTACACCGACACCGCTTTGAAAAACCGCACCCGCGATTCGGAAGAAAAGCTGAAAGACAACGAATACTACACCCGAGTGCACAAACTGATGAAACTACGCACCCAAGCCGCGCAGCCTTTGGTGGTGGAAGAAGCCGTATCCGAAATCCGCAAAGACGACTTCCTGCTAAAAATGCCTGAAGGCATCGATAGTTTTAATATGATGCCGCATGCACCGATCCGGCCCATTCAAGCAAAAATCGTCTCGATTTTTGAAGGCGTGAGCGAAGCCGGCCAATTCCAAACCATCACGCTCAACAAAGGCGAATTGGATGGCTTGGACAAAGGCACAGTGGTAAGTCTCTACAAACGCGGACGCCAAGTAAAAGTCAATTACAACAACTCGCTGCTGCCGAAACCGAAATCGCGTGATACAGTTGAAATCGTATCCATTCCAGCTGAAGAAGTCGGCTTGGCGATGATTTACCGCACAAGCGAAAACTTGTCTTCCGCCATTATTTTGGAAAGCCTGACCAACATCAACATCGGCGACACCGCTTCCGAGCCGGGTCGTGATTTGGACAACATGGCCGATGAAAAAACCATGGCGCCGGTTGCAATACCAAACGGGAAGAAAATCGATGTGACGCAGTAACACGGGTTAATTGATGGAAACAAACAAGGCCGTTTGAAATAATATTCAGACGGCCTTTTATTATCCGCCGCTTCTTTGGCTTCGCTGTCCAACGTGCTGATTTTCTACACGGTTGTTTACGGCGCGTCAGACGCCACTCCCCGGCCATTATCCTGCACAGGTTTACATTTTGTATGACCGCACGGACGTTTTCATCCAACTTCAATTTCATGCGTCAAAACTCCAGAAAAAAAGCAGCTTCCGCCGCAAAATGCCCTGTTTATCCAAACATCAGGCAAGAAAAAAGCCGTCTTTTCAGATGGCTTGATAAAATCAATACCTTCAGTCTGCGTCTTGCGTGGCTGACATCATTTTCTTGAGTAACCACTTACCCGTTTCTTCTTCCATGTCGCTGGTCATGCTAGCTTTATGTTCTTCAAATTTCTTATATAGTCAAAGAAATTAAAAAACAGTACAAATCCGCATAAAGTAAAAGAAAAGGGTATCTATGCAGTCAAGCCGCCAATCCTGACGTATTTTCTTAATCCGAGCCCAATATTTTTCAACAGGGTTAAAGTCAGGACGATAAGGCGGTAACCAAAAAATCGTATGACCTGTACCTTCAATTAAATCTTGAATATCAGCTCTTTCATGAAACGCGGCATTATCCGTCACGGCCGCACTGTTTTGAGGTAATTCCGGCAATAGCAAAGACCCAACCCGGTTGAGCAGTTTGCCGTTGTGAATTGCGCCTGCAGCATCGGTTTTGTTTTTAAGC
>NZ_PXYY01000049.1 GCF_003013245.1 Neisseria iguanae
AGTTTGGGGAACGGGTTGTTGGCACTTCGGACACTGGCTGCCGTTAATCCGGCTGTGTCGGAAGCAGTCAAACCTGAGGCAGAAAGGCGTAATATTTGCCGGAATTTCTGCCCGGAAAGTTTACCGGACTTTGGGTACTTGTTTTTAATATAGATATCAGAAGATTACCATAAAGTTTTATGAGTTTGCTTCCTAAGCCCTTTTCCTTTTATTTTCAATGTTTTTTTAAATTATTTAACAATGCACTGATTTTCAAAAAAAAATCGACAATTTTTTTATTATTTTCAATAAATCCTACAATCGCTTCAGGATAGTCCAAAATATTTTTGTCTTCATATAAGGTTTCGTAGTTTTCCTGCAAATTGAGAAGAATTTTTTTAGTTGCTATTACTGTATAACTTAACTAATACTCTCCTTTTTAAATAGTGTTAATACCGAAATAAGATGGGAAAGAACTGTTTGGTGTTTTCCGTTCTAAATTCGGCATCTGCGACCATTTTAAATCCAGCTTCATCAAACGTACCATCAAGCGTGCAATGCCATTTACCCACCAAGTTGCTTTGCCTGACACTAAGCCATGCGGCATCAATAAAAGGTATCAGTTTTTCCATCACTTTCTTTTATCAATTAGCGCGCTTTTGTCAGTATCACAACCGTTTGAAAACCTGTACACTTTTCAGACGGCTTCTACCGCTTTACACACTACCATTTTAAATATCCACTTCCGCCGTATCGCCTTCAGCTTCCATCCACGCGCGGCGGCTGGCAGCCTCACCTTTGCCCATCAGCTTCACGAAAATACCGTAGGTTTCTCCACCGCTGCCCTCGGGAATCCGCACTTGCAAGAGTCGGCGTGTGTCGGGATGCATGGTGGTGTCTTTGAGCTGGTCGGGATTCATTTCGCCCAAACCTTTGAAACGGCTGATGGAATAAGCGGTTTCTTTCATACCTTCTTTTTCCAGCCGCTCTAAAATGCCGTTGAGTTCGGCTTGGTCGAGTGCGTAGAATTTGCGTGCCGGTTTGGATTTGCCTTGTGCGTTCACGTCCACGCGGAATAATGGCGGCTGGGCAACGTAAATACGGCCGTCTGAAACCAGTTTCGGGAAATGGCGGTAAAACAAGGTCAGCAATAATACCTGAATATGCGAACCGTCTACGTCAGCAT
This sequence comes from Neisseria iguanae, assembly GCF_003013245.1. Taxonomy (GTDB): domain Bacteria; phylum Pseudomonadota; class Gammaproteobacteria; order Burkholderiales; family Neisseriaceae; genus Neisseria; species Neisseria iguanae. Next base: position 1,166 of record NZ_PXYY01000049.1, read on the forward strand.
CAGACAAAATGGCGATTTTGCCATAACGCAGGCTGCTCAAATCGGGATTGTCGTTGATACCATGCGGATCGACACCGACAGCCACGGAAATATCGTGGATTTCAGCATTGCCGAACAATTGGTCGGGATGGACTTCGAAACTGTTTAATACTTTGCCGCGCAGAGGCAGAATCGCCTGCGTGGCTTTATCGCGTGCCAGCTTGGCTGAACCGCCTGCCGAGTCGCCTTCGACCAGAAACAATTCGTTTTCTCGCGTGTCTTCGCTTTCGCAATCAGTCAGCTTACCCGGCAATACCGCCACACCGCTGCCTTTTTTCTTTTCGATTTTTTTCACTGAGCGCATTCGCGCCTGTGCCTGTTTAATCGCCAATTCGGCAATTTTTTTACCGGCTTCGACATTTTGGTTCAGCCACAATTCCAAAGGGTCGCCCAATACGGAAGCCACCAGCTTCAACGCATCGCGATTGGTGAGTTTGTCTTTGGTTTGGCCTTGGAATTGCGGGTCGAGTACGCGCACACTCAAAACAAACGCTACCTTGTTGAACACGTCATCACTTTGCACTTTCACGCCGCGCGGCAATAAATTATGCAGCGTGATGAAGTTGTTGACGGCATTGTACACGGCTTGTTTCAAACCGGCTTCGTGTGTGCCGCCCAATGGTGTCGGAATCAGGTTGACATAGCTTTCATTCGCACACGTGCCTTCTTCCAGCCACGTAAGTGCAAAAGCCGCCCCTTCACCGACGGCAAAATCGCTGCCGTGGCCGTCTGAAACGTAATTTTCACTGGAAAACAGCGGCACGGCTTCTTGGGCTTCGCCGATTAAATCCATCAGATAGCTTTTCAAGCCGTTGGGATAATGCCATGTCTGGGTTTGCAGCCCGGTTCCGCCTTTAACCGGACGTGTCAGCGACACGGTCACGCCTGGCAGCAATACGGCTTTGGCGCGCAACAAACGTTCCAATTCCGGAATGCTGTATTGCGGTGATTCAAAGTATTTGCCGTCCGGCCATACGCGCACTTCCGTGCCCGAATCTTTGGCCGCACATTTGCCGATTTCACTCAAAGGTTCGATCACTTCGCCACCTGCAAAGACGATGCGATGGATTTTGCCTTCTCGCCTGATGGTCACTTCCAGGCGTTCCGACAGCGCGTTGGTGACCGACACACCGACACCGTGCAGACCGCCTGAAAAGGCATAGGCACCTCCGTCTTTTTTGTTGAACTTGCCGCCTGCATGCAATTGGGTAAACACCAGCTCCACCACCGGCAAACCTTCCACCGGATGGATGCCGGTCGGAATACCACGGCCGTTGTCACGCACGGATAAAGACCCGTCGTCATGTATCGTAACGCCGATTTCGCCGGCGAAGCCACCCAAAGCTTCATCGGCGGCGTTGTCGATGACTTCTTGGCAGATATGGGTCGGACTGTCGGTGCGGGTGTACATGCCCGGGCGTTCTTTCACCGGCTCCAAGCCTTTTAAGACGGTAATACTGGATTCACTGTATTGTGTTTTGCTCATGTTTTGCTGCGCTGTCTATAATCGTTGGGGCGGTATTCTAACATAACGGCCGTGATTTCAGACGGCCTGTAGAGATTGTTAATCAATAAAAATACAGAGCAAAGGCCGTCTGAAAATATTGTTCATCACACAATGAAAAACGCTTTCAGACGGCCTGAAAGCGTTGGTATTACTTCTTTTTTTGCTGCTGAATACGTTGGGCGAATTCGCCGTAGGTTTCCACACTGCGCACAAAGCGCGACAATTCGGTTAACGCACCCAGATAAACAGAGCGTTTGAAATCAATCACCTCATCTACCGGTGCCCAATAGTCGTGCCAACGCCAGCCGTCAAACTCGGGGTGGTGCGTGGCGCGCAGGTCCACATCGCTTTCGCGGCCGACCAAACGCAGCAGATACCAAATTTGCTTCTGGCCGCGGTATGACCCTCTCCATTCGCGACGCACCCAGTGTGCCGGTACATCATAGCGCAACCAGTCGCGCGTGCGGCCTAAGATTTTCACGTGTTGCGGCAACAGGCCCACTTCTTCCAACAATTCGCGGTACATTGCCGTTTCCGGACTTTCTCCCGGCTTGATGCCGCCTTGCGGAAACTGCCACGAATGCTCGCGCACACGCTTGCCCCAAAATACTTGATTCTTATCGTTTGTAAGGATAATACCGACATTGGGGCGATAGCCTTCTCTGTCTAACACGGTCTCGCCCTTTAAAAATTCAATTTTGTAATTTTCCCACAAATCAGGCGGTTTTGACAAATCGACACAACATTTCGCAGGCCGTCTGAAAAATTTTATCGTTTCGTAAGAAACTCATAGCGCGAAACCTCTCCAAAAGTGTCATTTTACCGCTTTTAAGCTATTGCATTTGAAAGGTTTTTAACGTTTAATGCAGGCTTGCGGAAGCAAGGGCGGCACAAGGTATCCAGCACCTGCCACCCTGCCACAGTTTCCCTTTTGTAAGTGTTTAAAGGTTCGACCCTTTGCCCACCGCTGCAATTTATTCCATTTCCCGACAAAAGGACTGTACATCATGAAAAAAACCTTCCTCACCGCCTGCATCGCCCTTGCACTGGCGGCCTGCGGCGGCTCAGAAAAACCTGCCGGACCGACCGCACCCCAAGCCAGCGAACCACAACAAGCCGCACCGCAATCCAGCAATCTGAATATCTACAACTGGTCCGACTACGTCGATCCGGAAACGCTGGCCGCCTTTGAAAAAAACAACAACATCAAAGTCCGCTACGACTATTATGACAGCAATGAAGCCTTAGAAGCCAAAGTCTTGACCGGAAAATCCGGTTACGATTTGGTTGCACCGTCGATTGCCAACGTCGGCCGCCAAATCAAAGCCGGTGCGTATCAGGAAATCGATAAAAGCCAGATTTCCAACTACAACAACATCGACCCCTACCTACTCTCTCTGATGGCCAGCGTCGACCCGGGCAACAAATACGCCGTGCCTTATTTCTGGGGCATCAACACGCTGGCGGTCAATAAAGATTTAGTCGCCAAAGCCTTAGGCGGCGACTCTTTGCCTGAAAACGAATGGGATTTAGTATTCAATCCCGAATACACCGCCAAGCTGAAATCTTGCGGTATCAGCTACTTGGACAGCGCTATCGAACAAATGCCGCTGGCTTTGAACTACATCGGCAAAGATCCGAACAGTGAAAACGCCGACGACATCAAAGCCGCGGTTGAGATGATGAAAAAAGTGCGCGGTGACGTGAAACGGTTCAGCTCGTCAGGCTACATCGACGATATGGCCAACGGCAACTTATGCGTAGCAGTCGGCTACGGCGGCGACCTGAACATTGCCAAAAACCGCGCCATCGAAGCCAAAAACGGTGTAAATCTGCAAGTATTGACCCCAAAAACCGGGGTGGGCATTTGGATTGATTCGTTTATGATTCCGCGTGATGCGCAAAACGTGGCCAATGCACACAAATACATCAACTACACGCTCGATCCTCAAGTGGCGGCAAAAAACGGCTCATTCGTAACCTACGCGCCAGCCAGCCAACCGGCACGCAAATTGATGGATGACAAACTTTCGGAAGACACGTCTATTTTCCCGACCCAAGAAGTGATGGACAAGAGCTTCGTGATTTCACCGAAATCGCCTGAAACCAGCAAATTAACCGTCCGCTTGTGGCAGGGTTTGAAAGCCGGCCAATAAAGTGGCGTTTGATTAAAAAAAGCCGTCTGAAACGATTTACGTTCCAGACGGCTTTTCGCGATAGCGGAATCAATAAAGACCGGGACAAGGCTGCTTGCCGCAGACCGTACAAACAGTAGGAAACCGGTTCTGTACGGCTTCAGCAGCTTACAAAATCTAAAAAAAGCCAATGCCATACCCGTTTTTTAGTGCTTCATTATACAGGTAACAGTAAAACCAATCTTCTATTCCGCTTTCAGACGACCTTACATCGCACCGTAATTCGGACCGCTCGCGCCTTCCGGACAAATCCAAACGATGTTTTGCGTCGGGTCTTTGATGTCGCAGGTTTTACAGTGCACGCAATTGGCGGCATTGATTTGCAATTGCGGCGCGCCGTTTTCTTCTACGATTTCATACACCGCTGCCGGACAATAGCGCGTTTCCGGTGAGGCATATTCTTTGTAGTTGATGTCCATCATCACTTGCGGATTTTTCAAAACCAGATGACTCGGCTGGTTTTCTTCATGCGCGATATTGGCGAGAAACACGCTGCTCAAACGGTCGAATGTCAACACGCCGTCAGGCTTCGGGTATTCAATCGGTTTACACGCAGCGGCTTTTTTCAACTGTTCGTTGTCTTTACCGTGATGCTTAAAGGTAAACGGCAGACGGCCTTTGAAAAACAGTTGCTCCATGCCGGTGTACATCACGCCGAACAGCAAGCCCCATTGGAATGACGGCCGCACGTTCCGGGCGGCATAAAGTTCGGTATACGCCCAGCTTTGGTCAAACAAGGTGCGGTATTGTACCGCTTCTTTGCCTTGCTCCACGCTTTCGATTTCTTCTAAATTGTCCAATATCGGAAACACGGCTTCGGCCGCCAGCAAGCCCGATTTCATGGCGGTGTGAATGCCTTTAATGCGCGGCATGTTCAAAAAACCGGCCGCATCGCCGACCAATACACCGCCCTTGAACGACAGTTTCGGAATGCTTTGGAACCCGCCTTCCACCAGCGCGCGCGCGCCGTATTCAATACGGCGGCCGCCGGCAAACGTGTCGCGGATGGCCGGATGGGTTTTAAAGCGTTGAAATTCATCAAACGGCGACAAATAAGGGTTTTGATAATCTAAGCCGACCACAAAACCGACGGCGACTTTGTGGTCATCCAGATGATAGAGAAACGAGCCTCCGTAGGTTTTGGTGTCGAGCGGCCAGCCGCTACTGTGTAATACCAAACCTTGTCGATGCTTTTCCGGCGCAATTTCCCAAATTTCCTTAATGCCGAGGCCGTAGGTTTGGGCATCGCTGTTTTGGTCAAGGCTGAAACGCTTGATGATTTGCTTGCTCAACGAACCCCGGCAGCCTTCAGCAAACAAGGTTTGCTGCGCCCAAAGCTCCATGCCCGGCTGGAAGTTATCGGTCGGGCTGCCGTCTTTGCCCATGCCCATATTGCCGGTGGCAATGCCTTTGACCGAACCGTCGGCATGATAGAGAATTTCCGAAGCCGCAAAACCCGGATAAATTTCCACACCGAGCGTTTCGGCTTGTTCGCCCAGCCAGCGTACCAACTCGCCCAAGCTGATGATGTAGTTGCCGTGATTATCGAAATTGGGCGTCACCGGCAGCGGAATGGCGTGTTTTTCGGTGAGAAACAAAACCTTGTCTTCAGTCACTTCCACACGCAAAGGTGCGCTGCGCTCTTTCCAATCAGGCAGCAATTCTGACAAGGCAATCGGGTCAATCACCGCACCAGATAAAGTATGCGCTCCGACCTCCGAAGCTTTTTCCACCACACACACGCTGATTTCACGCCCGGCGGCTTGGGCAAGCTGCTTGAGTTTGATGGCAGCCGACAACCCTGCCGGACCTGCGCCCACAATCACGACATCGTATTGCATATTGTCGCGTTCGATGGTTTCTATCATGGTTGGTTCCTGAATTTGGATTTGGTATCAATATTAATCTGTAGAAAATTCCAGCGTTATTTACACTTTTTTGTTTTGTCTGAAGACCTGTTTTGGGATTGTTGCGTGCTGTCAAGAATGCCGAAAGCCAAAGCCGAATACTTCGAACATCCCAAAACAATTACTTCGGCAAAACAAAAGCCGTTTTGCATAAAAGTATTAAGCAACCCGCCTTTTTCCAACATACTATATAAATTTTTCAATTATTATACAGCCTTACCAGATCGTTACCAAACGCTACAAGGCCGTCTGAAAACACTTGAAGTTTTTCAGACGGCCTTGCGTATTGATGACAAAAACGGCTTATTTTTTCATGGCATCAGTCATGATTTTGACGTTGTATCTGTACATGCCGACATAAGTATCCGCAGGCGCATTACCCAAGGCATCGGAATACAATTGACCGCTGACTTTAACGCCGGTTTCTTTGGCGATGCGGTCAATCATACGCGTGTCTTTGATGTTTTCGGTAAATACCGCTTTAATGCCTTCGCGTTTGATTTGGCGGATAATCGACGCCACCGCTTTGGCCGATGGTTTTGCCGCGCTGCTTATGCCTTGAGGGGAAATGAAATCAATTTTGTAACGTTTCGCCATGTAGGCAAATGCATCATGTCCGGTCAAAACTTTGCGCTTGGCCTCCGGCACGCTGTTAAACGCGGCTTGTGTATCACTATGTAATTTCTTGAGCTGGTTTTGGTAAGCGGTCAGGCGTTGTTCGTAATATGCTTTACCGGCCGGGTCGGCTTTTACTAACGCATCGGATACATTTTTGGCGTAAGTCACCATCAACACCGGATCGGTCCAAACATGCGGGTCGAATTCGCCGTGGTCGTGATGGTGATGGCCTTCACCTGCACCGTGATGATGGTGGTGATGGCCACTTCCCGGCGCTTTCAAGGCTTGAATGCCTTTGGTGGCTTCGGCGTAAGGGACTTTACTCTGCTGCACGGCACGGCGTACATCAGCACCTTCCAAGCCTAAACCGTTCAACAACACCAATTTAGCTGAACGAATTTTTTTCATGTCACCGCTAGTCATGTGGTACGCATGCGAATCTTGGTTACGACCCACCAAGTTAGTCACTGCCACGCGCTCGCCGCCGACCTGCCCGGCTACGTCGCCCAAGATGCTGAAGCTGGCCACTACCTGCAAAGGCACCGCATAAGCCGCACCGGACAGCAACGCTGTAATAACGCCCGATTTCCATTGTTTCATATTTCCTCCCTTTTGATATAACGTAACATTTTAATCATTCTAAAACAGCCTGCCCTGTTATTCAAGCAGGTCGTCTGAAAAATATCCGGCAAATTTTCATATACGGATTATGCGTTTATCACAAAGGTTGTTTGAAAATCAACCGGCTTTGTGTCTGCGGTGTTTCAGCCATTTGGTGACCACACCCCCTTCCCAGCCGAACACCACCGAAAACACATACAATAAGCCGCAACACAAAATAATCGCCGGCCCTGACGGAATTTCAATGTGATAGGAAAACAGCAAGCCGGCAAACCCGCACAACAGCGCAATCAAAGCCGCCATCGAAATCATCATACCCATGCTTTCCGCCCACAGCCGCGCGGTAATCGCAGGCAGCATCATCAGGCCGACCGACATCAGCGTACCGAGCGCTTGAAAACCGGCGACCATGTTCATCACCACCAGCACTAAAAACAGTACATGCCAAAAGCCGCCTTTGCCGTTAACCGCCTTTAAAAACAACGGATCAATGCTCTCCAACACCAGCGGGCGGTAAATCACCGCCAAAGCCAGCGCGGTAACCGAAGCCGCTGCCGCAATCAACGTCAAGGCCGCCACGTCCACCGCCAATACCGAGCCGAACAGCAAATGCAGCAAATCAACGCTGTCACCGTTTTTACTCACCAATACTACACCAACTGCCAAGCTGGTGAGATAAAAAGCGGCGAAGTTGGCGTCTTCTTTCAAAGTGGTGAAGCGGCTCACCAAACCGGCCAGCAGAGCCATCAGCAAACCGGCTGCGAAACCGCCGATACTCATCGCAGGCAGACTCAATCCGGCAAACATATAGCCGATGGCCGCACCGGGCAACACCGCATGGCCCAACGCATCGCCGATCAAACTCATGCGGCGCATCACCAAAAACACGCCCACCGGCGCGGCACTCAAGGCCAAGCAAAAAATCGACGCCAGTGCATAACGCATGAAATCGAATTCGGCAAAAGGCGTGATGAATAATTCTTGAAAACTCATGATTGATTTCTATTGCAGGCCGTCTGAAAACTTATCTGAATATTTCAGACGGCCTTTATATTGGGAAACGATGTTGCAAACACATTATCGTGAAACACTACAAAACGGTGGCCGCGTTGGCTTTCCTTCGCTCAAAGGGAATGATTTACATAAGCCGCTGGCGCGGCAACAGAACCAGTTTCGTACTGTTTGTACGGTCTGCGGCCAGCTTGCTATTTATTGATTCCTCTGTCACGAAAGGCCGTCTGAAACATTACGCCGTGCACCAGCCGGCAGATTCTTGCTGCTGCATGGCGGTATTGGCTTGCAGCAGGTATTCGTCGGCCAATACGTTTTCCGTTTTGCCGGCGGTAATTTTTTCGCGCGCAACCAACAAGGTTTCGGGAAAATAAGCGCGTACCTGCTCATAATCGTGCAACACGGCAATCACCGCCTGGCCGCTTTGATGGCAGCGGCGCAACACGTCCAGCAAGGCATACGTCGTACGTGCGTCAATGTGGTTGAACGGCTCATCAAGCAGCAGAAATTTCGCATTCTGCGCCAACATTCGCGCAAACAGTACGCGCTGAAACTGGCCATTAGACAAATGCGCAATGCTGCGTTCGGCAAATTCGTGCATTTCCACGCGCTCGAGTGCTTCATATACCCGCTTGCGTTGCGCCGCGTTCACGCGGCCGAAAAAGCCGATTTCATACCACAAACCCATTGCCGCCAATTCAAACACCGTCATCGGCTGCGTGCGGTCGACTTCGGCCTGCTGCGGCAAGTAGGCGATGTCTTTGCGCTGCAAACCCACCCAATGCACCGCACCCGTTGCCGCTTTTTCCAAACCCATGACCGCTTTCAGCAGCGTCGATTTGCCCGCGCCGTTGGGGCCGAAAACCGCCCACATGCCGTGATCGGGAAATTCCACCGATACATGGTGCACCGCCGGACGGCCTTGGTAACTGACGGTTAAATTATCGACGACAATGCTAATGCTCATGTGCCGACTGCCCAAAAATAAATGCCCCAAAGTGCGCCGAGTGCGAACAGTGCAATCAGCAGGCGTTGGAACAATCCGGTCAATAAAATCGAATTCATCGCAAACCCAATGTTTCAGACGGCCTGTAGCAGGCCGTCTGAATAAATAGAAAGTTGTTAATGATACTATATAACATTATACTTGTAAATCCAAATTATACCGCCACAAATAATTACAGCATTTGGGTCAGAATACGTCCTTCAACGACCGACACCAGAAAGTGCGAACCATGTCCGCCTCTTTACTCAATGAAAAATTAAATACCGAAACCGCCCGCATCGCTTAGGCAGAATTGCAGCCTCATTTCGCACGCGGTGTGGTGGTTTATGCAGCCTTCGCTTTGGATTTGTGGGATGATTTTACTATACCGCCGCCTGTTCGCCATTCGCAACAACATGCCGTCTGAAACGGCATATTCCGCTTGACGGATTCACTGCTTTTTGCATGAAAATCCCTTTGCCCATTTTTTAAACAATCCAATTTTTTCTTTAACTTTCAATCTGAAAGCCTGATTATCCACAGCAGGATTCACACAAAGCAGGGATAACTATATTTTGTTAAGTTTATATAAAGGCCGTCTGAACATCCTTTTCAGACAGCCTTGGCAAACTCCGAACAAACCGGTAAAACCATCCGCCCTTGCCAGGTACTGACCCGATAATGACGGTCAGAGGTTGAGGTGTATCCCCATTTCGTCTGCGTCGCACATTTTCGGGCAAAAAAGCGCGCATACCAGACGAAAAGCGCAGCAAGGTCGGGCGCCTTGTGCGCATTTCCAACACAGTAGCGTATTTTTATACCGAAAAGATGCCGCATGCCGCATGATGAAATGAGGACACGCCAATTGAATCCGTAAAGACATCAGACCAGCCAACTCAATCAAACGGCTTTTTCTGCCAATAAAACTTCCCCTGTTTCAGACGGCCTTGAAATATCTCTGCACTATTGCCCAATTCAAACACCAGCGCCCCCGATAAATCCGTGCGCAACAATGTCGCCCCATGCGCCGCCACTTTGTTTTGCACCGCCTTGGTCGGATGGCCATAATTATTCGCATAGCCGCTTGAAGCCACGGCATATTTGGGTGAGACCGCATTCAAAAACGCGCCGGCGCTGGCCGTATTGCTGCCGTGATGTCCCAAAACCAATACTTGACTGTAAAGCGCATCACCGTATTTTTGCACCAAATCCAGTTCGCCGTTCTGCCCCATATCACCGGTAACCAACAGCGCCTGCCCGCCGGCTACCACGCGTAATACACAGCTTTCGTCATTGTCATCTTTGCCCGAATATTGTTCAGACGGCCTTAAAAACTCAAATGCCACACTGTCCCACACCCATTGTGATTCGCGGCAAAACTCGGCTTGCGGATAAAATTCCGGCTGACCGGCCAGCAGCCTTTCCGGTGCTTGAGTGCGTTTGATTGCCGGATAACCGCCATCGTGATCGATATCATGATGCGACAGCACCAGCTTATCTAACTGCCGGATACCCAACGCATTCAAACTCGGTACAATACCCGCCCCGGCCGCCTGCAATGTACCCGTATCGAACAGCAAACGGTGTTCACGCGTCTGCATCAACACCGACAAACCCTGCCCCGCGTCCCATACCCACACTTTCAGACGGCCTTCCGGCAAAGGCTGCACACGGTAAAACACAAATCCCGCCAGCACCAGCCAGGCCCACTGCTTCAAGCCCGTACCGCGCGGCAGCAAAAGAACCAAAGCCGCCAATACCGCCAACACCATCAATGGCCACGGCGCGGCTGCCACCGCAAATTCAGGCGAATAAGCCGCCAGCCACACCACAAAACGCAGCGTATATTCACCCAAAGCCGCCGCCAGCCATTGCAAAGGCGCAAACGGTAAAGCCGAACCCAGCAAAGCCAGCGGCGTCAACACCCAAGAAAACCACGGAATCGCCAACAAATTCACTGGCGGGCCCAACAGCGGCAGCGATGCAAACATATAGCCCAGCAGCAGCACCGACAACAGCGTTGCCGCCCATTGCCCGCGTAAAGCCAGCCACCATCCTCGCTCATTCAGACGGCCTGCCGACGACCAAATCAGCGCCGCCACCAAGCCGAACGACAACCACAAACCCACGCCTAACGCCGCCAAAGGATCAAGCAGCAACACCAGCGCCAACGCCTGCCACCACCCCGCCCACGGCGACAAACCACTGCCACGCCACCACGCATAAACAAACGCCGCCAACATCAACACACTGCGCTGCGTCGGCACGCCAAAGCCCGCCAAACCCGCATACAGCAATGCCCCCAGCACACCGCCCGACAATACCCACAACTTCGGCCGCTTCGGCACAAAAGGCAACACGCGCAGCAACAGTTTCACCAAAAACCCGAACCACACCGCCACCATCGTCACATGCAGACCTGAAATACTCACCAGATGCGTCAAACCCAAAAGCCGGAACGCCTGCTACAATTCCGCCCGCAAAGCCGATTGTCCGCCAATCCCCAGCGCCCGCATCAAGCCGATGCCGTCTGAAAACCCATGTCCGTAGAGCTCCGCCTGCTGCCAATGATTGCTGATGCGTTCACGCCAAACTGTCACATCCAACCCACCCGATTTCCCCAGTAACACCCTGCCTTTACCCAGCGAACCCATACCGCCCACACCATTGGCCAACGCCCACGCCTCGCGGTTTAGCCCACGCAAATTCACTTCACCCACCATTGGCCGCACCCGCGCTGACACCTGCCAGCGACTGCCTACCGGCCAATCGCGCAACTGATAATCTGACAACAGCAACCGAAACGAACGTCCTTCCTTATCCCAAGCCTTTGCCGCAAACTGCACCCGCCGTTCATCACGGCGTGGCAAATCGTCTACCACCACCATCAAGGCCACCTGCCCCACCTTATCCAAAGGCCATTGCCCTGACAACGCCGATTGGGTGCGCCACACCCCGTAAGCCATGCCAAACAGCACACATAACAACACCGCCACCGTTTTCCAGCGCCAAGCTGCCAACAAAGTTACTCCAAACACCGTAAGCCAAACCCATAATGACGGTACAACAGGCAGCGCAAACGACACCAATACCCCGAACACCCAACATGGCAACATATAACGCAACATAATTATTTCCCTTGTAACCATTTTTATTATGATAAATTAGAAATAATGAATATGCATAGAAAAATACCGTCTGAAAGTGTTTCAGACAGTATTTTTGTTAATTAGAATTGTTGTAACTCCCTTTCTCATTTCGCAGTGCTACAATAAACCAAGCGGAGAGCCTTATTTAATAAGGCTCTCCGCTTGGTTTTTCTAATTTAAAACGCTCCTAAAACAGCAATAATTGGTCTGCATTGACCTTTTTTTCCTGTACCTTTAACTCGCCTAAAAGCAATTTCATACCGGTAAATTGCTTTTCTGTTACTTCCAAGCACCGTACAGAACCCTCTTCTGGCAAGTTGGCACACAGTCTACTGTGGTGTTTTTGCAACGAATCTCTGCCTTTTACAATTCGACTGTAAACAGATAATTGCAGCATTTGATAACCATCTTTGAGCAAAAAATGTCGGAATTGGTTTGCTACTTTTCGCTTGGCTGCCGTTGTAACCGGCAAATCGAAAAAAACGATAATTCTCATATATTTTGCCTCACTCATATTGATATGCCTTCAATGTTTGTAATTCGGGTAACTTCAAAAAATGAGCATTTTTTTGGATCAAGGCCATCTGAAACGAAGCAATCATTTTATCGATGGCTGCTAACGTGCTAAAGTTTTGCTGTTCAACCATGATTTGATGATGCAACAAACTGATAAGCTGCTGCTTGACCTGTGTATCTAACTGTTCTTTCAGACGGCCTTTTTCTTTTAAATTAATCACCATCAAATCAGCCAACAGCCGGAGCGGTTCGATAAAGTCATCAGCCAGATTAAATGGATTTAGCTCGCTTTTGTGAAATAACCCTAATGCAGGCAACCAGCCATATAACACTAAGCTGCGTGCGACTGCTGCGCGCAATACGGCATAGGCATAATTCAAATGGGCATTGATTTGATTGTCTTCGGTACGGGTAAATCGTTCTCCGAAGAGAACCTGAAAATACAATGCTGCCGCTTGTGCTTCCCGGTTACCGTTGTCTCCTGATTTAACTTCAGCTGCCAATATACTCAAGCGTTTAGCAGCGATATCGTTACCAGTTTCATCTGCACAAAAAGCCTGATTGAGAATTTTTTGTTTCACAATTTTTTGCCAAAGCTGTTTTTTAATCGGTTCACCCGCATGAATTTGCAGCTTCAGAGTTTTAAGTTGGCGGTGATATTGCGAAAACGGCAACCATTGCCCGCAAGGCAGGAATTGCTCATCACAAGTCAGTAAGGTTACGCCGTTTTCAGCCAATGCTGATAATAATGGTGCGGTAATCAACGTTTCACGATTTTCAACCACGATTACCGCAATATCTTCCAAAGGTACGGTATAGCTTTCACCTTCTTGCCGGATATTGAGTTGTTTACGCTGCAACGATAACTTGCTGCTGTTTTGAATCAGTAAGCTCCTCCAAGTCATCATAACCCCTTAACGCAATCATAAAGACGAAAAAAACCTGTTTCAGACGGCCTGAAACAGGGAATAGATAATTAACGGACCGGTGGCCGTTTTTTAGGGCGGCATGGGGTAATAGTTTTACCCAGCTCATCTATTTGCAATTTTTGGAAAGAAAGAGCCGTTTTGACACCAACCCCTTCTAAAAATCCATTTTTTCCAATAGTGGCCTCTGTATCATGAACTCGAATATTTATATTCCCCGTCCCCCGATGACAGCTTACGAAATAACCGAGCATATTGGATTTTTTGGTAGTAATTTCAACTAAATCACTTGAATAAAGCGAAAATTTAAACAGACTTTTATCATCCATTTTTTCCCAATTCTTTTCATCTTTTCCTTGAATAATCGCCCTATTCGGCAAAATTCCCTTAGCAACCTGCCAGCTATAAATCGGTACTAAGAAGTATTTACCGCCTTTCTCAAACACATCCACCCTGACCATTGTTGCATTATCGGCCACACCGTTTTCTTCTCGTACCAACACCCCCGATTTTTGCACTTGTTCAATACGCACGGCTTTAACTGGCTGAGTAGGATTGCCATTTTTATCCAATTTGTAAAATGGTTCTGCAAAGGCTTTTGCAGGGTCATTTCCGTAGCTTTCCAAACGTGCTTTCAAAGCGTCATATAGTTTAGGCTCACGATTGCGGTTGACCATTTTTTCTAAATCTGAAAGTTTTAACTGCGTTAACGGTACACGCAGTACACTGATGCCTTCATTCAAGCGTTTGGGTGATTTAATGGTTTCCAAATGCCCCTGCCCGCTCATCTTGCGATTCGGTGCGCGGGAAACAAACAGCGGCATCACATATTCATGTACTGCTTCAGGCCGTGATGACAGCTTATCTGCCAGCAACGCTTTTAGGGAATCTGCCGTATCTGCTACCTCACATTGCGGATCACCTTCCGGACGGCCAAAAACACGAATCATCACTTCCTGGCGGAAGAAATCCCAAGGCTGTGGAAAGCTTAATCGCGTAACTTCACCGGTTAATTTATCAATCATTTCACCATTAAACGTATTCATCTCACGATAACGCACATAATTGGTAATTTTCTGCTGCATAGCTGCGGTTGAGCAAGCCACCACAATAGCATCCAAAGCATGATGGCGGTCATTATCGGAACGTACTTTACCCAAGCCCCAGAAGCCGCGTAAAAGATTGGTAATCTGACCATTGGACGCAAACACACGTTTTTTACCCTTACCTTTCAACATCATATTGTCGGCCACGAATTGGCAAAGGAACCGGTTCACATAGCGGGTATCGTTAAGGTTACGTTCTCTGAAGTCTCCTTCATTGATTTTTTGCAGCAAAACTCTTTGTTTTTTGCTGTATGGGAAACGGCTGGTTTGTACGCGCGCGACAAATTCCCGCCATTCACGGCTGTTTTCCTACCGTTAAAATACTCGTAAGGCGTTTGATTACGTTTGTTTTGGTTTTCACTGCCCAGAACCAACACTTTATTATTGAAGCTGTCATCCCATGTCCGTGAAAACGGCAGCGCATGATCGATTTCGACATATCCTTTTTCATTCAGACGGCCTAAATCAATTTTTTCCCCTGAATACAAACATTGCCCGTGTTGCTGCTCATACAAGCGCATTTTCAAAATATCTTTGGATTTTGGCTCGCCTGCAAAATTTGGGAAATATTCTTTAAACTTCGCTACCGCCTTTTCTCTATCCCGGCGGTTTTCTTCTTGGCGTTTTTCAATATCCTTGCGGTCTTTGTAAGATTTACCGACTTCGCGCGCCGTCTCGATATGAATCCGCATAGGCGAACCATATCGGCGCACCACGGCATTGATGATTTTGCGCGCTTGCGACAAGGCGCGCAATACTACCAGATTGCGGATTTGGTCGGCAGGAATCGGCGGCAGATAGATTTCTTCGCGCTTTTCTTTCCGGCCATAATGATCGCCGTAAACCGAGTGACACGCCTCATCATAACGCTGCCCCTGCTCCATCAATGGCAAAATCTTACGCAACGCTTTAAGTGAAATTTGAATAAATTTCTCAAAATTCAAATGAAGGAGCAACGCATTTAATTCCGCTTCCGGCAACAATGCTTTTAGACGGCCTCGGATATCTTCATCGGTTTTATACAGTGAAAACACTGTTCCGATTTCATCTTGCAATTCAGGGCTGTATGCCAAAGGTGATTTCTTATCTTTCAGACCTTCTTTTTCTAAAGCACGACTGATGGTATGATAGGCTTTCATTTCCATCAATATGCCATTTTCCGCATTATCTTTACCATACCGCAAACCCTTGAAATAAGCTGCATCATTCAATTCCAACCCATTACGCACTTGTGCATAAGTCAACTTGGATTTTTGATAAGGTAAATCAATCAGCTGGCTGCGTTCGCTATCGGTTAATGCGCGTTCCGTACCTTCTTCCAAAATCCGCAGATTATTCAGCTTATTCAGCCAGACAAAACGCTCGGCGGTGTAGGTATTTTTCGCAGCCTTATATTCAGAGGTTTCAAAAGTACAATGCCCCAACATTTCCTGCACCGCATTACCGGAAAGTGCAGGACGTTGGACCATCAGCAAATCTTCAACTGCTTTTTTGAGGCCGTCTGAAACATAAGAATTACCGTATTCTTTTTGTTTTTTAAACAATAAATCCAATTCGTCCAACAAATCTTTACGGTTGAACGTATGTGAATAGTCCCCGCACTGATTGCGGATATGACCGGTTTCCTGCTCGAATTTCCTCACAGCCAACTCAGCGGGCGTACGGAATTTATCATCTTTCAATGCTTCATGATTGGCCTTGACGCCTGAAAGCAATGCCCCCAGCTCTTTATCGGCACTTTGTTCTTCATTTTTACGCTGCGATAAATAACCCCGGTGTTTAATCATGTGCAGCAATACCGCAGCCCATTCTTTAGGCACTAATTTTCGATCCAACGCGGCAACACGCAATTGCCACGGTGTATTCGGCAAACCATTGACCAAACCTTTTTCATCAAAATCAACTGCCTGCAAAATACCTTCCCGCTTTAATAAACGGCGGGCACGTAATAAACGATGGGCACGGCGGCGGATAATGCGCCGCTGGCTACGCGCTTCACGGCGTACTTTATTTAAAGACTCCCCTTCTTTAGCCGTTTCGGCCTTTTCGAATACCCGCACACCGACATCTATTAAACACTTCGGTATTTCCTGCTCATCAATCTCAATCACAGCCCAACCGACTGAAGCAATGCCGATATCCAAGCCCAAAATATAATTCATCGGTTTTAATTTTGTGGTAATCATCGTTAACCCTTTGTATGGAAATGTTAAACATAAATATATCTCATTCAGGTATTTTTATGCAATTAAATTATTGACAAAGTTATTCTACCGCCGTAGAATTGGTTCCATTTTCGCACTGCGAAATGAGAAACGTTGCTACAATAAGGCCACCGAAAGGTGTGCCGCAACGCTCTGTCCCTTAAGGTTTCGGCCTTAAGGGACATCGTTTTTTTATACCTAAACTAACAAAAAAAACCAACAAAAAAGGCGGATTACTGGCCATTGGGAAATAAAACTGGGAAATTTTTGTTTCGCAAATGGTCAGGCCATCTTGACAATCAACGAATACGCGACAGATGTAGGTAACCGGGATTTATGTGCGATTGCGGTGTGATGGTATAGTAGCAAATTGGCATTTCAAATCCCTCTCAAATATCGGTTAAAAACATTTAACAAGAATTTACGCCATTTGCGTAGGAGGCAATATAAAAGGCCGTCTGAAAGATTCCCCTTTCAGACGGCCTTCTACTACTCAATTAAAACTAACCCAAAAATCAGGCCAATTCTTTGCGCAGCTTTTCGGTCACATTCATCATCACTTGCAGCTGCTCAATGGTTTCTTTCCAGCCGCGGGTTTTCAAGCCGCAGTCCGGATTCACCCACAGGCGTTC
>NZ_PXYY01000005.1 GCF_003013245.1 Neisseria iguanae
CGGTCTGACTTTACAATATTTGGCTAAATCAGCTTGCGATTTTTTCAAATCGGTAAGGCGTTGTTTAATTCGGTCGGCGAGTGTATTCATGTGGCTATTATCGCTGTCAATTATTTTCCTTTGGGAAACTCAAAAAAGGGGGATTATTGATTTATTTGTTAGCCATAGGTAATATTAAAACTTCAAAACACCCACTAAGGAAAAATCATGAGCGAGTACACATTACATGATTGGCTGAAACAACAACGTGGCCGTCTTAAAGCAATGTCAGAAGCATTAGGGATTAACTACACATGGATTTCGCAAATTGCAAGTGGCCGCAAAAAAGCCCCACTCGAAACAGCCATCAAAATCTCAGCTTATACAAATAACGAAGTAACGGTTGAAGCGATTGCTAAAGCCTACAAACCTAAAGAACCAAAAAAACAAGCCTAACAGCCATGCTTATAGCCGACATTCGCCACCATGTATCAACGGACTTCGTGATTTTCAACGAGTTCGTGGCTTTGTGCGGCTCGAATTTTCAGGCATCTAACCTGCTTTCTAACCTGTTTTGGTGGAGCGAAGTCGCCGAAAAAGACCCGAAACGCTGCGGCTGGATTTATAAAACCGCCGCCGATTTGAACGAAGAAGTCGGTCTGACACGGCGCGGTTACGAGAAAGCGCGTAAATTCCTCTCTGAAAAAGGCATCATTCAATATAAACGTGCCGGCGTATTCGGGAAAATGCACTGGCAAATCAACAAAAACAAGCTGTTAGAGCTTGTCTATCAAGTCAAAGGCCAACCTGTGCCTGACTTCGATTCCAAATACCAGTTTGATACTGACAACTTCCGTTTGGAAAAGTGGGTAAACCTGACCCTGTGGAACGCCTTTCTGAAAATGCGTACCGAAAAAACAGGCAAAGCCCCGACCATTAAGCAGAAAAAATACCTGCTCAACCAACTCAAAGACCTGAAGAACAAAAAGCTCGACCTGAACGCAATTATGGAAAAATCCATTGCTTCAGGCTGGGCTGGCTTCTATGCACCCGACAGCCGCAATGCACTGCCGACACCGCCATCTGCCGATGTTGCGGCGGCTAAAATAGCGGCTGAAATTCAAGTACAACTGGACGAACGCAACCAACCGTCGCCACAATCGGAACTTACCCCTGAAGAGCGGCGGCAACGGATCGAAAAACTCAAACAGAACATGAAAAAACAGTAATCCTAGGCTGTTGGTACAGTCATACCTAAAAGCTGCTCCGGCAGCTTTTTTTGCGTCTGTATGCCCCATTCAGACGGCCTAAACAGGTAAAAATTCGGATTTTCCTATCAAAGGCCGTCTGAAAATACAAATCCGGCCTGAAATTTAAATTCTAACGTCATTTTTCAGCATAAAAACGGCTATTTCTTCCCTGAAAAATTCTCTTTTTAAATCTTATGCTTGTACATTTTATACAAAGTAGTTTGCACAGATAGGACAATCCAGTTTGCGCAAAATGTACACGCTATATACAGAGACCACGCGCAAAGACCACTTTCATAGATTATTTGGCTGTGCCTGCTTAAATTTTATTCAAATGCTTTTTTCATTAAAAATAGATACTTACAGAAATTTTTTCAGGAAATATATATACAGGTTTTGTGGATAAATACGTTAAAAGGGTATATAATGGTATTACCTTTTAATACTCAATAGGCTAACACCATGAAAACTCAGACTGTACCGGTAGCAGTAAAACTGCCCTTAGATGTCAAAGAACGTCTGAAAATCGTTGCCGAACAGCAAGACCGTTCTATGCATTGGCTGATGCGTGAAGCGGTAAATCAGTTTTTGGAGCGGGAAGAGCATAAAGCTGCTTTGAGAAAAGAAGCAGATGCATCATGGCAACATTATCAGGAAACCGGCAGGCACGTTACTTTGGAAGAAGCCAATGATTGGATGGATAAAATCATTGCCGGTGAAGAAGTGGGGACACTTGAATGCCACAAATAATTTTAACCGAAAATGCAGCCGCCGATTTACAGCGGCTGTATCTGTTTCTTGAAGAAAAAGATATACTTGCGGCTAGAAGAGCCATTCAGACCATACGGGAAACATTAAACAAACTGGCAGCATTTCCGGCAGGTGGCCGATTTTTTGATGATGATTACCGGGAATGGCCTGTGCCGTTCGGTAATTGGGGCTATTTGGTGTTATACCGGATCGAGCCGGAAGCGGTAATCATCGTGGCCATCAAACATCAACGGGAATCGGCTTATAGCGGTGTTGGTGTGAATTAAGTATCAAAAACAGGAAAGCCCCGAAGAATCGGGGCTTTTTGTATAATGGCGGCGGGGCGATAAAGAAAAGCCCCATTGCAGTGGGGCTTTCTTCTTAAACATCGCCCTAGAAAGGAGATGTTTTCGCATGAAACGCACCTGCTCTAAAGGTCGTTATGCGCTAAGACTGAAAACAGTCATTAAGCTCATCTTAATGCTGTTCCTGCCCTTAGTCAATTAACGGCTATTAAAAAAACGTAAGTTTTCCGCCCATGCCTAACCGCATGGGCGGTTTTTTTATGGTTTTAGGCTTAAATCAACTCATTCACATCAATCTTTTTTTGCCAGTCAAATTTACTGCCTGACGAGTTGGAAATCGGCTCAGTCGTTTTTTCCTGAATAACGACCGGAGCAGATGGAGCAGCCGCCGATGATACCGCTTTTTCAGTAACAGGCTTTATGATTTTTCCTGACCGCGAACGGATAAACCGATTAAGTGCCTGCTGGCTTACTTGCAGATTTTTGGTTTCCGCCAAAAATTGCAGAATGATTTTTTCGGCAAACCCCATCTTTTTCATCTGAAGAATTTCTTCTTTGAACGGCTCTAAAACCGAAGTTTTGCCCTTTTTCGGCTCGAATTTATGCTTCTCAATAAATTTGTCCAAATCGCTCATTTTCTATTACGCTTAACTAACAATAACCATACAACATAATTACAACATTAAAACAATGTTTATACAATATCGATACAACTATCTACAACATATTACTCTATATCACAACATTTTTTACAACTTAAAACAACACTTATACAATATTAATACAATTTTCTAACAACTAAAAACAACATCATTACAACGAATATACAACATTTATACAACCAATAAATCCGGTCAGCGCGTACCTTTTCCTGATAAAACGACTGTTTCGTAAGAAAATAAGGATTTTTAACTAGAACGTAGAACGCAGGATAGGCAACGAGTGCCAAAAACAGGGTGGTTCTACCACCCTTATTCCGCCCCAATCGGCGGAAACTCCGCAGAGCGGCTGAGATTTCAAAACAACCATCGAGGGCAGCGGCCGCCGTGTTGTTGGTTGATGTCTAAATTTCAAAGCGCAAAAAGTCCAGACCAAGATGAGTGTCTTTGCGCGTCTTCCACCTTTTCCACCACGCCGCTAAGGGCGCACCGGACAAAGATGAAAGCTGCACAAAGCCAGTCTGGACTTTTTGCGCTTTGAAATTTTTAACGACATCACAACACGGCGGCCGCTGCCCCCGATGGTTGTTTAATTATGAATGAACCTTTGTGAAAGGAGTATCTGATGGGACTGGATATGTACGGCTACACCATGTGTGCTGAGTTTGTCGGCGAGCGTCAGACCGATGTGAATGTTCGTGAGGAAGAAGCCGAGCAGGCGCAGTTAAGCGATATTGCCTATTGGCGCAAGTTCAACCATCTGCACGGCTGGATGGAAAAACTGTATCGGGAAAAATACGGTAGAAAAGAATCGTTCAACTGCTGCAATGTTCGGCTGGAACTTGAAGACTTGGCGCGTTTGGAGGCCGATTTGGATGGCGGAAAACTGGAACACATCCCCGGCTTTTTCTTCGGCGGTGAAGAAATCTGCCCCGAAGACATCGCCGAAACCAAAGCCTTTATCGAAAATGCGCGTACTGCCATTGGCGCAGGGCTGGCCGTCTTCTATGACAGTTGGTGGTAAGGCATTTGGAACTTGGTTTTTCAGACGGCCTGAAAGCTGTCTGAAACAGGCTTTTGAGAATGAACATTATGGAAAACAACCATAAAGAATTAGCCGAACATTTCAGGGCATTCGGTTCGGCGTTCAGGGCTACCGACATATTCAGGGACTTTATCGAGCTGACGGCCATCACGCTGATAAACCAATACGCGTTTGACGAACAATGGGACGAGCGGGAAAACCGTTATCACGCAATCCGTCAGAAATATGCTGAAGACGATTTCAGGCAGTTTCCCCAAATATTGGCGGCGTTGATAACAGCGGTTTCGGAATCGAAACAGCAGGGTATTTTTGATGACGTTTTAGGTCGTCTGTATATGGATTTGAATTTGGGCAATCCCGACAGCGGTCAATATTTCACACCGTACAGCATCAGCAGGCTGATGTCGGGACTTTTTGTCCAAGACCTGCCTGAAAAGCTGAATAAGTAAAAGTTCGTCAGCGTTTTGGAACCTGCCTGCGGCAGTAGGGCAAACCTGATTGCTTTTGCCGAACAGATTCAGCAGTTAGGTCATATCCCTGCACGACGTATGGCGGCGATGGGCGTAGATATTGACGTTCTGTGTGTATGGATGTGTTTTATCCAATGCCAGCTTTACCGCATTCCCGCAAAAATCGTGCATGGCGACAGCCTGACCTGTGAATTTTGGTCTGCTTGGTGTACTTCCGACTGGGTATATGGCGGTTTTGCACAAGCGATGGCGGATAAGGTCGACAAAGAGAAGGCTGCCGATAGCGAAGAGCCGTCTTTAACGCCTGTTCCCCCTGCATTACTGACACTTGAACAACAGCTTGTCTTGTTCTTACGCGCGTTCAGACGGCCTGACGGCCGTCTGCGACCGCGGGAAGTCCCATAGGGGAAAAACCTACCGAAAGGAAACCGATATGCAATACCGCTTTATTTACGGTCAAGACGGCTGCCGCCTGATGGTTGCGAAACTGGATGATGAGCTGGACTGTATCAACTGCACCGATGAAGACCTTGACTGTTTGGGCGAATACTACCGCGATTTGACCGTTATTTTCGACATCGACCTTTACTGCCGCCTGCATCAAATGCTAATGGCGGCGGACGATGACCGTAAAAAGATCAAGGTCTGTATGGATGCGTCGATACGGAGTGTCAGCGGCTCGTTTTAATATGCGCTGATGGGGTGCTGTTTGGAAATCTGTTTTTACGGTGGCTTTGACGTGGAGGCGCATTGGTTTTGGCAGCACACGAGCATTGATTTTAATGTGGCCTTGGTTTTTCCACCCGAGTTTTACGCCGACCCATCGACGTGGTTTGAACGGGAAATCAAAGAGAAAGGAATCCACCATGAGGACTGATACCGACCGCCTGCTGTCTGAAATTTTAACACTGCACCCGAAAGAGCAACGTCATATTTTCATGACTCTATGGCGACATTCAGACGGCCTGAATGAGGGCTTAAGCGCAGACGACTGCATTGAAATTTTTGCAACTGCACTGAAGGGGAGCAGCGATTTTGATTATGAACTGCTGGCACAAACCTGCACCGATTACAGCATACCGACCGTAAACGAAAACTTCGTTTTACTGCCGCGCCAAAGCTACGACCGCCTGTTTTCAGACGGCCTGAAAGGGAAAATTCCAGATGGGACAGAACTTGATACGGGAGCAATAACCAACCTTTTACGCTTGAAAAATGTGGGTGATTTGGCCGTGATTTTGCTGGATGTTGCAGAAGAGAAACAGTTTTCACTATGTTTTGGTGGTAAATATATTTATGAATAGATAAATATAGTAAAGAAATTCAGCTGTTAGCTGATGATTTTGAGAAAAAATATATCGGCAGACGCTGGAAAATAGCCGCAGTCTTTACCTATTGACCATATTCATGCCGTCTGAAACAGTTTCAGACGGCATGAATTGGATATTCTGAAGACATAAAATCCGCCCGCCGCAGCCCCGTTACCGCCTCTCAAGGTTCGGCAGAAACGTCCCCACGCCCCCCAAGAAAAAAACAGACTTAGACAGCTTCTCCGGCATCTTCAGCAGCCTGCGAAACCGTCACGCCTGTTTTTTTCTTGCCCCTTACGGCGGGCTTTTTTATCAGAATAAAAAACACAACATGATTAAAAATAAATGAGGCCGAATGAAATGATACTTTATTTCATTCGAACCTCATTTATCAGCGCAATGCTGATTTATTAAGTTATCACAGTAAAAAACCGTTTCCTTGGTAAATGCAAATATTTTCTCTAAACGATATTCTGAGCAATATTTTGTACCTGTAAGAGGCTTAATGCACTATCTGCGAACACCAAACTAATAGCTTGTGATTGGCTATCACTGTAATAATTACTGATACTGACTTGATCCTCCAATCCAAATGCGCGAATGACCAAGTTATTTTCATTACGGCTGAAATCTGCATCTGCTAGCTTCACACTTTCAAATACCAATTTATCGATAAAGGCATCCATTCTGACAGAACCATCAGAAATAATATTTTTACCATGACCAGCTGCAAAAATGTATGTATCTTCAGTATTAATACCACCTTCTAAATAATCGTCTCCTGAGCCGCCGATAATGGTATCCCTGCCACCGAAACCATAGATTTTATCATCGCCATTGCCGCCGGTTAACGTATCATGGCCACCCCAACCTTGTAACAACTCACCGTTATGACCACCTTGAACCTTCAATGAAACTGTTTTCATTGCTTCCTGCGTCAACGTTTTACCAGAAAATTCAAAATCAACCGAGCGGTTACCTGAAGATTGGAAATATCTGCTTACCGTAACTGTATCTTCCGATCCGTATGCATTAACTACCAGGTCATTACCTAACCGGCTGAATACGGCATCTTTGGAATGAGCAGCTTCAAAGCGGAGGATATCGCTAAATTTATTGCCGTAATAAGACGCATCAGCAACCGTATCATGACCGTGGCCGCGAGCAAAAATATACAAGTCATTGCTGTTAATGCCCCCCATCAACATATCATTACCGGCACCCCCGATAAGCGTATCGTTACCATTGCTACCACGCAGGGTGTCATCACCATCATCGCCTCTCAAGATTTTATCTTGGGCTGCGGCCAAACCGCTTACTTCCATACTCAACAGTGAGGAGGTCGATTTACCATAGGCATCCGTTGCAACCAATTGATTTGGAGATTGCCGGCATTTGGAGCAATGCCATTGAGAACTTGGCGTTCTGCATCAAATGTCAACCATTTGGGCAATTCACCACCATCGACAGTAACTGCACGATAAGTCAGTTTATCACCGTCAGGGTCGGTAAAATGCCCTTGCGGAATCGTAAACTCCCAAGGTTGGCCAACTTTAATATAGGCTGTATCCAGACGGCCTTGTACCAGTGGAGCATGGTTTTCATTGATAATAATTGTCCAGTTTTGGCTGGTATCTAAGCCTTCAGCATCAATTGCAGTAATGGTTAAATCCAACTTACCAGAGAGTTCTTCCCCAACCATACCGCTTAGTGTTCGTGTGGCACTATCAAATTTCCAGCTTTGAGGCAATGGAGAGCCATCAGAACGGGTGATTTGGTATTGTTCGATACCCTTATCGTCTATAAACAGATTATCTGCCAATTGGTAAGTAAATGTTTCCCCAATTTTTAATGATAGTGCTTCGGGTTGGGTTGAAGCCTCAGGGGCATTATTTTGAAACAGATTAAGCCCAAACATGCCGTCTGAAAAATCCTCAATCACAATTTGTGATGAGAAACGATCAGATTCCACCAGCAAACGGCTACCGTTCATAGTGAGGGATAAACCCTGAGCAGATACCCAATGTCCTTCCCGAGCTAACTTCCAATTAAGTGAATCCAAAGCCATACCATCAATCAAAATCAGGCCGCTTTTATCCTCATCGATAATGGTTTTGACATCATACGGATTTTGCAAATCACCGCTGGAGAAGATATAAACATCATAACCCTCGCCACCATCAAGCAGGTCTCGACCAACTCCGCTTTCAAGAGTGTCATGCCCCTTGCCGCCATAAAGTTTGTCATCTCCATCACCTCCGTAAAGATAATCATCCCTCGATACCGAAGCATCGCGATTGTCGTCTCCCCATAGGATGTCGTCTCCTTTTCCACCGTCTAAATAATCATTACCGTCTTGTCCGATAATCAAATCATTACCGGCACCGCCATACAGGAAATCAGCAGCGCCACCAACCGATACACGATGCACTGAATCATAAAGAGGTACTGTAGCAGTTAAGGCATAATCTCCTGTTTGAGGATCAATAGTGACTTCCCACTCATCCATCTCCCGATGAGTAAAGCTGAAACTGTTGATATACTGAGCCTCCCATGCCCCGTTTTTAAACGTATATTCAGACGTTAAAGCAGTCCTTGCTGCAGGCGATATCGTTGGCATCATCGTACCGGGTACAAAAGGCATAATTGGAGCAATCGGTGTGTAACCGTATGTTACTCCGCTTCCCTCAATATATAGATAGTGGCTACGGCTTCCATAACGGTAAAATGCATCACCAAGGATCACATCGTCTCCCGCACCACCAAAAATGGTGTCGCTGCCTTCTCCGCCAGTTAGCAGATCACAGTTTTGACTACCGTAAACTTCATCATTGCCTTCACCAGCCACGACCCAATCACCCCGTTCACCGGTACTTTCTTCAAGCAAATGACTGCCTTTGAATTCACTGTACACAATGTCATCACCAGCAAGGCCATAAATCAAATCACGGCCGCTACCGCCGATAATGATGTCACGGTCAAGAGCTTTCTCCGCTTCAGGTTTATCTGCAGACACAAACCCACTACCATTTAAAATATCATTGCCATCACCACCGTCAATCACATCAGCACCGTAACTGCCATAAACACGGTCATTACCCTCACCAACAGCCACAGTTAATGCACCGGCTGCAGTCGCAAAAACCAGATCCGCTTTGCCACCGCCGGTAAGGTTAAAATGACGGTCACTGCCAGCAGCATAAAATATATTGTATTTGTCTGCTTGACCGTAGCCGCCCGTCAACACCAAGTTTCCGGAAGCTGCCTGATCAGCTGCCTCTTTAGTAACTAACTCAATGCCTAGCCCGCGTGAATTGTCTCCATGGAAAAAGTCTTTAATCACAGCGGTATCACGACCATGCTTCACCATCAGCACATTACTGCCTTCAGGACGCAATGCCGTCATCTGATTATCAGGCTTGCCGTTTTCATCTACGCTATACCAAGATTTATCCTCGGCACTGTTACGCATAAATCTTGTTGCTTTCAGGCTGTCTGAAAACACGATTTCTCCGCTGCCGTCGCTGTCGAACACCGTGTCAATACCCTCAATCCGATACACATCACGGCCTCTGCCACCTTCCAAATAATCAGAACCCGCTTTACCCTCCAGTACATCATCGCCTGCACCGCCGAATAACTTGTCACCCAAACGGCCGCCTTTCAAACTCTCGTCTCCATCACTGCCGAAACGGGTAATCTTTTCCGTAGGATCCAACGGTTCCGCCGCGGCGACACGGGCGTGGAAATCCGTTTTCAAATCATGATAATGATAGATTTCTTTCAAATGATTATTTTCCAACCAGTTCAGTTCGGACAAATCTTTTGTCGCATATTGCTCATAATGCTTCAGCATTTCAAAACGGGCGGCAATATAGTTTGCGGTCATACCGTTCGGATTATCCGAAGAATAAAGGCTGTATTCCTGACCCGTATTCAATTTCGAGTAATCTAAACCCGTTAAGGCAAACGGCTGCATATGATGCAGGGCATAGCGCATGGCCATGCCGTCTGCAGTGTTGCTGTTTGCAATATCCAAGGAAACGGCAATAAATTGAATAGCTTGGTTGCCAGATTCTTTTATTTCCGAAATTTTTTCCTGCAATTCGGCCAAATGTCTGTGATACTGCACGCGCGAAGGCGCATCATCCGATACGTCACCAATCGCTGTTGCTGCTAAATCCGCTTTTTGGAACACAATGCCACGCACGAAATCCAATACTTTTTCCAAAGAGTCCTCAGGTTTGTGGCTGGCAGCATTTAAGATTTTATTGAATTGTCCCAAAGTGAGGTTTTTATCCAACAGGGAAAGGGTGTAAGCCAAAGCCAAGGCGTCGGTAATTTTGTACATCGAATGATTTTCTATACCGTCGATCAAACCCTTACTTTCCTCGCTGAAAACAGTTTGACGCTCGCCCACCTGCTTAAACCACCAGTCATTGGTCGTTACATTAATACCGTGTTCGGTATAGTAATTATTCTGGCCTTGGTAAAACGCAGTACTTCCAATACCCAATGCTTTCTCAATCTCTTTGAAAGCCGCTTCGCTTCTATCGATAAACCCCGCACTGTTAAACGTATCCACACCATTGATTTTCAGCCCCTGATAGCCGTCGAAAATCCGTGCAAACGCAGATGCCAAATGGCCACCCAAACTATGTCCGACAACAGTAATACCGTTTTTCAGATACTCCGCAGGAATCGCTCCTTGGGCATCTGCCGTCTCCTTTACCCACCACTTCACCATTTCATCCACCTGCTTGCGGGCAAGTGTATTCAATGCCAAATCAGCATCTGCATATAAATCATACTTGTCTGTTTTGTCCTTACCAAACTCAGTACCGCGCATAGACAAATAAACTCTGCCTGCAAAATCGCTTCCCTCTTTACCTTCCCAAAGCACCGCAGCAAATCCAGGGGCTTGCTTGTTTGCCCCATAGGTGGTGATAACTTTGAAATTTTTCTCTAAAAACTCAGATTGTCTTTTACTAAGTTGATTATTTAATATATTGGATAAGCTTAAACTATCCAACTCCTTCAAACCATCTACATATCCAGCAGAAGAAAGTAAAGATGAAACATAAACTTCTTTTAAATTAATCATTACCAAACCCTTAATTAACTATTAAAAAACCATACTTTTTTTGCATTTCAGCATCAAATTTTTTTGTCATTTCATTACAATTATCATCCATATTTGACATCAAAACAGGAGACTTAGATAAAAGTATTGAGCTCATTCTCCCTCCTTTTAAAAGAAAAGAATCAAGCTTTAAGATAATATCCCCTGTCTTTATATCTTCATATCCATATTGAAATTTTTGAATCGGTAAAACAGTATTTTTCAAATACATAGTATCAATGTAGACATGTTTTACCTTTGAGCCTCTAATTTTCTCCTCCGCAATATAAGTGATGGATACCTCCCCACAAATCTTATTAAACTCCCATCTCCCCTGCACCTCATCCTGATAAAAAAACACCATCAGCCCCAGCCAACAGCAAAAATAAACCGCAAGCTGCCACCAACTGCGGAAGAGTCCGTAGCGTCGGTTTAATTCTCCGAACAACAATCCCAATGCTACGCCGATGCCGCCGAACACCAACGCCCAATAGAGCAAAAGCAAAATCGCAATCATGGCTTACTACCTTTTTTCTTGGCCAGCCTTTTAATCAAACGGTTGTGTAGAAACAAACCCACTAAAATCCCCGGAAGTATTCCCAGTAACAGGAACGGCAGAAAATGGACAACCGCGGCCGTAATTTCAACCATATTTAATCCTTCTAACAACAACTTACCATTGTGAATTTGAAATAATTTACCGTCAATTGCTGTTCTATACAGAAACACAAGCCAGGAACTGTGTGAAACCTAAAACTCGCGGGCAGGGTACGAGCCCCAGCATGTATGCGCTTCATCGCCTATATGTATAAAGGCCGTCTGGAAATCCCAATCTTTCAGACGGCCTTTTTATCTGTCCGTATCATGCTGCTCTGCTTTATATTGCCGCATCACCAGCTTCACCAACGACACGCTGCAACCGGCCAGCTTGGCCGTTTCCTGAAGGGTATGGTTTTGGCGCAGGCTGACAATCAGCTTGTGCTTTTGTGTGTCGGCCTGACGGCCTTTGAACCGCCCCTGTTTTTTCGCTTCGGCAATACCGGCCGCTTGGCGTTGTTTGCGCTGCTCGTAGTCGTTTCTGGCCATTTGCAGGGCAATTTTCAGCAACATGGTTTGTATGCTGTCTAAAACGATTTTGGCGATTTCGGAATCGGTTTGGATTTGGCTCAGGTCGATAATGCCGGGAATGGAAAGGAACGCGCCTTTTTCGCGGATACGGTTGACCAGCTTCTCGGCTTCGGCCAGCGGCAGGCGGGTAATGCGGTCGATATGCTCGGCGATGATGACATCGCCTTGTTGCAAGTCGGCAATCAGTTGATTCAACACGGGGCGGTCGGCTCGGACACCGGAAGCCTTTTCTTTATAAATGCCTGCGATGTAGTAGCCTTCGGCCTTTGCTTTCTCAATCAGGGCATTCTGCCGCTCGAGATTTTGCGCTTCGGTGCTGACGCGTTGGTAGATTCTTGCTGCTTTCATGGCCGGCCTCAATAGTCGATACCGGAAATGCAGTGCTGATACAGGAACGCCGCCACTTCGCTGTCATCGCCGGAGCGGTAGAAGGCGGACAGTTTTTCGTTGAACTCGGGCATTTTTGCCTCGGCGATTTCCAAAATGCCGCAGCCTTTTGCCATCATCAGGGCGTTGGCAAACAGCGTGGCCGTGCGTTTGTTGCCGTCCCAAAAAACCTGCTGCCGCATCAAGGCCAACATGGTGCGTATGGCAGTTTCGGTGGTTGAGCCGCTGTATGCGTTGATATTATGCATTAGTTCTGCCACTTCCGCTTCGGCCATGACCGGCGGCGTATGGCGCGAACCGTCGAATAAGGTTACGCCCACGGAGCCGGTACGGAATTCCCCGGGAACCAGCGAATCATCTTGCGCCACCATATTGTTGATTTTTTTTAGCAGGACAATATCCACCGGCAGGCCGTCTGAAAGGTGCCGTATCACATACTGATACGCGCGTTTCAGATGGAGGATAGTTTGAATATCACCCAAAGAAGCCGTGGCGACGTTGTGGCCGTTGATAATCTGCTCGGTCTGCAACAGCGTGGTTTGACAGTTTTCAAAGCGGCTCAGATTGTGGATTTGCGCCACAAGCACCTTTTGGGCTAAAAACAGATTTTCTTTCAGGCTGAGTGCGTATTTGTCGGGATACATGCTGAATCCTATGGTTAATTTGAGCATACCCTGATTACCCAATTTCAGTACCTGTCAAACGATGGTTAATTTGGAATACTCAGGGCTTTATTTGTCCATATCCAAATTATCTACTCTATTTGCCCACTTATCAATGAGCTTTACCTTTTCTGACCTTTCTGAAAACAAAAAAAGCCCTGCGGCCATACAGAATCCTGTATGGCCGCAGGGCTTTTGTCGGGTGCTTAACGTGTAGGTTCGTTGTCTTGGCCGCGTTCGTGTTGCGGTGTCTGGCTTTTCAGACGGCCTTGTGCTTGGTCGTACTGCCGTTGGGCTTGCGTGGTAAAAGGCTGTCCGGCCATATTCTTTGCCAGTCGGCTGATGATACGTGCTTCGGTTTTGTGGCCCATTTTATACAGCTCTTTGGCAATCAGGCCATACTCAGCCAAGATATAACCACGGGTTTTCATGGCTTCTTGAAGATAAGGGTGTTTCGGCCGATTACTGTTCTGCACGGCTTTTATCAGCTCGGCTGCCTGCTGTTGGTGGACATTGCCGGCAACACCGCGCTGCCGCATGGCACGCAGTAAACCATTTTCCGGTTTTATAGTTTGGCCACGGTGCTGCCGCCGTGTGGCCGCGCATTCCACACCTTCTTCCCTGAGCTTTTCAGCAAAACGGACGCGCCACTCGAACAGGTCGTTTTTACGCGGATTCATACGTTGGCCAAAGGCATCACGCATTAACACACACAAATGGACGTGCGGGTGTTCGGGTTCGTCTTCTTTCTTTGATTCATGGTGCAGCGCAAAAACGTATTGGTGGTCGCGGAACTGCTCGGCCGCAAAATTCCGCGCAGCGCTCAATACCGCCTCCGGCGGTGTGCCGGCCGGCATGGACAGCACGATATTG
Source organism: Neisseria iguanae (assembly GCF_003013245.1). Classification (GTDB taxonomy): domain Bacteria; phylum Pseudomonadota; class Gammaproteobacteria; order Burkholderiales; family Neisseriaceae; genus Neisseria; species Neisseria iguanae. Next base: position 13,941 of record NZ_PXYY01000005.1, read on the forward strand.
AGGGCTTCACGGTGTTTGCTGCCGTCGGGAATATTGAGCTTTTCCCAGTCTTCGGTCAGCGATTTGACGGCTTTCTTGCCGTCCAGCTTTTCACCCGACTGGGTTTCTACCGTGATTTTTCCGTTGCGCGAAATATAGCCCAAATGGTTTACCACGCCCTGCATTCCTTTGGAAAACTGACTGAGCCGCTTTGGGATTTTCACCATCACTTCGGGATGTTTTTTGGCGGCGGTCAGGTTGGCCAAACCGCTTCCCGGTTTCAGCGGTATGCCCGACTTCGGACGGTGTTTGGATTTGGTCAACGGCACGCCGGAATCTTTGGCTTTGACGGCGCAGGTTTTGTAGCCCAAAAACCAATCGTCGATTTTTTTGTTGAGCGATATGGCGGTTCTCCTATTTGGCGGTCAGACGTTTGCGGTTGGTTCTCAAAACATCGGCCACTTTTTCGGTATGTTGCTTGATGATCTGCGTCAGTTCTTTGATGTGCTCGGACGTAACTGATGCGCTTTCGCCCATATTGAGCTGTCGGGCGACTTGGTTAAGGTTTCGGCCGATACTTAAAAGCTGGTAATTGGACTGATACAGCACTTCTACTTCGGAGGCCGACAAAGACGGATGTTTGCGGATATACGCCTGTACAATATCACGCACGACATCGTTCACGCTGCTGTGGTGCTGCGCGGCCGCCATTTCCAAGTAGGAACGGTCTTTTTCGGGCAGGCGAACAGTAATGCGTTTGCTGCCTTGCGGCGGCGGCAGTTTGATGAGTTCGGGTTCTTCTTTTTCCAACTGTTCTTTCAAAAGCCGTTTAGCCATCCATGAGACACTCGCTTTGCCATACCGTTCTTTGGCCAACAGAGTCAGCGCATCAATTTCTTCGCGCGTCAGTCCGTAAACGCTGATTTCAGGCATATTTGGATTCCTTTTTTCTCAAACAGAAAGGCCGTCTGAAAAAATTCAGACGGCCGGCAGCCGGCAGGCTGGATACTGCCCTATGCCATGATGTCTCAAAGGTGAAAGCAAAATCAGGCAAGGGCAGTATCTGGCCGTATCCGTCGGCCTGCTGAGGTTCAGACGGCCTTTGCTCATTCCGTTCCGTTTCAATCTGCTGCTCGAAGCTCAGCACAAAACCTTTAATCCTGCCTGCGTCCTGCGTGGCTTTCAGAATTTCCGTCGGTTCTTCGCTCAGCGCTTTGACCCAACTGCCGACATAGTGGGCATGGCGGTCGGGATTGTGCGGCAAGCCCAATTCACGCGTAAGCATCAGGGAAGCAATTTCGGCACGCAGCTCTTCACGGGCATAGGCTTCGCTGCCGAAACGGCCGCTCAAATCACGGTTCAAACGGCTTTCATGGCCGCTCCAATGGCCAAGCTCATGCAAGGCCACGGCCATAATATTCCCCCTGTCCTGCAAACTGCTCCTTTTTCGGCAGTACGATGACATCACGGCCCGGGTTGTAGTAAGCATCATTACCGCCGTGCCGGATGACTGCGCCCGACGCGGCCAGCAGCTTCTCGGCACGTTCGTGGTTTGCCCAAACGGGTTCGGCCTGTTTCAGTTCAGGAAGGCCGTCAATCTGTTCCGCATTGAACACGGTAAAGCCTTTGAAATACGGCTTTTCCAAAGCATGATGCTCTTTCACCGGTTCTCCGTTTTCATCACGCACCGTTTTACCTTGTTCGTCTTTTTTGACGCGCTCGACGTGGGTAATCAGCCGTACCAGCCCGACACCCCGTTCACCTTTGCGTACTTGGGCATTCACGGAAGCAGCCTGTTTGTAGGTCATCCAACGCGGGTCATTGCGCCCTTGCAGCATCAGGCGCAGAAAATTGAGGCCGTTGTATTCACTGCCTGACACAGGATTGTGCGGGAAATCCCTGCCCATAGATGGCTCCCACAATCGCTGAAACGGCGCGGTTCCTTGTTGCAAACGTTCAATCAGCTCTTGGGAAATTTGTCGGCGTATTCTTCCTGCCGGCTCTTTTGTTGTTCACTCATACCGGTTCTCCTTCAAACGACAAAAAAGCCCTGCCGTCTCCGGCAGGGCTTGTGCTTATTTCCAGCTTTCCAAATCCAGCAGCCGTTTGGCCGCCGGCGGCGAAGCCAGGTCTTCAAGATAGGCTTTCATGGCTTCGTAGGAAGTGCAGGCGGTCAGGTATTTGTCCTGCTCTTCATCATTCAGCCTGAAAAATACGGCCTGCTCTTCGGGGGTGAGCAGGTTATCCCAGTCGTCTTGCCAAATGTCGGCGAAATTTTCCGAAGTCATGATGTTCCTTTTCTGATGTTCCAGTCTCCCGCCTTATCCACCGCGTCCTTGTCGACATATCGAATTCGGTTGCCTTCGCTTGAAATATAACGGCTTCCGTACACACGGATTTTCAGACGGCCTGCAGGCATTTTTTTCAACACGTCGCAATACATCAGATAGTCGATTTTGGAACGGCTGTTCAACGAATGCGTGCATTTCAACACATGGATGCCTGCCCACTTTTCAGGGCGTTTTTTGTGTATCGTCCTGCCTATCATCATAGGTCATCTCCTTTTATCGTGAAATTTCCGGTTCCTGCTCTTGGCTGTGTTCAGGACGGTGTTGCGGTTCCACCGTCATTTTTTGTGCCGACGGTGCTTGCGTAGGGCTGGGAATCTGAATTGGCTGAGGCAGTTTACTGCCTTTCATCTTCTTGGCCGTATGCTCGTAGTAGTTACGCAATGCATCGGTGCGGGTATCGCCTTCCAAACCTTGCAGCGTGTCCATAAGCGGTTGTGAAAAATGCCCGAAGGCTAAATTTAAAACTCTTGGAATACGTCCCAGGTTTCATGCTGGCGTTTCATCACCACAGGCATAGCTCTAGCAGTTTCCGATTGCACGGAGACTGCAACAGTATTAGGTTCTGTCGTAGGTTTAACAGAAGATTTTGCAGGAATAGGCATACTATAAGCAGCCGTTTTAAGTAAAGGCTTTTTACTCAGACGCGCGTATCGATATTTAACATTCCGCACATAAGCTCGAGTTTCAGTATAGGGCGGAATACCCTTATACCGATCAACCGCACCCTCACCGGCATTATATCCAGCTAAAACCAAATCAAGATTACACCCAGTTGGGTGACTTCTATCCGGATAGCGGTTACATAAGAAGCGTAAATATTTTGTTCCTGCAATCAAATTTGGTTCAGGTTGATATAAAAGTTTAGGGCTCACCCCCATACGCGCTGCCGTAGGTGGTATTACCTGCATTAAACCTTGAGCATCTTTATGGGATAAAGCCTTCGGATTTCCTTCACTTTCTCGCCCCATAACAGCCCATATAAGATTTGTATCCAACCGCTGCGCTGCTGCGTGTTTTTCAACTAAAGCAGCGTATTGCGGAAATGTTAATCTGTCTGCATTTGCTACTGAAGCTAAGAGCAACGCTGCCATGAATACTTTTCTTTTCATTGAACCTCCTTTCAAAAACAAAAAAAGCAATATCTAAAGCTTCTTCAAGAGAAGGTTTTAAATATTGCTTCTGTGTCGAAATTGTGCCTGAAGTACAATTTTTACAACTACTGTATCAGGCTGTGTATGCAGGATTAAATACTGTTTAAAAACAATTAGTTATATTTTATATTTATGACTTTTAATCCGTTGGTCGAAGGTTCGAATCCTTCACGACCCACCAGATAAAAATAAAGAAACCTGCTTAGTAATAAGCAGGTTTCTTTACGTCTGACTGAAAGGTTGGCCGAATTTTCAGACGTACTTGAGTAGATAAAACAAGCGGTTTCGCGTAAAATATGTGCAATATTTATCTGTCTCAAGAAGGCCGTCTGAATCTGCGGCCTGTCTTTATTTTTGGAAAACACCATGAGCGAACAGCACAATCCGCCTGTCGAGCCGCAACTTGACGAAAACCAAATCATGACCTTGCGCCGTGAAAAACTGGACGACATCCGCAAACAGCGCAATGCCTACCCCAACGATTTCAAACGCGACAGCTTTGCCACCGACTTGCACCAGCAATACGATGCCTTAAGCAAAGAAGAACTTGATCCGCAAGCCATTTCGGTCAAAATCGCCGGCCGCATGATGCTCAAGCGCGCGATGGGTAAAGCCAGCTTTGCCACCATTCAAGATGCCAGCGGCCAAATCCAGCTTTACATTAACAATCAAGGCGTGGGCGAAGCGGCGTACGACGATTTCAAACATTGGGATATGGGTGACATCGTCGGTGCGGAAGGCACTTTGTTCAAAACCAACCACGGCGAATTGACCGTGCGCGTATCGGTAATTCACTTGTTGAGTAAATCGCTGCGCCCACTGCCGGACAAACATAAAGGCTTGTCTGACCAAGAAACCAAATACCGCCAGCGTTATGTGGATCTGATTGCCAACGAAGAATCGCGTCAAACCTTTATCAAACGTAGCCAGATTATTCAATCGGTGCGTAATTTCATGGTGGGCGAGCAGTATTTGGAAGTAGAAACGCCGATGATGCACCTGATTCCGGGCGGCGCGACGGCCAAACCGTTCGTCACCCACCACAATGCCTTGGATATTCCGCTATATCTGCGTATTGCGCCGGAATTATATCTGAAACGCTTAGTAGTCGGCGGTTTGGAACGCGTATTTGAGATCAACCGCAGCTTCCGCAATGAAGGCATGTCAGTGCGCCACAATCCCGAATTCACCATGATTGAGTTTTACGAAGCATTTTCCGATTACGAACGCATGATGCAGATGGCGGAAGACATCATACGCAGTGCATCGATGACAGTCAACGGCACGGCAAAAATCAGCTACAACGGCAAAGAAGTCGATTTGGAAAGCCCTTTTGAGCGGCTGACGATTTTAGGTGCGATTAAAAAATACAATCCGCACTACACCGATGAGCAGTTAAACGATGCCGAATGGCTGAAAAAAGAAATTATCAAACATGGTGAGAGTCTGCCGCCTTCTCCAGGCATCGGCAGCCTGCAATTGGCTTTGTTTGAAGGTTGCGCTGAGAGTAAATTGTGGAACCCGACCTTTATTGTGGATTATCCGGTAGAAGTGTCGCCATTGGCACGCGCATCCGACAGCAAACCGGGTTTGACCGAGCGTTTTGAGTTGTTTGTGGTCGGCCGTGAATTGGCCAATGGCTATTCCGAGTTGAACGATCCGGAAGACCAAGCCAACCGCTTCAAATTGCAAGTGGCGCAAAAAGATGCCGGCGATGATGAAGCCATGCATTACGATTCCGACTACATCCGCGCGATGGAATACGGTTTGCCGCCGACTGGTGGTTGCGGTATCGGCATCGACCGCTTGGTGATGCTGCTGACCGATGCGCAAACCATCCGTGATGTGATTTTGTTCCCGCAAATGCGTCCGGAATAAAACATCAACCTCAAGGCCGTCTGAAATAAATGTTTCAGGCGCCTGCAGATTTGCATAGCAAGTACAACTTTTGATAACAGAAAAAGGTCAGTATGCGGCAGCATACTGCCTTTCCCAATAAGAAAGTTTGCGCCCATTTGCGTAAGCACGGCACCATTTACCGCTTCCCGCACTGCGACCGTCAAAACGGTGCCACCTGCGCATCATCCCCAAACCCTACCGCAGAACATACGGAAGCGGTTTATGGAACAAAGGAAAAGTGCCCGGCCGGGCCGGCATGGAAGAGCGCCCGGCCATCGTCGGCAGGAAAAAGCATGCCGGCGGTTTCGAGACGGATACCATCGCCGGCAAAGCGCAAAAGAACGAGCTGCCGGTTGCCGTTGGCCGGGTAACCAAATTCGCCATCATCAGAAAAATCAAAAACTCAAAGCCGGATATGTTGCAGGAGTCATTACCCGGGCTTTAAAGCCGTTCAAACATCATGTTAAAACCGTCACATTGGATAACGGCAAAGCGTTTTACCGCCACAGAACCTTTGCCAAAGCGCTGGGGCCCAAACCTACTTCTGCCCTCCCTGCCGTTCTTGGGGAAAGGGGACGGTAGGGAATACCGGCAGTTGATACGCCGATACTTCCAGAAAGGAACGGATTTCAGGAAATTCGGCAGGCAACAAATTAAGGCGGTCGAAGATGCCCCTAACCGCCGCCGAGGAAAAATGCCGGATTATGATTCTCCGGTTAATTTGTTTCTGAAAGCGGTACAATCGGGAACAGCCAAATGTTGCATTTGAAATGCGGACTCACAGGCCTTTTATTGTGGATAATATTTACGGTTGTATTGAAGACGGGTTCTTTCTGAAAAGACAACTGTTTAAACAAATGGTTACACAAATATCAACAATCTGATACAATTGTTTACAATTTAGGATTTAGGCGGACTGATGGGAAAGGCCGTTTGGAACTGTTTTTCATTTTGAAAGGTGACTATGACCGAATCTTTACACCAATGGGTGAATGCTATTAACAGCCCGTTGTGGGACGGCTTGATTTTCTTGTTGATGGGGACAGGTTTATTTTTTACCGTCGCGACCGGTTTTGTGCAATGGCGGCTGTTTGGCCGCAGTGTGAAAGAAATGTTGGGCGGGCGCAAGCAAGGTAGCGATCCGCACGGGATTACCCCATTTCAGGCGTTTGTGACCGGCTTGGCCAGCCGTGTCGGCGTGGGCAACATTGCCGGTGTGGCGATTGCTATCAGTATCGGCGGCCCTGGAGCGGTGTTTTGGATGTGGCTGGTTGCCTTAATCGGTATGAGCTCTGCGTTTGCCGAATCTTCACTGGCGCAGTTGTTTAAAGTCCGTGATTATGACAACCATCATTTCCGCGGCGGTCCGGCTTATTATATTACTCAAGGTTTGGGTCAGCGCTGGCTGGGTATTTTGTTTGCCTTGAGCCTGATTTTCTGTTTCGGTTTGGTCTATGAGGCGGTGCAGTCGAATACGATTGCCGCAGCTGTCGAAACGGCTTGGGGCTGGGACAAACATTCGACTGGTGTGGCGTTGGTAATTCTGACTGCGCCGATTATTTTCGGCGGTATCCGCCGTGTGGCGAAGCTGGCGGAAATGATTGTGCCGCTGATGGCTGTGTTGTATCTGTTGATGGCGCTGTATATTATCGTGACCAATATTGGTATGTTACCGCAAGTGTTTGATTTGATTTTCAGCAATGCCTTTAAATTTGATGCGGCAGGCGGCGGTTTGCTCGGCGGTCTGATTTCGCAAACGATGATGATAGGTATCAAACGTGGCTTGTATTCGAATGAAGCGGGTCAAGGATCGGCTCCGAATGCTGCGGCTGCGGCTGAAGTGAAACATCCGGTATCTCAGGGTATGATTCAGATGCTGGGTGTGTTTGTCGATACCATCATTGTTTGTTCGTGTACGGCGTTTATCGTGTTGATGTCGGATACACACGGTAGTGATTTGGTCGGTGCGCAGCTGACTCAGGCGGCGATTGTGAGCCATGTCGGTGAGTGGGGAGCGGATTTCTTGGCGGTGGTGTTGTTTATGTTTGCCTTTACGACCATTATCGGCAACTATGCCTACGCTGAATCAAATGTGCAGTTTATCAAGAGTCATTGGCTGATTATGGCTGTATTCCGTATGGGTGTGCTGGGTATGGTGTATTTCGGCGCGGTGCAAAGCGTGCCGTTGGTGTGGGACATGGCCGATATGGCGATGGGGACAATGGCGTGGATTAATCTGATTGCGATTCTGTTGCTGTCGCCGCTGGTGTTTCTACTGCTGAAAGACTACACGGCCAAGCTGAAAGCGGGTAAGGATCCTGAATTTAAATTATCCGAACATCCGGGCTTGAAACGCAAAATCAAATCGGATATTTGGTAATTCGGACGGCCTTGTTTTAAAAAGCTGCTTTCTTTGGAAAGCGGCTTTTCTTAATATCTAAAAACCAAGGCCGTTTGAAAAGGATTTTTTTCAGACGGCCCAGATATCAGGTGTAAACTTTAATCTTTGATAAAAGACACACCATTCAAATGTGAACTCAAAATCGCACTGCGCAAAGCGGTTAATGCTTTCGGGCGCACGAAATTGCGGCGGTATGCCAAAACCACTCGGCGGTTGGGTGCGGTGCCTTCAAACGGAATGATACTAAACAGCAAATGATCGTTTTCGGTCAGGGCGGTAGCCGGCATCACACTGATGGCCAAGCCACTGGCAACCATGTGGCGGATGGTATTGATGGAGCTGCCCTGCAAGGTATTGGTTAAGCCTTGGATTTTCTGCTTGGCGGCTAATTCCGCGCAGCTCGACAACACTTGGTCGCGCATGCAGTTGCCTGCGGTCAGCAGCAATACCTGTTCTTCAGCCAACATGCTCGGTGTAATAGCATCCAGCTCTTCAAAAGAATGGCCTTTGGGTACAATCACAAAAAATGGTTCGTCATACAAAGGCTCGGTAACAATGCCCGGTTCTTGGAACGGTTCGGCTACCACGATGGCATCTAGATCACCGCGTTTGAGTGATTCGGTCAGCGTGTAAGTGTAGGTTTCCTCAAGCATCAGCGGCATTTTCGGCGCGGTGTCGCGCAGCGAAACAATCAGTTTCGGCAAAAGGTAGGGGGCGACGGTGAAAATCAACCCCAGCTTGAATGCGCCTTCCAATTCGTTTTGTTCCTCATTGGCCAGATGCTTGATTAAATCAGCTTCTTCCAACACGCGGCGGGCTTGGGCAACAATGCGTTCGCCTGCTTCGGTGGTGATGATGTCGTTGCTGCTGCGGTCAAACAGCGAAACCGACAGCTCTTCTTCCAGTTTTTTAATTGCAATGGAAAGGGTAGGCTGGCTGACAAAGCAGCGTCGCGCCGCGCGGCCGAAGTGGCGCTCTTGGGCAACGGCTACGATGTAACGCAATTCGGTTAAAGTCATTCAGCGGCCTTTTTTTGTTCAGGCAGAGTGATGTTCAATTCAAGAACGTCTAAGCCGTCTTGTTTCTCTTGAGAAATGCGGATGTCGTCTAAGGAAACGTTGACATACTTAGACAGCACTTCCAGCAGCTCTTTGCGTAGCGTCGGCAGATAATCCGGCGCACCGCCACCGTTTTCATTGGCGCGTTCTTGCGCAATGATGATTTGCAGGCGGTCGCGTGCCACTTCGGCGGTTTTCGGCTTTCTGCCGAACAGGATATCTAACAAAGACATGGCTTAACCTCCGAACAAGCGTTTGAAGAAGCCTTTTTTCTCCGCTTCGAGGAAACGCATTTCCCGATTTTCACCCAGCAGGCGGGCAATCACGTCTTTATAGGCTTCGGCTGCGGCCGCACTGTTTTGATGAATAACCGGTTCGCCGGCGTTGGAAGCCTGCAAGACGTTTTGAGATTCCGGAATCACGCCCAACAACGGGATGCGCAAGATGTCGCAAATGTCTTGTACCGACAGCATTTCACCTTTTTCCACGCGCTCAGGGGAATAGCGGGTAATCAGCAAATGCTCTTTCACGCTGCCGCCTTGTTCGGCTTTGCGCGATTTGCTTTGTAAAATACCCAAAATACGATCGGAGTCGCGCACGCTCGATACTTCAGGGTTGGTGGTGATGATGGCTTCATCGGCAAAATACAGCGCCATCAACGCACCTTGTTCGATACCGGCAGGCGAGTCGCAGATGATGTATTCGAAGCCCAGTTTTTTACCGGCCAATTCTTCCATCACTTTTTCTACACCTTCACGGCTCAGTGCATCTTTGTCACGGGTTTGTGATGCGGGCAGGATAAACAGGTTTTCGCAGTTTTTGTCTTTAATCAGGGCTTGGTTCAGCGTGGCTTCGCCTTGAATCACGTTGATCAAGTCGTACACGACACGGCGCTCGCAACCCATAATCAAGTCAAGGTTACGTAGGCCGACGTCGAAGTCGATAACGGCGGTTTTGTGGCCGCGTAAGGCCAAACCGGTTGCAATACTGGCACTGGTGGTGGTTTTGCCCACGCCGCCTTTACCTGAAGTTACTACAATAATTTTTGCCACGATATTTCCTTTTCAGATACTCAAACTTGAGATTTCAAAAAATTATTCGGTGTCGATTGCGCTGATGACCAAGCGGTTGTCTTGCAATGAAACTTGCACCGCGCGTTTATGCAGGTGTTCGGGCAAATCCTGCTCGAAGTTGCGGTAAATGCCGGCCACGGAAACCAATTCGGCCTGCATGGAATGGATGAAAATTCGTGCGTTGGTGTCGCCTTTAGCTCCGGCCAACGCACGGCCGCGCATCGGTGCGTAAATGTGGATATTGCCGTCGGCAATTAGTTCTGCTCCTTGGCTGACAATGCCGGTAACGATTAAATCGCCGTTTTCCGCATAAACTTGCTGGCCGGTGCGCACGGGGGTGCTGATTAAAACCGTCGGGTTGCTGATAACGGTGGTGGAAACAGCTTTGATGTCGGCCGGTTGCAATTGTGGTGGCTGCTGCGGTATATCGGATTTTTCGCCACGACTGAACATCAAATGATAGCGCGCCGCATAAGCCGCCCATGTTTCATTTTCGTGGCGCAAGCCTAAAATCTGCATGCCGTAGCGGGCAAACAGTGAAATGACGGCGGCCAAGTCCAATGATTCAGGGTGCTCGAAATCCTGTACATCCAAAACAAACGGTACAATTTCCAAGCCTTGGTACTGTCCAGTACGCTGGCGCAGAGATTCTTCCAATTCAGTCAAATCTGCGGTGTGCAGATAAATAGCCAACACATCCAATCGTGCCGACTTAACGTCAAACGCGGGTTTCATAGTGAGTAAACAATAAAAAAATTTAATGACGTAAGTTTACCGTGTTAATCTAAGCTATTCAATCCGTTTAGACCGTCTGAAATGAAAAAATATTCCATATTGTGGACGCAGGTCGCGTCGGGCAAACTTTTGCCGCATTATTGAACCGTCAATCCCGATTGGCAGCTTTCTTAACATCATCAGCCGCCGAATGCCTTTAGGGCAATGGTTCCAGCGGATATTGCCATTACCTACCGAAACTGCCGAACGCATTACCTGTCATGTCGCATTGCCCCTGCAAACCTTGGTACTGTACTTGGGCGGAGCTCAAACCATACAGGTTTTACAAGCAGTTAGCGCGCATAGTGCATTGGCGGGCAGCCTGCACGGTGTTTGCCTTTTCCGATGCCGAACATTCAGTGGCGAATCTGGCTGGAAATTTGTGCGCCGTCGAAGCCGGACATGCGTATGCTGTCGAGATTTTGCAACAATTGGCCGAAGCCTTGGGATTGACTGCGTTTGCAATGCCGTCTGAATATAAAGCATGTTACCATGCGGCTTTGTCGGCGGCATCCAATTTCAGCGTGACCTTGGCCGAGTTTGCCCAAAATTTGCTCAAACCCTTGGCTTTGCCGGAAACCTTATCTCGCCTTTGGTCGGCAGTTTGATGCAGCAGAGTATTGATAATTTAGACAAACTGTCGCCATTGCAAGCACTGACCGATCCGATTGTGCGCGGCGGCGACAGCACAGTCAGCGGTGCACTTGGCGGCGATGACGGCGGTGGAACAGGCAGATTACCGCATTGGTGTGCAGTATGCCTTGAACGTTGGCCGTAACGAAATTAGATAAAGAATCGGTGGAAAAAGTTCGGATGGTCTTGGAAGAATGGGGAAAGGATGGGTGAATCAAATTTAAGGCCGTCTGAAAGCCGATTCCGATTCCTTTCATACCGAATTCGGAAACAGCTTTCAGACGGCCTGACGGTCATGCCTTTATCGGCACAAGATTGGCTTAAAACTTAGTTTTACTGTACTTGCGGGGTTTTAGGGCTGCATATCTGGGTGGCCTTGTTTGGCGCGTTATGGCTGGCGGTCGGTGCGTTCTTGTTGGCGTTTTCGCTGGTTTTCCAGCAATTGTTTTTGCTGCTTGGCAGGCAATATTTGGAAAATGTCGTGACGTTCTTTTAAGCATTTTACCTCCATGTCGACCATGCGTTGTTTGCGTTCGGCGGTGTGTTGTTTAAGTTCTGCTTGACGCTCGTTTACCAGGCGGCGGGCGGCAGCTTCGTCAAAGTGTTTGCCGATAATCAGGGTTTGCTCGGCGGCGCGGCGTTGCTGCATTTTTGCTGGAATTCAGCACGTTTGGCGACAACAGGTGCTTGTCGTTTGCCGTTCTGCTTCTAGCGGTTGGCTGCCATGATTTTTTGGATTTGCGTTTTTTGTGTGCTGCTTAGGTTTAATTCTTGCAATTCGCGCGGCAATTCGCCTTTGAGGCGCATTTTATGACCATGTTTGTGCATATGGCCTTGTTTCACCGGACGGTTGTTTTGCGACACGGTATCGGTGACCTCGGCCAAACTGATTAAAGAAGCTGAAGCAACGGCAATATATTTTTTATCATAAGGTTTGTCCTTCGGAAAGTGTTTGAGAAAGTATTTTTTTGAAAGGAAACATGGTGAAACGAATCATATAATCCGCTGTGGTTAATGAGTGTGAGACGGGGGTAAACGGCTGTTTGCCGCGGGTTATGGATTGTGGGGATGGCAAGGATGCGTAAGAGGTCGTCTGAAAAATCACAAATAGGTTAATTTTGGGTATGAGGTTAAACCAAAACAGCGTATCAGCAAAGCGATACGCTGTTCAGACGGCTCGAAGGGTTAGAAAAGATCGGGTTGTTTACACTTTTTATGCGGAACCGCTTTTATTTTTTGTCGAAAGGATTGTTTTAGGATTTTTGGGTATTCTCAAAAACTATGCGGCCTTGCTGTGCCTTTTGACATTTTTGGCAATACGCAAAATTCCAAAACGGGTCTTCGGGGAAAAACAAAAAGTGCAGACAACGCTGGAATTTTCTACAGCCGAACCCTTCGTAAAATCCCCATCTTTGGTACATTTCTTTGCAATGCGCTTCTCGAAACTTAATCATTTCATGGGCTGTCTGCGCGTTCTGTATTGCTTGGCTTTGAAACTGACTCAAATCCGGGGTTTGGAAAAGGTTCCGGCCTTTAAGCCTGATGAATGCCCAACACTTTGGCGGTGTGGCTGATAATTTCTTCGGCAAACGCAGGGTTGTCGTTCAATTTCACGCCGTAGCCCGGAATCATCTCTTTCAGACGGCCTTCCCATGCCGCCTTGTGTTGCGGAAAGCACTGGTTAACCAGGCTAATCATCAGAGGGACGGCAGTCGAAGCGCCCGGCGATGCGCCCAAAAGTGCGGCCAACGAGCCGTCTTCATGCATCACCAATTCGGTGCCGAATTGCAATACGCCGCCTTTTCGATTGTCTTTCTTAATGACCTGCACGCGTTGGCCGGCAGTAATCAGCTCCCAATCGTCGGGATTGGCATTCGGATAGTATTCCAGCAGTGAGGTAATGCGCTCTTCTTTGGTTTTGCGTAATTCGCCCAGCAGATATTTGGTCAATGGCAGGTTGTTCCAGCCGGCGCGCAAAATCGGCAGCAGGTTGTCGCGGTGAATCGACATCGGCAAGTCCATCATTGAACCTTGCTTCAGAAAGTTCGGTTTGAAACCGGCATACGGGCCGAACATCAAATGACGTTTGCCGTTAACGTGACGGGTATCCAAGTGCGGCACCGACATCGGCGGCGCACCGACCGATGCTTGACCGTATACTTTGGCATTGTGGCGCTCGGCAGTTGCTTCGTTGTTGTTGCGCAGGAACAAGCCCGATACTGGGAAGCCGCCGTAGCCGCGTCCTTCCGGAATACCGGATTTTTGCAGCAGCGACAAAGCACCGCCACCGGCGCCCAAGAAGACGAAACGGCTGCGCAAGGTGAGTTTTTGCGTATTGTCGCGGGTGTCGCAGGTTTTGATTGCCCATGCACCATCGGCTTTGCGGTCGAGTTCTTCCACATGGCGGTTGCACAACAGTTTCACGCCACGGCTGGTTAGGTTGTCAATCATTTGACGGGTGATGTTGCCGAAATCAACGTCGGTGCCTTCTGCCGAGTAATTGGCGGCAACCGGCTGGCTTTCGTTGCGGCCTTCGATGACCAACGGCGCCCATTCGTGGATTTTGCTGCGGTCAGTTGAGAATTCCATTTTCTCGAACAATTTTTGTTTTTTAAACACGCCAAAACGTTTTGGCAAGTAGGCGCAATGGTCGTCGGTCATCACAAACGACATGTGCGGCACGCTGTTGATAAATGAGTTGTCGGCCATTTTACCTTCGCTCACCAAAGAAGCCCAAAATTGGCGGCTGATCATGAATTGTTCGGCAATATTCAATGATCGTTCCGGATCAACGGTACCGTCGCTGTCCAAGGGTGCATAGTTTAATTCGCACAAAGCAGAATGACCGGTACCGGCATTATTCCAGGGATTGGATGATTCTTGTGCAATATCGTCAAGGCGTTCGACAATGGTAATTGCCCAAGAGGGTTCGAGTTCTTTGAGCAGAATACCCAAAGTAGCACTCATGATTCCTCCACCAACCAATACAACGTCAGTCGTTTCAGCCATGGTTATACTCCTAAAGGATAGGCAGGCAATGATTTGCCTTTATGATTATTCCGTATTTGGTGTTATCTGTGCATAGACAGATTATTAACAATATATATGCCTTGGAATTTAGTGGATTTTGCACAGAAATGCAAAGATTTTATGAAAGGAATCAGTGTATCCGATGATGACAAGGCCATTTGAAACATTCAGACAGCCTTGATGGCTAAGGAATTGGTTGCGCATATCAAAAAATCATTAATATTGAAATATTTTTAGATTTTCAAAAAAATCAAAATTGATAAGCGGTTTCCAGCAAAATTTCAGATAAGGGGCTGAAGCAGATTGGCCGTCATGTCAGACTGCAAAAATAAAGATAACCAATTGCAAATTAACAAAGAATACCCAAAGAAAACTTCTCCGGTTTTTCGTACCGGAAGCCACAGCCCGTGCAGCCGCTGATATTTATTGGGCTATGTTGTCCTACCGTAAACCAGCCGGGTGACAGCCTGTCATTTGGTGCAGGAAGCCGGCAGGGTTTTCAGAGGCCCACCACCGGGCCGGACGGGTGCTATTTCGGCGGTCGGCGTAAGGGCAAACGCGGACGCGCGGCAGCAGGGAAAGCGGCAGTATCCGGCACCTTAAAGCGGCAGGGAAAGGTTGGTACCGCCGTTGTGGGGATAGCGGGAAGGATGCCTTATTTCCGGTTATCAAACAGCAAACAACACCTGACAGCATTGTTTATACCGGTAGTGACAGGGGCTGTGGCGTGCTTGATGCGGGGTAGGTTCGCGCATCAGCGCATCAACCGTTCACGGTTTTTTGCAGACCGTCAAAACCCTATCGGCGGCATTGGAAATTGTTGGAACCGGGTGAAGTGCGTCTTGCGCAAATACAATGGGGTTGGCCGTAAATCTTGCCCGCTGTCCTTGAAAGAATGCGGGTTCCGCTTTGACTTTGGCGCACCGTCCGGGCAGCTTGAAATGCTGCGGCAATGGTGTGGTGTTTGGGGCTAATCTGCGTCAGCCCTTCAGATAATAGTTGCACCGAACGAGTCAGTCGGTTTGAATGCCGACAATACGCCTTCGATATTATGTGCTACAATCATTACGGTTACTGAATGGTTCATCATTCTCCAATCATAATCAAGTTTTTCCGCAATAACTTTATTAATATTAAAATAGAAAGTGGGTAACCAAATATTCGCCCAAAAAAAATCAAAAAAACACTTACCCAAATTAACTTTGTTAAAAAAACATTTTCTAAAATGACTTCGCTAAATTTCCAGTTTATTTATCCTCCTTACAGGATTTCCAACATAAGTTCCTGATTCAAAGATATCTTTAATCACTACTCCACCGGCACCAATAAAGCTATCTGAAGCTATTTTTAAATTATTACTGACAACTGCTCCTGCACCGATCCATGTTCCTAAACCAATTGAAACAGTTCCTGCAATATGTGTTCCTACAGAAATATGGCAATAATCCGAAATCGAACAATCATGATCAACTGTAGCTCCAGTATTAACAATACAAGATTCACCTATTTTTGTATCGGAATTAATCACAGCACCTGCCATTACAACGGTACCTCTACCAATCGAAACACGCCGACTGATAATTGCATTTGGATGTATCAAGGAAACAATATTGTACCCCTGAATTTTCTCAGTAATTTTTTTTCTTATTTTTGAATTTCCGATAGCAACGACAAAATCACAGTCCTCATATTTTGAGATTTCGGCTAATTTACCAATCACTGGAAAACCAGCACAATCTTTTTGAGAATCATTATCATCTAAAAAATATATTTCCTCATATCCATTTTTATCAGCAATATCTGCAACTACTTTACCGTGGCCGCTGGCTCCAATAATTATTAATTTATTCATTACCTGTAAACCCTTCTATGATGCCGATGATGGCCGGAATGCCCATCCAGCAGAAAATGGCGTAAAATAAGCCCATCCATATGCAGTTGGAGCAGAATTTGTGTACGCCGAACGAACCAAATAACAAAACCATCACGACATATGGGGCTTTGTTGCAGGTATGGGGATTAAGAAGCAGCATAAGAACAAAGACGGTTGCATATTACTTTCCTTGTTGGTTATTCTTGTTCTCAACGCTGAGTATAGTTGAGTATATAGGAAATAAAGCGGCAGACTCAAGGTCGTCTGAAACAGGTTTACTTGAATTTATACGCATTATATGAATATGAAAATGTTTGAATAGAATAGTTAATCTGGAAATAAATTTTCCTTAGAATCAAAAATTCTTTGACTGCAGACAAAAAATTCTTTGGTGTGGTAGAAATAAACGGTTACATTGTGTCACCGTTTATTTTTCCAACGGCATAACCATGAGCGGCAACCGCGATTTTTTCCTATTTTGACCATGTGGTTTCTGGTAATGATTTTTGTATTGATCGGCTTCCAACACTTTGTAAGAGCGTTCTGTTCGCACATTGACCAATCTTCTATCGGGACGATAAAGCCAACTTTTTCCATTTACGTATTTGCGTTCGAAATGTCCCAAAAGGCGCTACGGTATTGACATGAATAAATTTACAGACTGGCCAAGTGGCAGTTTTGGTAGCAGCGTCAGCCCATTTTCTCTGATGCGGTTTAAACAGCTCATCATCGGTCATACTTTCAATCATCCGATAGATTTTATCGATATTTGAAGTTAGCACCGTCTGTAATTCCGCTAAAGACAAATCTGCGTAAGTCTCAGTAAACCACTGATATAATTTTCCTAACTGATTCCATTTAAACTGGTCAGATGGCGTATAAACTTCAATGCCCGCCCTTTCATCATTCTCCCACTTC
Source organism: Neisseria iguanae (assembly GCF_003013245.1). Taxonomy (GTDB): domain Bacteria; phylum Pseudomonadota; class Gammaproteobacteria; order Burkholderiales; family Neisseriaceae; genus Neisseria; species Neisseria iguanae. The sequence goes on from NZ_PXYY01000005.1 coordinate 31,081, forward strand.
AGCAAAAGCGTTGTCTAGCCAACAACCTGATAAGCCAGATTCTCAGCCGGTGTTCGCTCAACATCTCCAACCTTCACATCTTTTAGCGTTTCTGGAATGATCTCAAACCCGGTTATGTATTTTTGATGGCTTTTTTGAATCGCCTCAATTAATTCTGTTTTAGATTGGTATTGTCTCATCAGCCCCTCCCAATAGATATAGTGTTGCATAACACAAACGCATCACTGTAAAAGTAGACCTTATAAAACCTTAAAAGTCAATTTTGGTATGGCCTAGCCTATTAGCAGCCGGCAGATATGGAATGGTGATGCCGACATTGCCAACCAAGTACGCATGCTGGAATTTCAGCAGGAATTAAACGAACGTTTAGCACGAAGCCGCCGCCAGTTCGATACCGAAATCAAGCTGGCGGAAAATACCTTAGTAAAAAAACGACGGCGTGACTGATGCGGGTGTCGCCGATGCGGCTTTACGCATGCCGGATGTCGATACCCAAGGTTTGGACGTGATGGACAGAAAATTTCTTGAAGCCATTTTATACAAATTCAAATTCGGCGGCGGTCCGGTGGGATTGGAAAATGTTGCCACAGCCATCGGCAAACCCACTGATACGATTGAAGATGTAATTAGGCCCTATTTAATCCGGCAGGGCTTTTTACAGTGCACACCGCGTGGCCGTGTGGCGACTGAACGCACTTATCTTCACTTCGGCTCGAAGGTTTCTGAATAAACCTATAGTGACGGCCGTCTGAAACTTTTCAAGCGATTCTGTTTTTGGGGCTGTCCCAGATAACTAAACTGTTCCGGGACAGCACTGCGGATATGTTTATTATTCCTGCAAGCATTTGGGCGGTGCGGACGTGACGTGGGGATAATTCTTTCTGAACATGATTCCCGTGTTTTTGGGCAGTGCTGTCGGCGGCTTGTCGTTTGTGGGCGCATCTTACCTGTATGCTTACGAGTATTTGCTGAAAGAGGATTTTTCAATTTAATCTGAAACAATAATACAAAAGGCGTTTGCCATGCAATCAGGCAAATGCCTTTTGTATATTATATTTAAGGTCGTCTGGAATATTAAAACTTCAATTCGCCTTGTTCCGAAACAAAGCCGGCTAACGCAATATCGTGCGGTTCGACAGGCAATTCATCGACCAGTTGGCAGCCAAATCCCACGCCCATGGTTTTTGTCGGCAAACGGTATTTTATCTGCGCCAGAGTCGCATCGTAAAAACCGCCCGCTTGCCCAAGCCGGTAGCCGCGCTTGTCAATGCCGACAACCGGGACCAGCAACAAATCCAAACGGTGCGCGCGGCGTTTCTGACCGTCAAATTGCGGAATAGATAATTTGGGTTTGCCGCGTTTGCGCTCCGGTTGCTGCGCCTTCCCGGTCAAATAATAGCGCGTGAACCATAAACGGCGCGCATTCGGCTCGATATACGGCAGATAAAGCTTCGCCCCGCGTTTTAAGGCCGTCTGAATAAAATCATCCAAACGCAACTCCCGGCCAATCGGCCAATATACGCCGATGTGCCGGCCTTTTCTGATGTGGCGTTTGAGCAGGCGGTTGATGATTTGTGTTGCGGCGGCGCGTTCGGCAGGATTCATTTGCGCACGCGCACGGCGTAAGGTCCGGCGCCATTCGGTTTTATCAACAGGCATGAGGCTTCTCCAGTTGGGCGGATAGGGCAGATTTGCGGTAAAATCCGTTTCTCTTTTCATCAGGGACACCATTATTATGTGGCATATCGTCATTATCGGCTATTTATTTGTGACGGTGATGTTTTCCGCCGCCCAGCCGAACATTGCGCGCGCATTGATTTATCTGCTGTTTTGGGTGGTGTTGCCGATGATTTTCTTGTCATGGGCGGCCGTCACACGTCGCCGTAACCGCTTGATGAAACAAGCCGCCCGCACCGAAACCGAAGCCTTAAGGCGGCCAAGGCAGGTGTCGGGGCAAGTGCAAAACCCAGATTCGGAATGATTCGGCTGCTGCGCATCCGTCGAATTAGCTATTCAGGCTGAGTTAAGCCGTCTGAAAAAAAAAAAAACGACAATGCCAAGTAAAACATGACATTTCCCTTTCCAGACGGCCGGTTATCCTATATAATTTTCGGGCTTTTGATTTTAAAAGCAAATTTTCATTTTTTAAAATATGCCCACTTTCGCCGAAGGGTGCTTGGCTGCGACCAAGTTCTATGCGATTGAGTGTGTGCTCTTAACCCTTTAAAATTTAAGGAATATTATGTCTCAAATTACCATGCGTCAGATGATTGAAGCCGGTGTTCACTTTGGTCACCAAACCCGTTTCTGGAATCCGAAAATGGAACAGTACATTTTCGGTGCGCGCAACAAAATCCACATTGTCAACTTGGAAAAAACCCTGCCGATGTTCCAAGATGCGCAAGAAGCGGTTCGTCGTCTGGTTGCCAACAAAGGCACCGTATTGTTTGTCGGTACCAAACGCCAAGCACGCGAAATCATCCGCGAAGAAGCAACCCGTGCAGGCATGCCTTTCGTTGACCACCGCTGGTTGGGCGGTATGCTGACCAACTACAAAACTGTAAAACAGTCTATCAAACGTCTGGAAGAAAAAACTGCCGTTCTGGAAAACGCTGCCGAAGCCGGTTACGGTAAAAAAGAAATTCTGGAAATGCAGCGCGACGTTGAAAAACTGGAACGCTCTTTGGGTGGTATTAAAAACATGAAAGGCCTGCCTGACGCCATTTTCGTGATTGACACCGGTTACCAGAAAGGTACTTTGGTTGAGGCTGAAAAACTGGGTATTCCGGTGATTGCCGTTGTCGATACCAACAACAGCCCTGACGGCGTGAAATACGTGATTCCGGGCAACGATGACTCTGCAAAAGCCATCCGCCTGTACTGCCGCGGTATCGCCGACGCCGTTTTGGAAGGCAAAAACCAAGCCTTGCAAGAAACCGTCGCCGCTGCCCAAGCTGCTGCTGAGTAATACAGCGACGAAAAAGGGGCTTTTAGCCCCTTTTTTCAAATAATTAAGCGCGGCTCAATGCCGTACTTACCGATTCCGAATAAAGCATATTGGCTTTATTTTTCTAAAAATTCAAGGAGTTTAACATGGCAGATATTACTGCAAAAATGGTTGCCGACCTGCGCGCCGCTACCGGTCTGGGTATGATGGAATGCAAAAAAGCGTTGGTTGAAGCCGAAGGCAACATGGAAAAAGCCGAAGAAATCCTGCGCATCAAATCAGGTGCGAAAGCCGGTAAATTGGCTGGCCGTACTGCTGCTGAAGGTGTATTGGCTTATGCCATTGAAGGCAACGTGGGTGCTTTGGTTGAAGTAAACTGCGAAACCGACTTCGTCGCAAAAGATGCCGGCTTTGTGGCCTTTGCTAACTCTGTGGCCCAAACCGCTGTTGCGCAAAAACCTGCTTCAGTAGAAGCGTTGAGTGAAGCTGTTGAAGCCGAGCGCAAAGAAATCATCGCCAAATTGGGCGAAAACATGTCTGTCCGCCGTTTCGAATTGATCGACACTCAAAACCAACTGACTGCCTACATCCACGGCGCTTTGGCGACTGAAGGTGTATTGGTTGAGTTCAAAGGTTCTGAAGATGTTGCCCGTAAAATCGGTATGCACATCGTTGCTGCCAAACCAGTCTGCGTTTCAGAAGCCGAAGTGGATGCCGAAACCGTTGAAAAAGAACGCCGTATCTACACCCAGCAAGCCATTGAGTCCGGCAAACCTGCCGATATCGCTGAAAAAATGGTGGAAGGCCGTATCCGTAAATTCTTGGCAGAAATCACTTTAAACGGTCAACCGTTCGTGATGAATCAGGATCAAACCGTGGCTCAATTTGCCAAAGAAAACGACACTGAAATCATCAGCTTTGTACGTTACAAAGTCGGTGATGGTATTGAGAAGAAAGAAGTTGACTACGCTGCCGAAGTAGCCGCTGCTGCTAAAGTGTAATCAGCCATGAATAAGAAAGCACCTGGATTCATTCATATTGAATCAGGGTGCTTTTTTTTGAGAAATTTATTCAGACGGCCTGTTGATTTGTGTGCGTGTAGGCCGTCTGAAAACCGAATGGGTTGAATCTACGTTAAACACATGCTTTGATTTATCAAAAAAATACTAAAATTTCAGAAAATTCAAAGCGTTTACCATTGTTAAACTACTCATTCCGCATACCTGATACACCCATATTTCCATATCGAATGCCGTCTGAAACCCTAATCCGATGTTTCAGACGGCCTCTGTAAACCCGTGAAGAAAAGGCATTTCCATGACCCAGCAAGTCAAATACAAACGCGTCTTATTGAAACTCTCAGGCGAAGCCCTGATGGGCAAAGATGCATTCGGCATCAACCGCGATACCATCATGCAAATTGTCGGCCAAGTCAAAGAAATCGTTGATTTGGGCGTGCAGGTCGGCGTTGTGGTCGGCGGCGGCAATATTTTCCGCGGCGTATCCGCACAAGCCGGCAGCATGGATCGTGCCACTGCCGATTATATGGGCATGATGGCCACCGTCATGAACGCCTTAGCCTTGAAAGACGCATTCGAATCATTGGGCTTGAAAGCCCGCGTGCAATCGGCTTTGAGCATGCAACAAATTGCCGAAACTTATGCCCGCCCCAAAGCCATTCAATATTTAGAAGAAGGCAAAGTATTGATTTTCGCCGCTGGGACCGGTAACCCGTTCTTCACCACCGATACCGCTGCTGCTTTGCGTGGTGCGGAAATGAACTGCGACGTGATGCTGAAAGCCACCAACGTAGATGGTGTGTACACCGCCGATCCGAAAAAAGACCCAGAGGCCACCCGCTACGAAACCATCACCTTTGACGAAGCGCTCAACAAAAACCTGAAAGTAATGGACGCGACCGCATTCGCCTTGTGCCGCGAACGCAAGCTGAATATCGTCGTGTTCGGCATCAGCAAAGAAGGAGCCCTCAAGCGCGTGATTGCAGGGGAAGATGAAGGTACATTGGTTCACTGCTAAACTGATTTAAGTATTGAAATGATAAGGCCGTCTGAATAGTTCAGACGGCCTTTGTTATTTGCCAACTAACCGGGAATTTTTCTAAATAAAATCAGAAATAAAAAAACTGAACTTAAAATAATAAAATATGTTTGCATCTCAAGTATAGAATTGAATCCTTGGTTTTGATATGGATAGCAATACAAAAGAAAAGGCATAAATACCAAAAGCATAATTGAATTTAAAATTAATTGTGGAGCTAACGTTTTGCCAAATCTGCGTAGAGAGCCCATAGCTAGACTCGATAACCTTGGGCAAAAGTGAATAGGCATAATGTGAAAAACAATTCTTCGGAAGGCATAGAAAGATTTTTTACATTAAGCAATTGTAACAAATATGGATATGCCAAATAACTAATCCCCATGGTAAACATGAAAATACCCAACATATATGCTATGTTTTGATAAAATTGCAGACGAGAAAAATTTTTATTCCCACTAATATATAAACTATTGGCTTGAGAGAACGCAATCAATGGTATCTGTAACAGTAAAGTAATACTGCTGAAAACAGATAATAAAGCAACATATTCTGTACTAAATGTAAGCATTTGTTCAGTTACAAAGTAGAAAATGATTTTTTGGCATAGCATACCCACTGATATTGGTAGTCCTAAGACAAAAATTTTTTTAAGAAAAAATAAGATGAGAGAGAACCTGCTTATTTTGTTTCTCTGAATTCTTTACCCAACTTAAAATTAAAAGAAATGTAAGAGTGATTTCTGTCAGTAAAAAAAGATAAAAATATATTTGATATAACTAATAGGTGAACTCTGTTCTATAAGTAGAGCCATGCATAGCAGAAAGCAAATACCAGTAGCTGATGAAATTGTTTTGCACCACGAAATTTTTTTATGTAACCCGATACTTTCTAAATATATATATCCATAATTATTAATAGCAAGAAATAAAATTGACGGCAGGTAAATAAAGACTAATGGGTTAAGAAGGGATTTTTCTACCCATGAGAATTTTCCGAGGTCAATGACAAAAAAATAAAAAACAAATTTATTAAGATTGCTGCTAGACCAAAACAGGCAGCAAGTATTAATCCACTAATAAAAGAAGGAGGGCTTCCATGAAATTTTATATAATTGTTAATTATATTTCCAGTCACCAATAATGGCATTGTAAAAAATGCGGTCGATATTGAAAATATAGCCATTAGATAGCCGAATAAAGAGAGACTTTCATGATTAAATCTTGCTAGAAATATTACAGCAATAGAGCTGCTTAGAAAAGGCATGATGCGAGTAACACTGAAAGGTATTACTCGTGAGTTTACAAAGTTTAGGTAGTGGTTTTTTTGTGATGCTCGTGCACAACTTGAATTTAGTAGTCCCATATTGCTTTCATTCTTTGTCCAAATTCTAATTCATAGAGTTGTTGAGATAGTTCAAAACAATCAATTAAGTTGTTACGATCAGACTCGCTTCTCATGCCAAAATAGGGGTAATGGTGAAAATAATATCCAAAAATATTCATACAGCCACTATGGTATTGCCTTGTATCGAGAATGTGATGGTGCCATATCTTATCAACCTCAAGACTCGGTACAATAATCGGCATAACAGTAATATACTTTTTCTTAAGAAATAAGAAATTTTTATAATATTGAATGGCTGTATTTAACTCTTCTATTCTCCAAGCTCTGACTACTAAAGGATCTGGTTGACACAGCTTTTCAATTAAATTCGTGAAATCCATTTTATATATAGAACTGCTTCTTCAACAGTTGGTTCATATGAATTTCTTATTTCCATTCTGTGTGGCAATGTATCTACTACATTTTCCAAATTGAAAAGTTTTGAATTCATAATTAAATCTCCTATTTTTAGAAAAAGTAGGGCTGGCAGAACAAATTCCTTCAAACCCTACTTCACTTCAGAAGAAATTACCAGTTACCGTCACCTTGACAGTGAGAGGCTTTTACATCATTTTGATGCTTGGCATCAATGCGTTGTTGTAAAGGTTTAGCAGTTACTACAACTTGTTGTTTCAATTGCCGGATCGGTTTTTCCATAATAAGCTCTTTTTTGTAAAATAAATGCACAAATTACACCCAAATAAAACAATAATGATTATCATTTATAATTTGAAATGCTAATTTAAAAATTTAATTTAATTTAAGTCACTATTTTTAATTTGAGTTTTCCATAACTATATGATTTATATTTTGCTTCATTAAGGATTATTCGATAAGGTTTTGTCTGAGTTAAATAATTATTATGGTTGCTATAATAGTTTTCCCAATTAAGTCGGCTTATTTGGCAGATTACCCTATTTATGGCTGTACCTAATACCTGTGCAAAAAGAAAAAATACACATAAGATCAATAGTATAATCATAGATAAGGTAGTCAACTACACCAGTATCCGCAACAATTTGGCGCAGGTAATGACTGAAGTGAACGAAGACAAAATCGTTGCCCACATTACCCGCCGCAACGGTAATAATTGCGTGCTGATGGCGGAAGACAAATATTCTTCGCTGATAGAAACCCTGTATCTGCTGACAAGCAAAGCCAATGCTGCATGGTTGGAAGAGTCGGTTGCTCAAGCTGAAAACGGCCGTTTTATCGATATCGAGTTATAAGCATGAACCACCGTTTTACTGAAAATACGGCGGCCGACTTTCGTTATTGGCAACAGCATGATGAGAAAAAAGTAGCGCGGATTAAGTTGTTGGTTCAAGATATTAAAGAAAATCATCCGAGCGGCATCGGCAAACCCGAACCGCTCCGGCATCAGAAATCAGGGTTATGGTCGCAGCGGATTGACAGGGAGTACCGGCTGGTCTATTCAGTTGAAAACGATATGATGACGGTTTACAGCTGCCGTTACCACTATGAAAAATAAATCTCCCCTCCCCAAGAGGCCGTCTGAATGCCAACCTGCCATTCAGACGGCTTTTTCTTATTTCTTTTCTATTTTTTAATATAGTCAAAGAAATTAAAAAACAGTACAAATCCACATAAAGTAAAAGAAAAGGGTATCGATGCAGTCAAGCCGCCAATCCTGACGTATTTTCTTAATCCGAGCCCAATATTTTTCAACAGGGTTAAAGTCAGGACGATAAGGCGGTAACCAAAAAATCGTATGACCTGTACCTTCAATTAAATCTTGAATATCAGCTCTTTCATGAAACGCGGCATTATCCGTCACGGCCGCGCTGTTTTGAGGTAATTCCGGCAATAGCAAAGACCCAACCCGGTTGAGCAGTTTGCCGTTGTGAATTGCGCCTGCAGCATCGGTTTTGTTTTTAAGCTGCCAGTTGTATGTGCCATAACATGACCGGCCTTTAGGTGCACAGGCATAAGGCCATGTCTATTTTTGACTTGCGTGTGGTAACAACTTTTTCTCCAGCCGTTTTTTCCGGTTTTGTATGGTGGCTTTGCTGATGCTGTCTCCACCGGCCAGTGCCCGATAGGAAGCACCTGCTGCAAGTTTGTTCAGTATCATTTGCCGGTAGTCTTTTGAGTATGACATATGTGGTATTGTGCTGAATTTAATTTTCTTTGACTATAAAACTTCATTAAAAAACAAAGTTGTCTGCCTTGTTTAACTTGTCGGAACGCCGTAATAACGGTACTATGCGAAGTTAACAAATACCTTAGTCCGCCTGAAGCCAGCATTTTCAGGTAGCCTGTTATTATATCTTATTGATTTTAATAGTTGAAAGAACCAAATGATTAGTGATATTCAAAAAACTGCTGAAACCAAAATGCAGCGTTCGTTGGAAGTGCTGAAGGAAAATCTGTCTAAAGTCCGTACCGGCCGTGCCCACACCGGCCTGCTGGATCAAGTGGAAATGGAATATTGGGGCAGTATGGTGCCGGTGAGCCAAGTGGCCAACGTCACTTTGATTGACTCGCGCACCATTGGTGTGAAACCGTTTGAAAGCAATATGGCAGCCAAAGTGGAAAAAGCGATCCGCGATTCCAATTTGGGTTTGAACCCGGCGTCTGTCGGCGATTTGATCCGTGTGCCGATGCCAATGCTGACTGAAGAGCGCCGTAAAGACCTGATTAAAGTGGTGCGCAGCGAAGCCGAAGAAGGCCGCGTACACATCCGCAATGTGCGCCGTGATGCCAACGATCACATCAAAAAATTGTTGAAAGACAAAGAAGTGTCGGAAGATGATGCACACCGTGGAGAAGAAGCGGTGCAAAAACTGACCGATAAATACATTGCCGAAGTGGATAAAACTTTGGCTGCCAAAGAAGAAGATTTGATGGCGATCTAAATCCTGACATCCGGATTTGAAACAGGCGGGGCGATTTGCCCTGTCTTTGCAGCTTTCTTCCAATGAGGCAAACATGAACAGCAGTACACAAACAATTTTGGCGCATACCGACGTGCCGCGCCACATCGCCGTGATTATGGACGGCAACGGCCGCTGGGCGAAAAAGCGTTTCCTGCCCCGAGCGATGGGTCACCAACGCGGCCTTAATGCGCTTGAAACTATGGTGAAGCATTGTGCCAAAATAGGCGTGCAATACCTGACCATGTTTGCCTTCTCAACGGAAAACTGGCGCCGTCCCGAAGATGAGGTTTCCTTTCTGATGAGCCTGTTTTTGCGGGCTTTGCAAAAACAAGTGAAGCGTCTGCATGAAAACAATATGCGCTTGAAAGTCATCGGCAGCCGCGGGCGGTTTCATGCCGATATTGTGGCAGGTATTGAAACCGCTGAAGCGCTTACCGCCCAAAATACCGGCCTGACGTTGAGCATTGCCGCCGATTACGGCGGCCGTTGGGATATTTTGCAGGCGGCCAATAAAGTGCTGGCCGAAGGGCATACCGAAATCACCGAAGCACTTATCAGCCGCCATTTGATGCTGGGTGATGCGCCCGAGCCGGACTTGTTTATCCGCACCGGTGGTGAAACCCGCATCAGCAATTTCTTATTGTGGCAGATGGCCTATGCCGAACTGTATTTCACTGATGTATTGTGGCCTGATTTCGACGAAAAAGCCCTAAGCGCGGCCATTTCATCTTTCCAAAACCGCGAACGTCGTTTCGGGCGAACTTCCGAGCAATTACCGGTTGGGCAGCAAAGAGGTTGAAGCGATGTTGAAACAACGAATCCTCACCGCATTAGTATTGCTGTCCTTAATGTTGGGCATGCTGTTTTACGCACCCGATGGACTGTGGGTGGCATTCAGCGGCCTGATTGCCCTGTCGGCCTTGCGGGAATATGCCTGCATGAGCGGGTTGAGCAAAATCCAAATCAACCATTTTATTGTGGCCAGCCTGATTTTCGGCATCGTTGCCTATTTGGGTGATTGGAAGCTGCCCAACGTGGTGTGGTATGTCGTGTTGGTGTTTTGGCTGTTGATTATGCCGCTTTGGCTCAAGAAAAAATGGACGCTTAAGGGCGGCTGGCAAGCCTATGCCACCGGCTGGATGCTGATGCTGCCGTTTTGGTATGCCTTAGTTGATTTACGCCCAAGCCCTGAAAGCGCTGTGTCGTTGTTGGCGGTGATGGGTTTGGTGTGGGTAGCCGATATTTTTGCCTACTTCACCGGCAAAGCATTCGGTAAAAACAAAATTGCCCCGACCATCAGTCCGGGGAAAAGCTGGGAAGGTGCCATCAGCGGCGCAGTATGCGTGGCGTTGTACATGACTTGGGTATGGTATGCGGATTGGCTGGCGTTTGATACTGGCTGGCTGAATGTGCTGTTAATAGGCTTGGTGCTGACGGTGGTCGGCGTGTGCGGCGATTTGCTCGAAAGCTGGCTCAAACGTGCTGCCGGTATCAAAGACAGCAGCAATATTCTGCCCGGTCACGGCGGCGTGTTCGACCGTATCGACAGCCTGATTGCTGTATTGAGCGTGTATGCCGCCATGATGGCAATTTTGAACTGAAGGCCGTCTGAAAGAAGAAGCAGATAAGGACGGCTTCAACTGCTTTTAAACGCCAATACAAAAGCGTACCTAATCCCGCCGCCGCAATATGCCGTATCAAGCAACTGTCTTTTGGAGAAAATATCATGAAATGCGTTTATACAGCCTTGGCTCTTTGTATCACTCTGGGTGCGTGTGCCGCTGCCAACACTAATACCCGTGATCTTATCTTCCAGCAGGAAAGCTATAAATTTACAGCCTTCCAAAATCAAGACGGCGGCTTCCGCAACCATCTCTACACCGCCCGCAACCACCCTGAACGCAGCCTGATTCTGACAGGCGAAGCCCTGCCGCCTTATGTGACTGCGCAGGAATACGTTAACCAACGGATGCAATTGGAACAGCGGCACCGCAAAAACGACTGCACTGTTACAAAAAAATCCCTGCGGCAAACCGTTTATTATGTCTGCCAAGTCCGCCACGAACCTACCACCCTCGTTTACCTGCCCGGTGCGGTGAAAGGATACGGCTTTGTGAAAATTTATGGCAACAAAAAAGGCTTAAGCTCTGCGGGGCAGCAGAAAGCTGCGGAAGATTTAATCCGTTTGGAGCTGCCGTTTCCAACCGAATAACAGAGAAAATACAATGGCATGAAAAATCAGCCGTTATTTCCCTGCTGCCGTAGTATGTCGAAAAACGATAGGCCGCCCGAAGAACAGATTGATGGGATTGCCGCATCAAACGATTGCGAAAAATCCGACTGCCGTCCGGATCGTTCAGACGGCCTAAACAGAAATTGAAATATGACCACACAAGTTCTCACCATTTTAGGCAGCACCGGCAGTATCGGCGTCAGTACTTTAGACGTGATTGCGCGCCACCCTGGTAAATTCCGCTTATTTGCGCTGGCAGGGCACAAACAGGTTGGGAAATTGGCGGCGCAATGTGTGCAGTTTGCGCCCGAATATGCGGTGGTGTCCGATGGTGAGCATGCCGCGAGTTTGCAAAATCTGTTGCAAACCAAGGGCTGTAAAACCCAAGTATTGCACGGCGCACAAGCCTTGATTGATGTGGCGAATGACGATCAAGTCAGCGGTGTGATGTGCGCGATTGTCGGTGCAGCAGGGCTGCCTTCTGCTTTGGCGGCCGCGCAAAAAGGCAAAACCATTTATCTGGCGAATAAAGAAACCTTGGTCGTATCCGGCGCGCTGTTTATGGAAACTGCCAAGGTCAACGGCGCGACTGTATTACCGGTTGACAGCGAACACAATGCGATTTTCCAAGTGTTGCCGCGCGATTATCAAAGCTGTCTGAACGAGCATGGCATTCAATCAATTATCCTCACCGCTTCCGGCGGCCCGTTTCTCGAAACCGATTTGGCTGCGTTTGCCCACATCACGCCGGCGCAAGCGGTCAAGCATCCGAATTGGAGCATGGGGCAGAAAATTTCGGTCGATTCCGCCTCGATGATGAACAAAGGCTTGGAGCTGATTGAAGCGCATTGGCTGTTTAACTGCCCGCCGGATAAACTTGAAGTTATGATTCACCCTCAATCCGTGATTCACAGCATGGTGCGTTATCTCGACGGCTCGGTGCTGGCACAAATGGGTCATCCCGATATGCGCACACCGATTGCCTATTGCTTAGGCTTGCCCGAGCGCATTGAATCGGGTGTGGGCCCGTTGGATTTCGGCAGCTTATCGGCCTTGACCTTTAAAGAGCCTGATTTCAACCGCTTTCCGTGTTTGAAACTGGCCTACGAAGCCATGCACACCGGTGGCGCCGCACCTTGCGTGTTGAATGCCGCCAACGAAATCGCCGTAGCTGCATTTTTAGACGGTAAAATCCGTTTTACCGATATTGCCAAAGTAGTGGCCGACAGTTTGGAACATCATGTTTCAGACAGTCTTCACGATATTGAAAGCCTGTTGGCGCAAGATGCCTGTACACGTATTCGGGCGAAAGCATTTATCAGCAGCCTGAAATAAGTTTCAGACGGCCTCACCAAACCAAGGCCTTCTGAACGCACAACATCCAATCAAAACATCAGGGGACTTTTTTGCAAACCTTATTAGCATTTATCGTCGCGATTCTGATTCTGGTCAGCTTGCACGAATTCGGCCATTATATTGTGGCGCGTTGGTGCGGCGTGAAAGTGCTGCGCTTTTCGGTAGGCTTCGGTAAGCCGTTTTTCACCAAAAAACGTGGCGACACCGAATGGTGTCTGGCGCCGATTCCTTTGGGCGGCTATGTCAAAATGGCCGATACGCGCGAAGGCAATGTGCCGGAAGAAGATTTACCCTATGCTTTCGACAAACAGCACCCGGCCAAGAAAATCGCGATTGTTGCCGCCGGCCCGCTGACCAATCTGGCCTTGGCGGTATTGCTGTATGGCCTGAGCTTTTCTTTCGGTGTGACTGAAATCCGTCCGTATGTCGGCATGGTCGAGCCGTCCAGTATCGCCGCTAAAGCAGGTTTCCGGCCCGGCGATAAAATCCAATCGGTTAACGGCACCGCAGTCGGCGAATGGGGCGATGTACAAACCGAAATCATCTTGAATGTGGAAGCCGGCAAGGTCGTTGTTACCGTTCAGACGGCCTCAGGACAAGCGGCAACACGCGTGATAGATGCTGCCGGTACCCCCGAAGCGGGTAAAATTGCGAAAAATAGCGGCAACATCGGTCTGTGGCCTTTTAAAATTACCAACTATGTTGGTTTCGTGCAAGAAGGTAGTCCGGCAGAACAAGCCGGTTTGAAAGCGGGCGACAAGCTGATCAGTGCCGACGGTCGTGAAATTCGCGAATGGGCGGCTTGGGCGGAATTGTTCCGCGACAGTCCGGGCAAGAAGCTGGATGTGGTGTATGAGCGTGACGGCCAAACTTTTCAGACGGCCTTACGCCCGAATACGCTGGAATTGGAAGACGGTACCTTGGCCGGCCGTGTTGGTGTGGCGGCACTGCGTGATGAAGCGTGGGATAAGCAGGTTCGCTTCCAATATATGCCGTCTGTAGGTGAGGCCTTCAAAATAGGCTGGGATAAAATGATCGGCTATTCGGCCACTACGTTGAAATTTTTCGGTAAACTGCTGATTGGCAACGCTTCGGCCAATCATGTTTCCGGTCCATTGACGATTGCCGATTTCGCCGGCCGTTCGGCGGCCTTGGGTGTGCAGAGTTATTTGGAATTTTTGGCCTTGGTCAGCATCAGTTTGGGTATTCTCAACTTGCTGCCGGTGCCTGTTTTAGACGGCGGTCACTTGGTGTATTATATCGCCGAATGGATACGCGGAAAACCGTTGAGCGAGCGCATTCAGGCCATCGGTTTACGATTTGGTCTGGCTGCAATGCTGATGTTGATGGCGGTGGCGTTCTTTAATGATATTAATCGTTTGTTTGGATAATTGTATGAAATTAAAACAGATTGCTTCTGCTTTGATGATTTTGGGTTTGACGCCTTTGGCATTGGCCGATTTCACCATTCAGGATATTCGTGTCGAAGGTTTGCAACGCACCGAGCCGAGCACAGTGTTCAACTACCTGCCGGTCAAAGTGGGCGACAACTTCAGCGACGAGCGCAGTGAAGAAATCATCCGTGACCTGTATGCGACCGGTTTCTTTGACGACGTACGCGTTGAAACCATGGGCAACCAAGTGCTGCTGACCGTGGTAGAGCGTCCGACCATCGCCAGTTTGAATATCACCGGCGCTAAAATGCTCCAAAACGATGCCATCAAGAAAAACTTGGAATCATTCGGTTTGGCGCAGTCGCAATATTTCAACCAAGCGACACTGAATCAGGCCGTTGCCGCTTTGAAACAGGAATATGTGAGCCGCGGTAAACAGTCGGCACAAATCAAACCGACCGTGACCAAACTCGCTCGTAACCGTGTTTCCATCGACATCACGGTGGAAGAAGGCAAATCGACCAAAATCACCAACATCGAGTTTGAAGGCAATGAGAAATATTCCGACCGCAAGCTGATGAAGCAAATGTCTTTGAGCAAAGGCGGCATATGGACATGGTTGACCAAAAGCAACCAGTTTAACGAACAAAAATTCGCGCAAGACATGCAGCGCGTGAATGATTTCTATCAAAATAACGGCTATTTCAGCTTCCGCATTGTCGATACCGACATTCAAACCAACGAAGACAAAACCCAGCAAACCATTAAAGTGGTGGTGGAAGAAGGCGACCGGTTCCGTTGGGGCAAGGTACACATTGAAGGCGATACCCGCGAAGTACCCAAAGCCGATTTGTACAAACTGCTAAAAATGAAAGAAGGCCGGTGGTATGAGCGCCAGCAAATGGTGACTGCGCTGGAAGCCATTCAAAACCGCATGGGTACGGCGGGCTATGCATTCAGCGAAGTCAACGTTCGGCCGCAACCGAATCCGGAAACCAAAATTGTCGATTTCGTGTTGTACATTGAACCGGGCCGTAAAGTTTATGTAAACGAAATCAACATCACCGGCAACAATAAAACCCGTGACGAAGTGATCCGTCGCGAATTGCGCCAAATAGAAGCTGCACCATACGACACGTCCAAGCTGCAACGTTCTAAAGAACGTGTGGAATTGTTGGGTTACTTTGACAATGTCCAATTCGATGCCAAACCGGTTGCCGGCACGCCTGACCAAGTCGATTTAAACATGAGCCTGACCGAACGCTCTACCGGCTCGCTGGATTTGAGCGCAGGGTGGGTGCAAGATACCGGTATCGTCATATCCGCCGGTGTGGCTCAAGACAACCTGTTCGGTACCGGCAAATCCGCTTCCGCACGCGTATCGCGCAGTAAAACCACCGCCAACGGCTCGCTGTCGTTTACCGACCCCTACTTCACACCCGACGGCGTGAGCTTGGGCTACGACATCTACGGCCGCAAATACGATCCGCGCAAGGCATCTTCCAGCGCGAAACAGTATAAAACCACCACTATAGGCGGCGGTTTGCGCATGGGCGTGCCGATTACCGAATATGACCGCGTGAATTTCGGCTTGGCGGCAGAACATCTCACGGTTAATACATTCAACGGGGCGCCTAAACGTTATAAAGAATTTATTCAGAAGTATGGTAACAATGATAGCGGCATCGGTAAATTTAAAGGCCGGGTGTATAAAGGTACTATCGGCTGGGGACGTAATAAAACCGATAATGCTTTATGGCCTACCCGCGGCTATTTGACAGGTGTAAACGGCGAAGTGGCCTTGCCGGGCAGTGATTTGAAATATTACACACTGACCCACAACCAGACTTGGTTCTTCCCGTTGAGCAAAGATTTGACCCTGATGTTGGGTGGTGAAGTCGGCTACGGTAACGGTTACGGCAAAACCAAAGAAATGCCGTTCTTTGAAAACTTTTACGGTGGCGGTTTAGGTTCGGTGCGCGGTTTCGAAAGTGGTACGCTCGGCCCGAAAGTGTATGACGAACACGGCGATAAAATCAGCTATGGCGGTAATAAAAAAGCCAACGTGTCGGCTGAGTTGCTGTTCCCAATGCCGGGCATTAAAGATGCACGCACCGTGCGGTTGAGCCTGTTTGCCGATGCGGGCAGTGTGTGGGACGGCAAAACCTATACCGATTCCGAAAACGACATTCGTTCCGGTTCAACACAAAAGCAAAACGTTTACGGTTTGGGCACCAACCACAAATCGACTTTTAAAGAAGAGTTGCGCTATTCTGCCGGTGCGGCGGTAACTTGGCTCTCGCCTTTGGGACCGATGAAATTCAGTTATGCTTATCCGATTAAGAAAAAAGAAGGCGACGAAGTCCAACGCTTCCAATTCCAATTGGGTACCACATTCTGATTCGGGCAGGCCGTCTGAAAACCCCTGTCGGATGTTTCAAACGGCCCGGACTTTCCGCCACAAGAATGTAAAGGACTTGATGATGAAAAAAGTATCAACAATCCTCCGTTTGGGCAGCGCGGCGGTGTTGGGCTTCGGCCTGATGACACAGGCTGCGGCAGCCGAAGCCGTGCAGAAACTCGGTTTCATCAATACCGAACGCGTGTATCTCGAATCCAAGCAGGCGCAAGGCATTCAGGCCAAACTGGAAAAAGAATTCGGCAGCCGCCAAAAAGCCTTGCAAAAGCTGCAACAAGAAGGCGCGGATTTGGAGAAAAAACTGGCCGACAACCGTCTGCAAGGCCAAGCGCGTGAAAATGTAGCCAAACAATGGGGCGAAATGGTACAGCGTTTCCGCCGTGAGCAAGCCAAATTGGCGGAAGACTACAACCTGCGCCGCAATGAAGAATTCGCCGCTTTGCAGCAAAACGCCAACCGCGTAATTCTTGAATTAGCCAAGCAGGAAGGCTACGACGTGATTTTGCAGGACGTCATCTACGTCAACAGCAAATACGACATTACCGACAGCGTGATTAAAGCACTGAATGCACGATAATACTTCAGACGGCCTCCAATCAAACAAGGCCGTCTGGAAAATCAATGGTTAAAAATGCTTTAAACAGCGGGTTCCGTTCCTGAATCAGACGCCTGTTCCTGTTTACACAAGCTGCGAACCGTTCAACCATTTGCCGTTTAAACTTGTGATTTCAAGCATTCAGACAGCCTGAAAGTCCCCTATGGTTTCACAAAACTATACCCTTTCCCAAATCGTGGCTGAACTCGGCGGCGAATGGCGCGGCAACGATATTGCCGTCCAAGCCGTACGCCCCTTGGCCGACGCGCAGGTCGAACACATCAGCTTTTTGGCCAATCCCAAATACAAAGCCGATGTGTACGACAGTCAAGCCGGTGCGATTATCGTGCCGGCCAAGTCTGCCGGTGAGTTTTCCGGCCGCAATCTGATTGTCGCCACCGACCCTTACCTGTATTTCGCCAAAGTCGCACGCCTGTTTTCGCCCATCGTGAAGGCCGCAGGCAGCGTGCATCCGACTGCCGTGATTGAACCCGGTGCCACTGTGCCTGCAAGCTGTGAAATCGGTGCCAACGTTTATATCGGCGCGAATACCGTTTTGGGCGAAAACTGCCGCATTCTGGCCAATGCCGTGATTGAACACGACTGTACCTTGGGCGATGAAACCGTGATTCACCCCAATGCCGTGATTTACTACGGCTGCACCTTGGGCAAACGCGTTGAAATCCACGCCGGCGCAGTCATTGGTGCCGACGGTTTCGGTTTGGCCTTTGCCGGTGATTCGTGGTTCAAAATTCCGCAAACCGGCGGTGTAACCTTGGGCGATGATGTCGAAATCGGTTCCAACAGCAATATCGACCGCGGAGCCATGAATGACACTACTGTCGGTAACGGCACCAAAATCGACAACCAAATCCAAATCGGCCACAATTGCAAAATCGGTTCGCATACCGTCATTGCCGCCAAAACCGGTATTTCCGGCAGCGTGACCATCGGCAATTACTGCATCATCGGCGGCGGTGTCGGTACCGTCGGCCACATTGAAATCGCCGATAAAACCAACATTGGCGGTGGCACTAGTCTGACCCACAGCATTACCGAACAAGGGCAGCACATTGCCGGCATCTTCCCCGACATGCCCTATAGAGAATGGGCGCGCAACGGCGTACACATCCGACATCTGAACGAAATGCACAAGCGTCTCAAACAGCTGGAAAAAACACTCAGCACCAACCATTCAATCCACATCGATTCTAAAAAATAAAAGGAAAATTATGGACTTAACGTTACCGATTGAAGCAAAAGATATTCAAAAACTAATTCCGCACCGCTACCCGTTTTTACAGCTTGACCGCATCACAGCCTACGAGCCGATGAAATGCCTGACCGCGATTAAAAACGTCACCATGAACGAGCCTCAGTTTCAAGGCCATTTCCCCGATTTGCCGGTTATGCCGGGCGTGCTGATTATCGAAGCCATGGCGCAGGCTTGCGGTACGTTGGCCATCTTGAGCGAAGGCGGCCGCAAAGACAACGAATTTTTCTTCTTCGCCGGCATCGATAATGCCCGTTTCAAACGCCAAGTGATTCCCGGTGACCAACTGGTTTTTGAAGTCGGACTGATCACCAGCAAACGCGGCATCGGCAAATTTAATGCTGTGGCCAAAGTCGATGGCCAAGTGGCGGTCGAAGCCGAAATCATGTGTGCCAAACGCATAGTGTAATATTGTCTGAAGCGTTATCCGTCCATGCAGCAGACAACAGGCCGTCTGAACATATTTCAGACGGCCTTATTGAAATAAGGAGCACAACATGTCTCTTATCCATCCTACCGCCATCATTGATCGGAAAGCTAGACTCGATTCCAGCGTGAAAGTAGGGCCTTATACCGTTATCGGCCCGAACGTGCAAATCGGCGCGAACACCGAAATCGGTTCGCACGTCGTGATTAACGGCCATACCTCCATTGGAGAAAACAACCGCATTTTCCAGTTTGCCAGCTTAGGCGAAATTCCGCAGGATAAAAAATACCGCGGCGAGCCGACCCGCCTGATTATCGGTAATGGCAATACCATCCGCGAATTCACTACCTTTAATCTCGGCACCGCCACCGGTATCGGAGAAACCCGTATCGGCGACAACAATTGGATCATGGCCTACTGCCATCTTGCACACGATTGTGTCATCGGCAACGACACTATCTTTGCCAACAACGCATCCTTGGCCGGACATGTCACCATCGGCGATTATGTCATTCTCGGCGGCTACACGTTGGTGTTTCAGTTCTGCCGGATCGGCGACTACGCCATGACCGCGTTTGCCGCCGGTGTACACAAAGACGTGCCACCGTATTTCATGGCCGCAGGCTATCGTGCCGAACCGGCCGGCCTCAACAGCGAAGGTATGCGCCGCAACGGCTTCACTGCCGAACAAATCGCCAACGTGAAAGACGTGTACAAAACCATCTATCACCGCGGCATTCCGTTTGAAGAAGCCAAAACCGATATTCTGAAACGTGCCCAAACCCAATCAGAATTGGCTGTGTTTAAAGATTTCTTTGCCGAATCGACACGCGGGATTATCCGTTGATGATTAAGTGACATGATAAAGGCCGTCTGAAAACCTGAACTGTCCCCCCAACCCTTGGGCAAGTTAAGAATGTTTCTCAAACAGCCTTTTCAAGCCGGGTTCTGCAGGCAACGGGGCTCAGCTTTTTTAAGTCCAGACTCAAGCATTCATGATTGCAGTATGTAATCATTTATGATTGTTGCCGGCCCCGCCGCCGGCAGCGCACCTTCTTCATCGAAGCTTTCCGTTTTCAGGGGTAAGTAACAAAAAAGGTGATGAAAATTGCTGAAAGCCTTATTCTGTAAGGTTTTTAGAGGTTGAATACCCGTGACTGCAAAGGAAACCACATTCATTGGCATTGGTGACACCGATTTTGCAGTGCGGCGGCGCAGATGTGTGCATGAGGCTTTGAAGCGCGCTGCCGGCTGTGCACTTGGTGATAATGGGGTAGGTCCCGGTATTTGAAGTCCGGTGTATATTCGGACATAAGAAAACCGCACCTTCTTAGTTGGGGGGCCTGACTTTTGGGGCGCAGTTTATGTTTCAGACGGCCTTTTACCTTGGTTTGTTTTTTGACAACCTATATCTACATCTTATTGTATTTGTCGGACATGTAGATAATCATCATCCACAAAAGACAGATATACATAATGACAGATGAGGCAACAAACAGCAGGTTTTCTAGAGCAGTCATCGGTGGCATCGGGCATCGGAAACCACATTCATTGGTGGCACCGAAAATATAATAGATGACTTCATTGATAACCAAAACAATAACGGGTTTTTTGTATTTGCGGAAAATATTGCGGATAAAATCCAAAATGATGTCCCACATAATGCCTTACTCCGTATAGTCTCAGATACACAAGAAAGCATTTCCAAGCGCAAGCGGTTATACAATGCTGCTGTATTGACGCAGCTGCGGCATTGCCGGTTGCCGCGTATAACATGAGCCAGCTTTAAATGTTGCAAGTGGATTATGAGATTTTTGTCATAATTGAAGATTGGCAGACATATCAGCAGCCATTGCGAACATTATCTCCTTCAAAGAACCTGATACATTATATAGAAAGTTGTAAGTCACATCTACTGCAAGCATACGTTTCGAACAGGTTTACCACGCTTTCCACGACTTTAATCACATCATTATTGATATTTTCGAGACGGTTGGCAGCAATAATGCCTTTTCCCTAAATTTCGTCAATAAATGCCGCTTATTTATAGATTTGGCACGATTACTTTGTAACAGTGGTATTCATCTTCGGATTATCGGCCTGAAGATTGACATCACCTTGGTTTTTGAAAGATGCACAGACGGCAATCGGGATTGCGCTGAGGACGCAGATTGCTGCTGCGGTAAGTTTGAATTTGTTTTTAAAATTCATTTTATTTCTCCTATAAGTTTTTGTTTAAATACAGCTGACAAACCAACAGTTATTCAAGTTTTGCGGCACCGGCATCTGATTGACGCAATGAGTTTTAAAATTTTCTTTAATAAATAATAAGATTTAGTTTAAATTTTATTTTAAAATTTGGAATATGAATTTGATTTTAAAAAATAAAAAACGTAGAACCATGCTCTGCGGAAAATTATTTTAAAATAGTGTTGGATTTATCCGCAGCGCCAGATCATTCTGCCGAGCAGTTGGAATTTGTCGGCATTGTCAAAGCTGACGGTCATCGGTTCATAAGCGGGATTGCTACTGATGAGCAACAGGCCGTCTTCGGTTTGGCGGACACATTTGATGTAAAACTTTTCTTTGAAAACGAATGCGTAAATCTCTCCGTCGGAAATATCGATTAATACAGTATCCCGGTCTTTGAGATCGGGCTTCATACTGTCGTCGCAAACATACATGCCGCGCAGATTTTCAGGACTCAGCCGTTTGGCCCTCAAGCCAGCGTTGGTGGAACAGCAGCGGATCTTCTTTATGGTTGTTTATCCAGACGAAATTTCCACTACCTGCTGACAATTTGTAGCCATATAGCCTATTTCATGATGGGTGTCAGAACCCGGATTATGCTCTTGTACGGCTACAGGTAAATATTTGGGTAAAAGAGTATCATTGCCGAATTGCAGCCAAACAGTGCTAATACCTAATACTTTGGCAATTTTTTCCAATTTTTTAGCACGGGGAGGAGCACCTTGCCGTTCTCGTCTTCCCAATGTTTGACAGCTTGTGCGGTTACGCCGACCGCATCACCGAGTTGCTGTAATGTCCAACCTTTTTGCCGTCTTATTTGGCGGATTCGGGTATATATGGTTTCCATGATTTCTGTACTGTTGAATTGAAAATTTAGTTTAAATTAGAATATTTCAGTTTAAATATCAAATTTAATTTAAAAAGGCCGTCTGAAACTTTCAGACGGCCTTTGCTTATCAATCTGTTAAAATATCCGCAACTTAACTCTACGTTATTCGCACATGAAAAAAAATCTGACCATCGCCATCTGTGTCGGCGAAGCGTCGGGCGATCTGCTCGGGGCACATTTAGTCTGCGCGTTGAAACAGCGTTGTCCTGAGGCAAAGTTTATCGGTATCGGTGGCGAACGCATGAAGGCGGAAGGCTTTGAGAGCCTGTATGACCAAGAAAAGCTGGCGGTGCGCGGTTTTGTCGAAGTGGTGAAGCGGTTACCGGAAATTCTGAAAATCCGCAAAAGGATTGTGAACGATTTAATCCGCATCCAGCCCGATGTGTTTGTCGGTATTGATGCACCGGACTTTAATCTGGGCGTGGCAGAGAAGCTCAAAGCAGCCGGTATTCCGACCGTGCATTATGTCAGCCCGTCGGTATGGGCGTGGCGGCACGGGCGAGTGAATAAGATTGTGCATCAGGTGAATAAAGTGTTATGTCTGTTTCCGATGGAGCCGCAGCTTTATCTTGATGCGGGCGGGCGGGCAGAGTTTGTCGGACATCCGATGGCACAAACCATGCCGCTGGAAGCCGACCAACAGGCGGCGCGTGTACAATTGGGCTTACCGTCCGATATCCCATTGTTTGCATTGATGCCGGGCAGCCGCGTGAGTGAAATTGATTATATGGCACCGATATTTTTTCAGACGGCCTTATTGCTGCTGGAGAAATACCCGCAGGCGCAGTTTGTATTGCCTGCCGCCACCGCCGCTACGCGTCAACGCTTGACCGGAATCTTGGCGCAAGCCGAGTTTGCCCGATTGCCGCTGACTGTGGTGGACAGGCAATCCGATGTGGCGTGCGCCGCCGCTGACGTGGTATTGGTGACGAGCGGCACAGCTACGTTGGAAGTCGCCTTGTGCAAGCGGCCGATGGTCGTCAGCTATAAAATTTCGCCGCTGACCTATGCCTATGTGAAGCGTAAAGTCAAAGTGTCCCATGTCGGATTACCGAATATTTTATTGAATAAGGCAGCCGTGCCGGAATTGCTGCAACATGATGCCACACCGGGAAAACTCGCTGTAGCGGTTGCGGCATGGTACGACCATCCGGCAGCGGTGGCGCAATTGAAACAGGATTTTTATGCCCTGCATGAGTGGCTGAAAAAAGATACGGCGGCGTTGGCGGCAGAAGCGGTGTTGGCGGAAGTAAAGGCCGTCTGATCAAGCGCTTATGCGGCGTAACCGGATGATAAAGATTGACAAAGCGGCACAACGCTTCCTGTGCTCCTTATTCCGGAACGTACATTTGTTATGCCGCATCTCTATCAAAATGCGGATAACGTGCCCGGCTTTAC